>CAYTXF010000006.1:1594-49292 GCA_964440745.1 uncultured Bacteroides sp.
CAAGAAGATCGACGATCTCTTCGCCGCCAAGGAAAAAGAAATCCTCACCGTATAACCGCGAAGCATCCACCATACAAAATTGCCAAAAGGCCCATGGGCCTTTTGGCAATTTTGTATATCACGTCCCCTATGACGTTATTTTCCTTTTTCTTGCTCGAGGAGAAGCTGGGTGAGTTTCTTCATGCCCTCGCTTGCCCCATAAGGAATAACATGCACATAAGGAGGCACGGCTGCCGGCTTGGGATCGATGTAATAGATCGGCGTGCCGGGTCTCACATACTGTAACAGGGCTGCTGCCGGATACACTGAAAGCGTAGTGCCGATGATCACGAAAATGTCAGCCGTAGCCACAAGCGCAGTTGCCGGCTCAAACATTGGCACAGCCTCCTGGAAGAACACAATGTGGGGACGCACCTTATGTCCATCGATCACAGTGTCGGGGGTTGTCTCCAGCGATTCGGGCTTTAGCTTAAAGACCTTCTCCTCATCATCGAGAGCGCGCACCTTCATTAGTTCGCCATGAAGATGCATCACATTCTTGCTGCCGGCGCGTTCGTGGAGATCGTCGACATTCTGAGTGATGACATACACCTCGAAATACTTCTCCAACTCTACAATGGCTTTATGCCCGGCATTGGGCTGCGCTTTGATCAGTTGCTTGCGGCGCTCATTGTAGAATTGGTGCACAAGCTGAGGATTGCGGCGGAAGCCGTCAGCACTGGCCACATCCATCACGGGATAGTTTTCCCATAAGCCACCAGCATCACGAAACGTACTGATGCCGCTTTCGGCACTCATGCCGGCACCAGTGGAAATTACCAGTCTCTTCATATCAATATGGTATAGATTAAATATGACGATGTTTCATAATCGCTTTTTCGGCGACTATGAAACACCGATGTTTCTGTAGTCGAATATTATTTATTCAGTTTATCCTTAATGGCATCCTTAGCCTTGTTGGCAGCGTCGTTGGCCTTGTCCTGAGCAGCATTTACTGCATCGTTGGCAGCCTTGCTGGCAGCATCCTTGGCGGCGTCGACAGCGGCGTTAGCCTTGCTCTTTGCTGAATCGGCAGCAGCCTTGGCAGCATCCTTAGCGGCTTCCTTTGCTGAATCGGCAGCGGCAGCAGCCTGCTCCTTAGCGGCAGCAGCGGTAGAGTCAGCTACCTCGACAGCCTGTGAAGCGGTCTCCTTGGCCTTGTCAATGATTTCTGACAGCTTAGGATATTTGTCCTTTACGGTAGGAGCGATCTCGTCGAGAAGGTCCTTGGCTTCCTGAGCCTTGCCCTGCTGGATGAGGTCCTTAGCCTGGTCTATGGCGTTGTTTACGATGGTCTGGGCTTCTGCCTCGGTGGTAGCCTTGTCAAGCTTGCTTACGATTTCGGTTGACTGTGTTTCGGCAGCTTCCTCAGCAGCCTTTTCAGCCTTGGTCTGGCATGATGTCATGGCAAAACCAGCCACAACGATAAGCGATAATAACAACTTTTTCATAATTTCGTTTCTTAAAAAGTTTTGTCTTTAGAATTCACATAAATCTATAACGCTTATTCTGAGAATTTGGTTTTATCACAAATTCTTTATTTCGCTTTTCTCATAAGCAGAGCCTCAACAGCCAATAAATAGCTGTGCCATCCAAAACCGCTGATCGATCCACAGCACACCGGAGCAATGAGCGAGCGATGGCGTATCTCCTCGCGCGAGAAGATATTGCTGAGATGCACTTCCACCACAGGCACTGGAATTGCGGCTATGGCATCAGCCAGAGCCAATGATGTATGAGTATAGGCCCCAGCATTCAGCACTATGCCATCGGCCTTTTCCTTGCCATAACCAGCCTCGTGGAGTTTGTCGATGATTTCGCCCTCGTGGTTGCTCTGCCACCAGGTGAGTTCGGCTTGACTGCCGAATACTGCATCAACACTTTCCGCGATGTCGGCCAGTGTCTCTTTTCCGTAAATCTCGGGCTGACGCTTGCCTAAAAGGTTGAGATTCGGACCATTTATAACTAATATTTTCATTTTTTTACTTCTACTTTGCGGGTTGGGGGAAGCATGCGGTTGCGAGTGTCAACAGCATCGATCACCTCATGGGCAAGATGCATGAATGCCTGAGCCGAGAGAGTGTCGCCCAGAGCGATGGGCTGGCCATTGTCGCTGTGCTCGCCCACAGCAGCCACCAGCGGTATCTCAGCCAACAGGCGCACATTGAGCTCATCGGCCAGTCGGGAAGCGCCGCCATTGCCAAAGATGTAATATTTCTCGTCGGGATGTGCCTCGGGAGTGAACCATGCCATGTTTTCCACAATGCCAAGCACAGGCACATTCACCTTATCACCGGTGAACATGGCGATTCCTCGGCGAGCGTCGGCCAATGCCACTTCCTGCGGGGTGCTGACTATCACCACCCCGGTGATGCCCAGGGTCTGCACCAAGGTAAGATGGATGTCGCTTGTGCCCGGAGGCATGTCAATCAGGAAATAATCCAAGTCTCCCCAATCGCCATCCTCGATCAGTTGATTAAGGGCTCGCGAGGCCATGGCCCCGCGCCATACCATGGCATCGTTGGTATTGACCAGAAAACCAATCGAAAGGAGCTTGACTCCGTACTTGTCAAAGGGGATGATGAGTTGGCGGCCATCGACCTCGTGCATATATAACTGGGCGTCCTCGCAGCCGAACATCTTGGGCACCGACGGACCGAAGATGTCAGCATCCAAGAGGCCTACTTTGTAGCCTTCGCGAGCCAAAGCCACTGCCAAGTTGGCTGCCACTGTGCTTTTACCCACTCCTCCCTTTCCGGAAGAAATGCCAATGATGTTCTTCACTCCTGGCAGCAGTGCGCGCTTGGGCGCTTCGGCAGCCTGCTGATGGCGGCTTTTTGTATATATGTTTCCACGGATGTCAATGTCCTTGTCGACATAGGTGAGAATCGCCGTTTCGGCAGCCTTAACCAGCGACTTCATGAAGGGATCGTTGGGCTTGTCAAACACAAGCGAGAATTCCACCTTATTGCCATCGATGCGCATGTCGTCCTCGACCATGCCGAGTTCGACAATGTCTTTGCCTTTGCCCGGGTACTTTACGTTGCGCAGAGCGTCTAATATGAGTTTAGGATACAGTTGGGTCATTTCTTATTGGTGATTTTGGTAATGTCAGTTCTGCGAGAATAGCTGCGGTAGGTGTCAGGCTCGATTTCTATGTCAGGCTCAGTCAGAACGTCTGTGCTCCGCAGGGGGAAAGAAAGAAATTTTATGGTAAGTCCGCGCTCCAGCCATTGCTGCTCATAGTGAGTGCGCATATTGGGAATTGGTATGACAGGCCGCAGATCATTGATGTCGGGATTGTCGCCATAGAGATTGGTTACATTATATTCAGGCTCGATATTCGAAGCCCGCAGCATAGCATCAGTGTAAGTGTACAGGAATGGGCTGTCGGTCTTAAGATGCACGCTGCCGCCATCCTTCAGCACCCGGCGGTACAATTCGAGGAAATTGGTGGCAGTGAGGCGCTTGCGCACTTTCTTCATCTGCGGATCCGGAAAAGTAATCCAAATCTCAGAGACCTCGCCGGGCGAGAAGAAATAAGGGAGCAATTCAATCGATGTGCGCAAGAAGGCCACATTCTCCAGTCCCTCTTCCTCAGCAATCTTTGCGCCGGTGTACATGCGGGCTCCCTTGATGTCAATTCCTATGAAATTCTTGTCAGGCGCCAGGCGAGCCAGGCCCACTGTGTATTCGCCCTTGCCGCAGCCAAGTTCGAGCACTATGGGATTGTCATTGCCAAATCTTTCACGCCACTTGCCCCGCAGAGGAAAGCCTCCCTCGGCCTTCATCCTTGCAAATGGATATTGCAGCACACAATCCATTTGCTCCATTTCGGCAAACTTCCTGAGTTTATTCTTACCCATAGGCTTAACGATTAGCGCGACTGTATGAATATTTTCTCTGACTTGCTGCCCTGGCGCTTGATATATAATCCAGTGCTGGGATTGGCCACTTCGATTCCCTGCAAGGTATAATATCTGACCTCAGCATCGCTGTCAGCCTCCACGCTGGCTATGCCCAAATTTTCGTAAGATACCAAGCCTCCGGCTGGAAATTCAGAATTATCCTTCACTGTGATCCAATAATCGTTGGCAGTGACATGCTTGCGATCCCAGTTGCCGGGATCCACCTGCACGCAAGCGCCCATCTTGTAATCATCGAGATAATCCACCTCGGGCTCCCAATAGAAAAAGCCGTCGCAATAACTCTCTTTATTGCTGAGATTATCTATAAGGTATTGGGTAAAGGCCCTCACATCGGCATTGCACTGCTCTATGTTGCCCTCCTGTGAGGTGTCGGAGGATGATTCTGACCACTCGTTGTTCATTCCGATTTCACATATTATCGAGCGCAAGCCATAGGTGGCATAAATATTGTCGATAGTAGCCAAGCATTTGGCGGTGGGAGTTTTCCAATTGGCAGTATCCTGATCGGGGCAAGGATAGAGCGAGAGGCCAATAAGATCGCACATTTCATTGTTGAAGCCTTGGGCTTGCACAGTAGAAAGCATCCAATTGATATCGCTCCATTTCTCTCCAGAAGCAAGGTGAATCAGCCTTTTAGCCTGAGGATACACCTTTTTGGCTGCCTCCGCGCAGGCGGAGTATACCTTTACAAAATTCTGTGTGCCTGCAGTGTTGGTATTACTGATTTCACAATTCAGGCTGTTGAGACTTACCGTATCGTAAGAGTTTTCGGGAAGTTTGTATTTGAGCATGCCTGTAGAGGTCTCATTGCCAATTTGCACCCATTGCACATTGACATTAGCCTCGTAAAGCTGAGTCAGCACGCCCTCCACGTACTGCGCTGCGCGCTCAGCGAGCTCGTCGGCTGTGGTACAATCTTCCCACGCCTTGGGTATGAATTGGCGAGCCGGGTCAGCAAAGGTGTCGGAAAGATGGAAAGCCACCATCACTCGAGCGCCGCCCATGGCAAATGTGGTAGCGAGCGATACCAGGTCGGATGTGCCGCAGTATCCATGCGTGCTCACGCATTTATAAGTGTATCCGTCGATTTTCACATACCAATCGTTGCCGCTCACTATAGGCACCGTAGGATCCACCCATACGCGCAGGCGCACAGCATCGAAGCCATGATCCAGCACCATGTCAGGGATTGTGGTGACCTGGTCAGATGCGATGACATTGCCCAAATAATAAGTGGGAGTGCTAGCATCCTGGATTCGAGTGGTCCATGACAAATCGCCGCCCATGGCAAAATCCGGATAGCCCTCGGCTGGAGTCATGGTAGGATCGGCGGCCACAGCGGCTTTCGCAAAAGCCATTGCCACTATTATGGTGTAAAACTTCTTCATATATGAAATCCTATATTAGATGGTGTAACGATCGCTATCAATTTGCAAATTTACACAAAATTATCTTATGTACTGAATTTAAATCGTAAAATTCATCCTTAGTTCATAAAATTATTATTAATTTTGTAGTCGACTAATTGAACCCATCTTAACTTAACCGCCGCGAATGAGACTGATTTTCTGTTTGATATTCTTAGGCATTTACGCGCTGGCCTATGGGCTGTATTTTACCCTCAACAAGGGCCTGTCGGAGCGTTCGCTCCACCAGCAGGCCACTCGCATAGGCATTGCCTCGCTCTTGTCGATGGTTCCCTGGATCGCCTACGGCAACTGGGTGCCGGGTGCGCAACCGTGGGTGGCAGCCGGGCTGAGCCTGGCTTGGATGGTGGCGTTCCCCCTATTTTACCATTTGGCAAATCGCAAAGTTGCGGCTGAATATGACAACCAGATGGATTTTGCGGCAGGCCTTTATGGGTTCGGCTTATTGTCAGCCCTTATAATATGCCAAGCCAATGCGGGCCCGGTATGGTGGCTGCCAGCCTCTGTGACGACCTTGATGGAATTGGCCATGGGCGCCATCATCGTGTTTCAGATTTTTTATTGGGCTCTGTATCATGCTCAGGTCGACATCAACGGCATGAAGATCCTCCAAAACTCGCACATCAACGAAGTCTTTGAGTTTGCCAAGGCCTATCCCTGGTATTGGTGCGTGATGGAAATCATCGCGTTGCTTGTCGTGGTGGGCGGCACAGCTTGGGCCAATTTCCACAGCGGCGCCTCGAGCCTGTGGTGGGCTATCGGAGCAGGTGCATATGCCATAGTGATGGTCTTCCTGATCTTTAGCGGAGCGCGATCGCCATGGCGCCGATGCGGAGTGGTAAGCCTATTCTACGATGTGCTCGATTACAAGCGCCGCAACAGCCACTACACGAGCGAAGCGGCCCAGCGAGTGCAAAATCTCAAACTCAAGAGATTGGGCTCTACTACCGACAAGCCCCACACCATCATGGTAATCATCGGCGAAAGTGCCTGCCGCGATTACATGTCAGCATTCAATCCCAAACTCAAGCGCGACACCACTCCCTGGCTCTCCTCTCTGGCTAAAGACCCGGGTACAGTGACCTTCCCGCACGCCTATTCCTGCGACATGCACACAGTGCAAGTGCTCGAGCAGGCCCTTACGGAAAAGAACCAGTACAACGACAAGGAATTCGCCAAATCCTGCTCGATCATCGACATTGCCCACAAATTGGGATATCGAGTGCATTGGTACAGCAACCAAGGCCATTTGGGCTCATTCGATACCTCGGTCACCTTGGTAGCTGAGACGGCCGATGTGGCTAAGTGGACACTGCAGGAGGTTAACAAAGTGCGTTACGACGAGGCACTGCTCGACTTCCTTGATGAACTCGATCCCACGATCAACAACTTCCTGGTGGTGCATCTCAAAGGCAATCATTTCAATTACGCAAGCCGCTATCCGGCCCAGGCAGCGACCTGGCCTTGCGATGAAAATGACCATATAGGCACCTATCTCAACTCCATCCGGTATACCGACAGCGTGATGGGCCGCATCTTCAAGTACGCCCAGGACAAACTCAATCTCCAGGCCATGGTATATTTCTCTGACCACGCCACAATCCCTGACAAGCAGCGCGCCCCCACATTCGGCGGATTCGGACACACACGCATTCCGGTGGTAACCTGGATGAGTCCAGAATATGAAGTCGGGCATCAGAATGTGTTCGACGCACTGAGTGCCAACCATGACCGATATTTCACCAATGATCTGGCCTACGAACTAATATGCGGAGTGCTCGACATCTCAAGCGAGCATTTCGATGCCACAGCCTCGCTCGCCTCGCCAGCCTACCGATTTGAAAGGGAGGACCTGCTTACTTTCGATCGCAAGCACCACATCAGCGAGGACACCGCCGACGAAGAAATCAATTAACCAAAATCAAAGAATATGCAGACCGTCTTATTTCATGATACCATATTCGGTCCGATCCACTCGCGCCGATTAGGCACTTCCTTAGGGATCAACCTCATGCCAAATGATGGCAAAGTGTGCAGTTTCGACTGCCTATACTGCGAAGCCGGCTACAATGCCCAAGGCAAGGGCGAGGCTGGGATTTCCCCACGAGAAGAGGTGGATCGCGCCTTGAAGGCCAAGCTCCAAGAAATGCATGCCCAAGGCGCTCCCCTGGATGTGATCACATTCTCCGGCAACGGCGAGCCCACCTTGCATCCCGATTTCGCCGGAGTGGTCGACGACGTGATTGCCCTGCGCGACAAATACTATCCCGAGGCCAAGGTGAGCGTGCTTACCAACTCCACAATGATCCATAAGCCCCAGGTGGCCGCTGCCCTTAAAAAGGTTGACAACAACATCCTCAAACTCGACAGTGCCGTGGAGCGTACGATGCGCCTGTTGGATCGCCCCAACTCCGCGACATTCACTTGCAAGAAGGCTATCCACGACCTGCAGCAATTCCGAGGCACAGGAATTATCCAGACTATGTTCACTCGCGGCGAGCATGATGGCCAGCGCGTGGACAACACCACCCCCGAGGAAATAGAGGCGCTAATAGAAGCCTACCAGAAGATTCAGCCTCGCGAAGTGATGGTGTACTCGATCGATCGAAAGACCCCGGAGCAAAGCCTGGAGAAAGTGCCCAAATCGGAACTTGAACTAATAGCCAAGCAAATCACCGAGGCTACCGGCATCCCGGTACAGGTAGCATGATCAGGCAACTCATGAAAAGGCTTTCCTTGACTTATGCCGCGTTTGGGCTCCTTTTAGCCCTGACTGCCAGTTGCCACCGCGAAGAATACCGCTCAGTGGCAGGCGCCACATGGGGCACTACCTATCATATCACCTATAAGGCTGCCAGCGATCTTAATGACACCATTCTGCACCAGATGCGGATGGTCGACTTTTCGCTGTCGCCTTTCGTAGAGGAGAGCCTGATTTCCAAAATCAATCAGGGCGATTCGGCGAAGGCCGATGCCCTTTTCGAGGAGGTATTCGCGCTCTCTCAGCGAGTATGCAGCATAAGCGGCGGGGCTTTCGACCCCACAATCTCCCCCCTAATCAATTTATGGGGCTTCGGATACAAGGAGGGCTTGGAAGCGGGACCAACGCCTGAGCAAATCGACAGCGCACTGGCCTCGGTAGGCATCCTGCAGTGCAGCATTGCCCCCGACGGCCAAGTGATCAAGAAAAGCCCAGCCACCGAATTCAATTTTTCAGCCATAGCCAAAGGCTACGGCGTCGACCTGATAGCGAAGGCACTGGAGCGCAATGGCTGTCACGACTATATGGTGGAGGTGGGGGGCGAACTGGCCCTCGCTGGCAAAAATTCCCGAGGCGAGGACTGGCGCATCCAGGTCGATGCACCCGTCGACGACCCCACGGCTCACAGCCAGTTGGCCGTGATTGCCATCACGGATTGCGCAATAGCCACCAGCGGCAACTATCGCAACAATCGCCTCCTGGGCGACAGCCTCGTGTATCATACCATCAGCACGATCACCGGGCGCCCGGCGCTCACCTCCACCCTAAGTGCTACCATAATAGCCCCTGACTGCGCCTTTGCCGATGCCTTGGCTACCTCTGCCATGGCATTGCCCACCGGCGAAGCTGTAAAGATGCTGGATTCCTTGGAGGACATCGGATACATCCTTGTGTCCTCTGATACAATACTTTCCAATATGGAAATAGTGGGAAATACTTATAGATTTCTAAAAAAAGAACCCCAAAATAGGAATTTTTAATTTTAGATTGTTATCAATTTAACCCACGTAGCAATACGTGTATCAGAACGTGAACACTAACTCTTACAACTAATTCGTACTATGAACAGAGATTCTTTAAGACGCGCCGTATCCAAGATATGGCAAATCGTGCAAAAAGACAAGGCGTTGACCATATCCGCCTTGAAGAAAAGGTGCCGCAGCCTCTCTCAGGAGGAATTCTTCGCCGGCATCGGCTGGCTTCTTAAAGAGGACACTGTAGCCCTCGAGAAGGGGAAGCTGGTTTGCAACATCCCGCAGTACTCCAATTATTGGCGCGACTAATCTTCTGGGCAGGATTAGGAGCGGGCAGTTCCGCTCATCGCGCTTTTAGGGGGAGTGCTAAAGTGATTGGGAAAGATATTTTAAGGGCAGAACGGCCTGGGGTCGTTCGGCCCTTAATCATTTTTATAAACTATTTCAGCTGAATCGGGGTTTTATTTATGAAAGTTTAATCAATACGCTTCGAGGGAAAGACATGGACCAAAAGCCGTCAAAGCCACATAGAGAAGATGCGCCCGAGCCTAAAGGCGTGGGGCTGCAGCAACCCGACGTGACCCTGCCTAACAAGGGGCTGCGCGGTGCCTTTGCGCATTGGGCTGACTGGGCGGCAGTGCACATGCCCGAAAAGTGGTTCCTGGTATTACTTTCCACCATTGTGGGGGCAATAGCCGGTGTCGGAGCGTGGCTCCTGCGCTGGCTCATTGGATTCATTACCAAGGGAGTACAGAGTTTTTCTCTTTTCCAGGACCACAGATGGCTGATCATCTTCTTGCCTACTATCGGATTTGGGCTTACGGCTTTCTTTTGCCACAAACTGGTGAAAGAAAGGCTCGAATATGGCACTCAGAAGATTCGTGATGCCCTGCATGCCCGCAGCTTCAAAATGTCGTGGAAACTGATGTGGAGTCCGATTCTGGCATGTGCCACCACTTTGGGGCTCGGCGGCTCGGCCGGCAGCGAGGGACCAATCGCCTACGCGAGCGCCGCAGTCGGCAGCAATGTGGGCAAATATTTTGTGCTTCAGCCCCGATACATGCGCATATTGGTGGGAGTTGGCGGTGGAGCCGGCATCGCCGCAATATTCAAGGCCCCTCTGGGCGGAGTGTTCTTCACTCTTGAAATCCTGAAGATGGAGATGTCGTCGATAGCCGCAATAGGCCTGGTGGTAGGCTGCCTCACAGCCTGGGGCGTCACCTATTCGCTCGAGGGGGGCACTCTCGACCTTGGCTTTTCGCGCATGATGGACTATGATCCGCATTACTTGCCCGCTGTGTTGGCATTGGGAGCAGTCTGCGGCTTGTATTCGCTTTACTACAGCCTTACGATGCGCGGCACAGAGCGGCTGGCCGCCAAGTTCAAGCATATTTGGGTAAAAGTGCTGCTGACCGGAGCCATCGTAGGCCCCATGATCTATTTCTTTCCCGATCTTTACGGCGAAGGCTATCCTTGCATCGGAAAAGCCCTCAATGGGCATGCCTATACCATCTGCGACGAGCAACTGATATGGCACGACCTCGATACTACGCGCCTGATCATCCTGCTGCTATGGCTTGCCGGCATCAAGGCTATTGGCACAGCAGCCACCAACTCAGGAGGCGGCGTAGGCGGCGAATTCACCCCCACTCTTTTTGCCGGAGCAATGCTTGGCGCTCTATTCGCAGTGTGCTGCAATCAATGGCTCGGCACCGAGATGCCTATCGGATATTTTGCCCTGTGCGGCATGGCCGGAGTGATGGCTGGCGGCGTGCAAGCGCCGCTGATGGCAATGTTCATCGTGGTGGAAATGTGTGGCGACTTTGCGATGTTCTTCCCCCTGTTCATCACATCGTGCATATCGTATATCGTCACGATATCGTTCAATCATCAGTTCCGCCTTAAGGTGCTCCCGGCTTTCTTGCATATGCATTAGGATGCCGCACTGGCGGGAATATCATTTGTATTTGTTATAGGCTTTTTTGAGCCGGGTGTGATAGCCGCGCTTGGCGTAGCCGGTGCCGTTGTAGCCGCGGGCGAATCGGTTCCAGTCATGCTTTTGCAGTGGTTCGTCGAGCCCGGTGGAATGGAGGAAGTTGACAAAGAGATCAAGTTGGTCATGCTCTGAGCGCATCATCATCTTGGCGAATTCCTGAGCCGAGCGAGCCCCGCATTTCTTCCAATTGAAGCCTCCGATCTGGAACATGCCCCAATAGGCGCTCTCTATGGCGGCTACCGAATCGATGGCCATTGCCGCTTGCATGCGCGCCCACTGAGCCGCATTCTGCGAACCGTATTTTGCGCGGTTGGGAGCGGAGAATACTTCTGGATACTTTTTTGTGTATTTCTTGAGGTCCACGCCTCGCTTCTTGGCATTTTGCCGGAAAAGGTCGAGCGAAAAATTCACCACAGGCTTGCCCTCTTCAAATAGGCCCTTGTGCTGAGTGCCAGCCTCGATGTCCACCACGGCGTGGATAGTGGCATCGTCGACATGAAGTTTCTGGGCGGCTGCGTGAAAATCCTTGTCGGTAAGATAAGGCTCGCGCACGAACAAGGCATCCACCCAGGGCTGGATATACATCGAATCTATCTGGAAGTCCTCTCGGATTCCGGATTCAGTGGGATCATCGGGGAGAGCCCAAATGGCTCCCCCGATTCCCAATGCTAATATTATCAGAGATTTTTTCAGGCTTTTTCGTTGGCTACCTTCTCGATGATGCGACGAAGCTGACCCCAGAATTTCTCAACGGCTGGGATATGCATGCGCTCGCTGGGCGAATGCACGCCCTGCAGAGTTGGGCCGAACGATACCATGTCGAGGTGAGGATACTTGGTGAGGAACAGTCCGCATTCCAGACCAGCGTGAATAGCCATCACCTTGGGCTTGATGCCGTAGAGCTCCTCGTAAGCGTCGCTGGCGATCTTCATGATGGGGCTCTTCATGTTGGGTGCCCAGCCGGGATATCCCTCTCCGTGGGTCACGGTGGCTCCGGCCAGCGAGAAGACTGCCTCTACCTGGTAGGCAATGTCCCACTTGCGGCTCTCTACCGACGAGCGCTGGCTGGTGCATACCACGATTTGGTTGTCTTCTTTCATCTTTACCGATGCCAGATTGGTAGAAGTCTCTACCAAGCCCTCGAGGTCGCGGCTCATTGAGATCACTCCGTGGGGAGCGGCATAGAGAGCCTCGATCAGACGGCGCCCAGTAGCAGCGTCAACTGCGAAGTCGGGGCGGTCGTGCGAATCAAGCTTGATCTCATATGTGGGCTCGATGGGGCGGTATTCGATTTCGATCTCAGCCAGGTACTGGTTGAAGGCAGCCACCACTTCCTCCTTGTGTGATGTGTGCACGCCGAATACAGCATGGGCGGCGCGGGGGATGGCGTTGCGCAGGTTGCCGCCGTCGATTTCGCACAGCACAACCTCGAATTTCTTCATCAGGCGGAACAGGAAGCGTGCCAACAGCTTGTTGGCATTGATGCGGCCCAGATGGATGTCGCCGCCTGAGTGGCCGCCCAGGGCGTTGGCAATGTCCACCTTGAAATAGTGGAAATCGCTCGGGCTCATCTCGCGGTTGTAATGGAAGGTGGCCATGGTGTCAACTCCGCCTGCGCAGCCGATGAAGATCTCGGCATCATCCTCTGAGTCGAGGTTGAGCAGGATCGAGCCTGTGATCATGTCAGGGGCGAGATTGTTGGCGCCAGTCATGCCGGTCTCCTCGTCCATGGTGAAGAGAGCCTCAAGCGGGCCATGCACCAGGTCAGGATCAGTAAGGGCAGCCAGAGAGGCAGCCACGCCTATGCCGTTGTCGGCTCCGAGAGTGGTGCCATCAGCGCGCACCCACTCGCCATCCACAATGGTGGTGATGGGATTGTTCTCGAAATCGAAGCTCTTATCGTTGCTCTCGCACACCATGTCCATATGGCCCTGCAGGATCAGCGTGGGCGCATTCTCATGGCCCGGGGTGGCGGGCTTGGTAATTACTACATTGCCTATTGCATCGGTTTTGGCCTCCAGGCCATGCTCCTTGGCGAAGTTGAGAAGGTATTCGCGGATTTTGCCTTCCTTCTTCGAGGGGCGGGGCACCTTGGTGATCTGATCGAAGATCTCGAACACCGCGGTGGGTTTCAGGTCTTTCATTTCCATAATTGTATTATTGAATTTAGGGTTGAACTTTGGGTCTCTACCATCAATGGGAGCCTCTCTTGGCCGCCCTTGCGAAAAGCTGACATTTTTCTCAAAAAGCCACGCTTGAATTGTAAACAAGTGTGGAGTAATGAGAAATAATGTTAAAAAACACCACTTTTCGACCACTAAATTACTAAATAAAATTGACATATGACAAAAAATCGGCCAAACTTTTTTATATTTGCACAATGATTTTGAATTTTGACTATGAAACTGGTCATTTTATCCATCCTGATGGTAGCAATAGCCTTCCTGCTGCTGGGCATAAAGGTATTGTTCGTGAAGGGAGCCAAGTTCCCAATGGGGCATCACGCCCATGCCCAACTCAAGGGCGGTTGCCTGCATCAAGATTTGAAATCAAAATAGTGGCGTGCCACGCCAACCAACCTAAAAAGAAGAATCAACAACTAAAATAATCTTATCTACTCTTAAAGCTCATTACATCCTGTATGAAGAAAATCGCTACGCTCTTGCTCGCCGGCTTCGCTTTGCTGATGACAGCCTGCGCTTCTAAGGACACCGCTCCTGCAGCAGCCGCTGCGCAGCAAGGTGAACCGTTTGAAACCGTGACCAACATTCGATATGTGTGGGGCGACTCAATCAATCAGTATTATACCTTCTCGCAGTCAACCGCTCTGACTAACCAGCAAATCCAGGCCGAGCTTGTGGCTTACTACAACCAGCTGCAGAACAATCTGCAATCCATGCAAAACCAATTCCAGCAGAAGCTGCAGAACAATGGCTTCCTCACCGAAACCGCAGCTCAAGCCGAAGCCAAAAAGATACAGCAGACCGCCAGCAACTATGAGAGCCTCTATGCCAAGCGCGAAAGCGAAGCCATGGAGAAAATCGCTGCCAACAACAAGGTGCTGCACGACTCGATCATGAATTTCATCATTTCTTACAACAAAGAAAAGAAATATGATGCCATCCTCTATGGCGAGACAAGCCTCTACATGAATCCGGCTCTCGACATTACCCAGGAAGTCATCGACGGCCTTAACGCCCGATACAAGGCTCCCGTGGCCTCAGCCGACGAAAAGAAATAGGTATCCTGCATTACCATAAAATTGGAAGCCGAGAGGGTTGCCCCAATCTCATGATGAGACTTGGGCAACCCTCTCGGCTTCCAGGGGAGCTTTCTGGCCTTTGGCAAATGTTAAATATTGGGATTTGGCAATAAAAACCAAATATAAAAACAGAAAAGTGAAAACTATTTTGTATTTTTGCGGTAAAATACCTCAATAGCGCAAATAAAGCAGCCATGGATACAGCAGTGCAATTTACCACTCCCGAAGAGGATCAGATGATTGAAGACGCCTTCCGCGAAGTGCTCGACGGTTATCTGGCCAGCAACCACCGCAAGAAAGTGGAAATAATAGAGCGTGCCTTCCAATTCGCAAAGGAAGCCCACAAGGGCATTCGCCGTCGCAGCGGCGAACCCTATATCCTGCACCCTATCGCCGTGGCTAAAATCGCCTCTCAGGAAATCGGCCTGGGATCTACCTCGATTTGCGCAGCCCTGCTTCACGATGTGGTGGAAGACACCGACTTCACCGTCGAGGACATTGAGCGCCACTTCGGACCAAAGATCGCACAACTCGTGGCCGGCCTCACCAAAATCTCAGGCGGCATCTTCGGCGACAAAGCCTCACTGCAAGCCGAGAATTTCAGAAAACTGCTTCTCACCATGAGCGAGGACATACGGGTAGTGCTGATAAAAATGGCCGACCGCCTCCACAACATGCGCACATTGGGCTCAATGGCTCCCAACAAGCAATATAAGATCGCTGGAGAGACTCTCTACATCTACGCGCCTCTGGCTCACCGTCTGGGTCTCTTCGCCATCAAGACCGAGCTCGAAGATCTGGCCTTCAAATACGAGCACCCTATCGCCTACGAGCAGATTTCGCGCCAAATCGAAGAAACCGATCCTCATCGCCAAGAGGTATACACCCATTTCGCAACCCCTATCAACAAAATGCTCGACGAAATGGGCCTCAAATACGAATCAAAGGCTCGCGTGAAATCAGTATACTCCATTTGGAAGAAGATGGAGGCCAAGCACATACCATTCAGCGAGGTATATGACCTGTATGCCATGCGCATCATCTTTGACTGCGACGACCCAGCCCAGGAGAAGAAAATATGCTGGAACATCTACAGCGCCATCACCGACCTGTACAAGCTCCATCCTGAGCGCACGCGCGACTGGGTGTCAACCCCCAAGGCCAACGGCTACCAGGCCCTCCACCTCACTGTAATGGGACCCGACGGCAACTGGATCGAGGTGCAGATTCGCAGCCGCCATATGGACGAAATCGCCGAAAAAGGCTTTGCCGCCCACTGGAAATACAAAATCGGCGAAGGCGAGGAAGAAAGCGAACTCACAATCTGGCTGAAGACAATCAAGGACATCCTGGATGATCCCGAGCCCTCGGCAATCGACTTCCTCGATACCCTGAAACTCAACCTTTTCGCCTCAGAGATAATAGTGTTCACCCCCTCGGGCGAATTGATCACCTTGCCAGCAAATTCTTCAGTGCTGGATGTGGCATTCAATCTGCATACCGATCTGGGCACTCACTGCATCGCCGGAAAGGTCAATCACAAACTGGTGCCCCTGAGTACTGTGCTCAAGAGCGGCGACCAAGTGGAGGTGCTCACCTCGCAGCAACAGCAGCCTCAGGCCGAATGGATGAATTTCTTGGCCACCGCCAAGGCTAAGACGCGCCTTCGCCGCGCTCTGCTAAAGACTCGACAGCCCGCCATCGTAAAGGGCAAGGAGATACTCGACCAATTCCTCAAGGACAATGAAATCGAGGACTCCAATTTCATCCAGACAAAACTAATGGGGCTCTTCCATGTGCTGAATCTCGACGAACTTTGCTGCCAGTTGGGCAACGATGAAATCGTGCTCAACGAGTATGTGGCTAAACAGCTCAAGAAAGCGGCTGAAAAGAATTCCCCCTCTTTCCTGAAAAAGATACTGCGCCTTGGCACCAAGACCAAGACTTTGCCCGAAGGCGAGACCGAGGATCTGCCGCCGGTCAACATGAAGGAGACTTATGTGCTGCGCTATGACGAAAACGGCGCCAACTTCATCACCGACGATTGCTGCTCGCCCATCCCCGGCGACGAAGTGATGGGATTTGTCAATGAGCACAATCAGGTGGTGGTCCACTCGCTTACCTGCCCGCGCGCCATGATGCTCAAGTCAAGTTATGGCCCGCGCATCGTGAGCACGCGCTGGGAGACTGTCGACGGCCGCTTTATGGCGCACATCCACATCGAGGGCATCGATCGCCATGGCATCCTGCAAGAACTCACCCAGATGATTTCGCATCATCTCAACATGGATATACGCAAACTCGACATTGAAGCCCACGACGAGGTCTTCGGCTGCGAGCTTTGGGTAAGAGTAGCCGACACCAAGGTAGTAGAGGACCTTTGCTCTAAAATCAAGAAGGTGGCGGGAGTGGACAAGGCCCTGCGCATTCTTGACTGGGAACAGCACCCAGCATAAACGTGATTTGGTGGGTTGGTGATTTGGTGATTTGGTGAATCCACCGATCCACAAGTCGACCAGCCCACCAAATCACCAAATCACCAAATCACCAAACCACTAACTCATGACACCAAAACGCGGCAAGATGCTCATCAATCTACTGATGGCGGCTCTTGCAACTCTAATCATAGTATATTTCTACCCTCATCTCGAGGCCAATCACTATAAGTTTGAAGAGGGGCGTCCCTGGAACTACTCCAAACTCATCGCGCCTTTCGACATCCCGATTCGGCCCGATTCGGCCACAGTGCTGTACGTGCGCGACTCGCTCGACCGCACGTTCATCCCGGTGTTCGAGCGCAAGCCCGACCAGGCCAGCCAGGTAATATCCACCCTGATGGCAAAATGGACCCAAAGCGATGCCTCGGCCACCCCTACGGGCACTGATGCCAACATGAGAAGGCGCGCCGTGGCATATATCCGCGACGCTTATTCCCATGACTTGATTGAAAACGAATACGGCCACCGCATCGACAACGGCACCTTGCCCAACATACGCATCATCCAGGCCAATACCGTAAAGCCGGCTACTACCAACAACATATCCTATCCTGAGCGCGTGCTGCGCGAAATGCCTGCCGCTCTCGGCACCGACAGCGTATGGGCCATGGAGTGGATGAAAAACAATGGCATAGCCGAGGCCCTCACCCCTAATCTGGTCTATAGCACTGAGACATCCAATATGCTTTACCAGAATGATCTGGATCGCTACACAGCCATCAAGGGGGTAATCCAGCAGGGGCAGACCATCATTGACAAGGGGGCCATCATTTCTCCGCAAGACTATACAAATCTGGTCACCTACGAGAGGATGATCGATGAGCAGCTTACCGCCAACAAGCGCAGCCAATGGCTGATGTGGCTTGGCCAATTCTTATACACGGCTCTGATCTTCTCTGCCTTGCTGGCCTTCTTGCGCTTCAGCGCGCCTGAGGTGTGGGAGAATACCCGGTCTATGGCTTTTATCGATTTGGCAATCACGCTGTTTTTCGTTATCGGCATTATACTCGATGCCTCGATGGATGCGGGCATTTACATCATGCCCTATGCCATTGTGCCTGTGCTGATGATTGTGTTCTTTGACGCGCCGGTGGCTCTGTTTGTGTCGCTGGCGTTGATAATGCTATGCGCCGGAGCCATATCATTCCCATTGGAGTTCATAGCGCTCGAACTTTTAGCTGCCGTGGCTGCTGTATATTCGCTCAAAGAGCTCACCCAGCGTTCGCAGTTGCTGCGCACCTCGCTATTCGTGCTTTTGGCCTATGAGGCGGGATATTTCGCCATCGAGCTGATGATGAACGGCTCAATCGAGGGCACCCAGTGGAACATGGTGGTGTACCTGGCCGTTTCAGCTGCCTTATCTTTCATGGCTTATATCCTGATGGTGCTGGTGGAGAGGGCATTCGGATTCGTTTCAGTGGTGACATTGATCGAGTTGGCCGACACCAACAATCCCGTGCTGCGCGAACTTTCGCAAGAATGCCCGGGCACTTTCCAGCACTCTATGGCTGTCAGCAATCTGGCCACTGATGCCGCCATAAAAATCAAGGCCAACGAACAGCTTGTGCGCGCTGGCGCTCTTTACCATGACATAGGCAAGATGTCAAATCCGAATTTCTTCACCGAGAACCAGCGCACCGTGAACCCTCACGATACTCTGCCACCGGAACGTTCGGCCCAGATTATCATTGGCCATGTGCGCGACGGGTTGTTGCGCGCCGACAAGGCGGGGCTGCCAGCGGTGGTGAAGGATTTCATCTCGCAGCATCATGGCAAGGGCACGGCCAAATATTTCTATTATACCTACTGCAAGCAACACCCCGACGAAAAAGTGGATCCAAAGCCATTCCAGTATCCGGGGCCAAATCCGCAAACTCGCGAGGCCTCGCTGCTGATGATGGCCGACTCGGTAGAGGCTGCCTCAAGATCGCTCAAGGAGCATACTCCGGAGTCAATCCGCGAATTGGTCAATAAAATCATCGACGGCCAGATAGCCGAGGGGCTGCATAATGAGAGCCCTCTCCACTTCCGCGACGTGAACACCATCAAGGAGGCTTTTGTGCGCCGCCTTATGACCATGTACCATGCTCGCATCACCTATCCCGATGCCCCGAAAAATGGCTAATCAATCGAACAGGTCATCCATGGTGACTTCGGAATCGATCAGGCTGCTGTGCTCATTTGGCACAATGCCGTGAGTTGTAATCATGACTACACGCACCGTGCGCTCATGATTGATCGCATTCTCAAAAGCCTCTAATCTCCCGGCTATCTCATCCTCTTCCTTTTGGGTGAGGGAATGCCGGGTTTTATAATACTTCATCTCACATAGGGCAATTTGTCGGTCTCCTCGATCAATAAGCATATCGATTTGCACACCCGGCGTTTTTTTCTTATCTGTATTCCCGCTACTGAGACTATTTGGCTGATACCAAGAACATATGGTATTGATAAGAGCCGAAATGCCTATCTTCTTTATAATCTGATCACTATGCAGAAAGCATACTCTTTCGAAGGCAAGACCTGACCAAGTGTTGAATTTAGGCTCGTTCTGTATCTTTATCCAATATTCGGGGTCAGTAGCCCCATCCTTCATGAAATGATAATAAAATAACGTAAAGGAGTCGATCAGTTGATAGACTGTCTCCTTTTTCTTTTTTCCAAAAGCGGTGTATTTACGTATGAAATCGCATTGTTCGAGCTCTTGCAAATACTTGGTAAGTTTCCCTCCCTGACCTATTTTGGTTGCTCTTGCGATTTCCTCGCGATTTAACCCAGCCTTTTTCCCTGACAAGGACGCTATTATACCCAAATAGGGTTCTGGTCTCCTAAAGAGAGAGGAGTAGAGCCGTTCAAATTCTATAGAAAGGCCTCCGCCACGCTTATAGCATAAAGTATTGATGTTTTGGGTCATACTCTGGCCTTTTGCCAGCAGTGACCAGTAATAAGGAATTCCGCCAAATACCATGTAGCCAGTAATAAGATCCCGGCGAGCCATCCCCATGCCACGCGATTTCATATAAAGTTCACATTCTTTAAGGGTGAACGGACGCAAATACATCTGCATCGTGACTCGGTTATAAAGGCCGCCATGAGAATTTATTATCTTATTTATAATCCAACTGGTAGCGCTTCCACATACTACAAGCAGTATGTCATTGCGCATGGCGGCAAATCCATTCCAAAACTGCTCTACTGCCATTATGAATTTGGACTTCGGAGTATCCATCCATGGCAATTCATCAATGAAAATCACTTTTTTCTCTCCTTCGGGAAGCGAGGAGATGTGAAGTTCTAATTGCATGAAAGCCTCTAACCAATTGCTCAACTTAGGACAATCCTGATGGCCAGCCTTAATCAGAGAATTTTTAAAGTTAAGCAATTGCTCTTCTTTGTTACCATTGGCCAACCCGGTATGCTTGAACGCAAACCGATCCTTGAAGAATTCCTTAATAAGGTAGGTCTTGCCAACTCGTCGACGCCCATATACTGCCACAAATTCTGAATTCTTTGAATCCAAAGCTCGCTGTAGGGCTTGTTTCTCGTTTTCTCTTCCAATCATAGCCTTAATTGCATTGAGTTTTCACTTGCAAAGTTACAACTTTTTTCGGATTTGGGTGCGAAATGTGCCCAAAAAACCGACATTTCGCACCCAAATAGGCATATCTGGGTGCGAAATGTGCCCAAAAAACCGAGATTTCGCACCCCAATCGGCAGATATGGGTGCGAAATGTACCCGAAAAACCGAGATTTCGCACCCCAATCGGCATATATGGGTGCGAAATGTGTCCAAAAAACCGAGATTTCGCACCCATATCGGTGGATTCGGGTGCGAATTTTCGTCTCTCTCGTTCATTCGTTCCTCTCGTCCTCGTTGATTCTCGTCAAAATAGATAAATTTCGTCTTGAACCCAAAATACAATACTTTGGGAGGGTTTTCGTTTATAGGATGTGAAGTTTTTTGGCCATAGATATCAGATGCTGTGGACGCTGCTGCTGTGCGCGGTGGCGGCTGTTGTCATGTCGGGATGCAACGCGCAGAAGAAAAACACCGCCGCAGCCCGCCAATACACAGCCTTCATTACCCGCTACAACATCTATTACAACGGCGACAAGCACTATAAGGAGACCCTCGCCTCAATGGAGGACAAATACGAGGACGACTACACCCAGCGAGTGCTGATGCACCCCATCGAGGCCAAAAACGACCCCAAGGCCCCACAGCCTACCGGGAGTTTCAACCGCAGCATCGAAAAGGCCCAGAAAGCCATACAGGTGCGCTCGATCAAGAAAAAGCCCCAGCGCAAAAGCGGCAAGAATGACCCCGAATACAAAGCCTGGCTCAAGCGCGACGAATATAACCCATTCCTCCACAATGCCTGGATGATGATGGGCCGAGGACAATACTACAATGGCGACTTCCTGGGCGCCGCCTCCACTTTCTTCTATGTGGTGAAGCACTTCACCTGGTTGCCCAAGACAGTGCTGGAAGCCAAAATCTGGCAGGCGCAAAGCTATGTAAGCATGGACTGGCTCTATGAGGCCGAACTCATACTCACCCGCATCAAGACCGACCAGCTCGACACCAAAGAGCTCAAAAGCCTCTACAACCATTGCTACGCCGACTTCTGGATCAAGAGCAAAGACTATGAGAAGGCAATCCCCTATCTCATCGCCGCGATAAAATGCAGCAAGGGAGCGCAAAAGACGCGCCTCCAATTCCTTTTGGGCCAGCTCTACTCGGAGGTCGGCGACAAAGAAAAGGCCTACCAGGCCTATAAGAAGGCCGGTGGCTCGGCATCATCGTCGTACCGCACCAAGTTCAACGCCCGCATCAAGCAAAGCGAGGTGTTCACTGGCGCTGACATCACTCCCGAGGTCAAGGCCCTGCAGCGCATGACACGTTACGACCGCAACAAAGAATACCTCGACCAGATCTACTACGCCATAGGCAATCTATACCTGAGCCGAGGCGACACCCTCAATGCCATAAAGAATTACCAACTGGCTGCTGAGAAAAGCACGCGCAACGGCATAGAGAAAGCCATATCGCAGATCACCCTGGGCACCCTTTATTTCGAAATGCATAATTACGAAAAAGCCCAGCCCTGCTATGCCGACGCTGTACCCGTGCTGCCAGAGACATATCCCAACTACGCTCTGCTCAAGCGACGTAGCGACGTGCTCGACGAGTTGGCCGTATACTCGCAGAATGTCAACCTTCAAGACTCCCTGCTGCGCCTGGCAGCCATGTCGGAAGAGGATCGCCTTGCCGTCATCGACCGCATCATCGCCGAGCTCGTGAAGCGCGAAAAGGAAGAGGCCGCAAAGGCCGCTCGCGAAAAATACCTCGAGGAGCAGAATGCCACCGGAAGCAATGTGCAGGACGATTCCCGACAGTTCACCATCAACAGCGACAATTCATGGTACTTCTACAACACCGCCACGCGCAATGCCGGCAAAACCGCCTTCCAAAAAAAATGGGGCAGCCGCAAACTCGAGGACGACTGGCGCCGCCGCAACAAAAACACATTTGACTTCAACGACTTCGACTCGGACAGCGAAGATGAGGAAAGCCAGGATCAGGGCTCTGGCTCTGGGGCCGAAGACAACGACAGCGTGGCACAAGCCACAGCGGCCGCCAACGATCCGCATGAGCGAGAGTACTATCTGTCGCAAATCCCCATGACCGATGAGGAAAAGGCAAATTGTCATGAAATAATCCAGGAGGGGCTTTACAACATGGGGCTCATCCTCAAGGACAAGCTCGACGACTACCCGGCTGCAATGGCTGCCTGGAACCGTCTGCTCACCGATTATCCCGACAATATCTATCGTCTCGAGGTCTATTACAACATCTACCTGATGCTGATGCGGCAGGACAAGACTGCTGAGGCGGAAGTGTGGAGAAAAAAGATCCTTGAGGACTTCCCAGAGTCGCCCTATGCGCTGGCCCTGAAGAATCCCAATTATTTCGAGAATCTTCGCAACCAGGACAAGCGCGTGGAAGAACTCTACGAGGCCACCTACGAGGCTTACCTCAACAATCAGCTTGCTCCCGTGCACAAGGCTTACGAGACCATGATGGAGGAATATCCCCTGAGCCCGGTGATGCCTAAGTTCATGTTCCTCGACGCTCTCTCGTATGTCACCGAGAAAAAGCCCGATGAGTTCAAGACCACCCTGCGCGACATGCTCGCCCGCTACCCCAACACCGACATCACTCCAATCGCATCGGCTTGGCTTAAGGGCATGGCTCAGGGTCGCGAGCTGCAATCGGGCGCACTCAACATGCGAGGCATGATTTGGGACATCCGACTTGGCAACGACTCCACAGCCTGGGCCAACGACAGCATTGCCGCCAGTTTCGAAATCGATGAGGAATCGCCACAACTGCTGGTAATGGTGTTCCCCACTGATTCCGTGTCGGCCAACGCACTCCTCTACGAGGTGGCAAGATTCAATTTCAATTCGTTCGTGGTCAAGGATTTTGACCTCGAATTGATGAATTTCGGCCGTCTCGGCATGCTGGTGATCAGCGGATTCGACAATCAGAAGGAACTCAATCATTACCGCTCCACCATGGCCGGAAGCGAAATCTTCAAGCTCCCCTACGGGGTAAGGCCCGTGGCCATTTCGCGCCACAATTTCGACACGATGATGCGCGAAGGCCGCACCTTCGACGACTACTTCCGCTTCCTCCAAGAACAGGAGTATGAAGACGCGCAAGCCGACCTGCTGCAGCCAGAACAGAGAGAGACTCTCCAGGAGGCTGAAGAAGCCGAGCAGCTCCGTCAAGAAGAAGTAGAATTGCAGGCAACTCCGGCCCAAGCAATTCCTACTCAGGCAACTCCGGCCCAAGCCTCTCCTACTCAGGCATCTCCTGCCCAGGGAGGCGACCCAATCCCCGAAGGTAGCGAGGATGATCCCCTGCTGGATGAATAAGAGAAGCGGTGGGAGCGTGAATAAATGTTAATTATGTTGAATTTTTTGGTCTATTTAGATAGGATTTGGATTTTATTTCTTACTTTTGCAGTAAGGGGTGATATAGTCCGCTGCATCTGCCCCGATTTTTCACAATAAGTAGGCCTAACAAAGAATCCTCTGGTGCTAAAGTGATCAACAACAAATACAACATACTCTGGGCTGACGATGAAATCGACCTGCTGAAGCCGCATCTCTTGTTCCTGACCAACAAGGGATACAAAATGGTCACGGCCAACAATGGCCGCGACGCCCTCGACATTGCCGCCCAGGATGTCACAATCGACTTGGCCATTCTCGATGAAAATATGCCCGGCCTCACCGGCCTCGAGACCCTGGCCCAGCTCAAGCAAATACGCCCAGAGCTCCCGGTGGTGATGATCACAAAGAGCGAGGAAGAGAACATCATGGACCAGGCCGTAGGCAACAAGATTGCCGACTACCTGATAAAGCCCGTCAATCCCAATCAGATCCTCCTGGCAATAAAGAAGATCCTGCATAGCGACCAACTGGTGAGCCAGCAGGCAAGCACCGATTATCGCCAAGAATTCAACAACATCTCCACACTGATCAACACCGCCCAGTCGATCGACGACTGGCGCGAGCTCTATTCAAAGCTCGTGTACTGGGAGATGGAACTTGCCAGCACTGACACCAACATGGACCAGATGCTGCAAATGCAGCGCAACGAAGCCAACCATGAGTTCTCCAAATTCATCAAGCGCAATTACGAAGACTGGGTATCCTCCCAGGGCATCAAAGAAGGCGCTCCCCTGATGTCGCCCCAGCTTATGCCCAAGAGGATTTTCCCCCTCCTGGACAAGGGAGAGAAAGTGTTCCTGGTGGTGATCGACAACTTCCGCCTTGACCAGTGGCGCACGATCAAGCCCCTGCTTGTCGACGCTTTTTCATTCGAGGAAGAACTCTATACAGCCATCTTGCCTACAGCCACGCAATACGCCCGCAATGCTATATTCTCCGGCCTCATGCCCATCCAGATTGCCAAGATGTTTCCCGACCTCTGGGTCGACGAGGACTCCGAAGAAGGCAAGAATCTCAATGAGTCGCCCCTGATAGCCACCCTATTCGAGCGCTATCGGCGCCAGTGCAAGTTCTCATACAACAAGCTCAACGACTCTACGGCATGCGAAAAACTCCTGCGCGACTTCTCGCGACTTGAGGACAATGCCCTCAATGTGATTGTGGTGAACTTCATCGACATGCTTTCGCATGCCCGCACTGAATCCAAGATGATACGCGAACTCGCCTCCACCAATGCCGCTTACCGCTCGATTACGGAGTCATGGTTCCGCCATACCCCCATACTCGAGCTGCTAAAGCGCATCGGCGAGCGAGGCCACAAAATCGTGATGACGACCGACCACGGCACCATACGTGTGGAGAATCCCATCAAGGTGGTAGGCGACAAGAACACCAACACCAATCTGCGCTACAAGGTAGGCAAGAATCTCAATTACCCGCAGCGGCAAGTCTACGACATCAAGAAGCCGGAGGCTTTCGGTCTGCCCTCGCCCAACCTTTCCTCGACCTACATCTTCGCCACTGGCGAGGACTTCTTCGCATATCCCAACAATTACAATTATTACGTGCAGTATTACACCGGCACATTCCAGCATGGAGGCATATCCCTGGAGGAAATGCTGGTGCCAATCGTAACCCTTACGCCAAAACAATAGATATGACTACAACGATCCATGTATCTTCTCTTGAAGAATTGCCCCAGGCAGCTCGGAAAATAGTGGAACTTATGGGCGATGCCACAGTCTACGCCTTCTATGGCGAAATGGGGGCTGGCAAGACCACTCTTATCTCAGAGTTATGCCACGCCTTAGGAGTAGAAGAGGACGAAATCTCGTCGCCCACCTTCTCTCTGATCAACGAATACCGCTCTTCGACCACCGCCGAACTCATATACCACTTTGACCTGTATCGCCTCAAGAATCTTGAAGAGGCCTTTGACATAGGCGTGGAGGACTATTTTGATTCCGGCGCTCTCTGCTTGCTGGAATGGCCAGAACGCATTCAGGACATCCTGCCCGATGACACAGTCAGAGTCGACGTCACCGTAAACGCTGACAATTCTCGTGATATTACCATAACCAATTGACTCCAACCACGATATCAATTTTTCCCATCTGACAGGGGGGAGATAGAATATCAGGGGCCTAACAACCATTTTTATGAAGTATTCATCTTGCTCATCATTTCCAAAACTCATCTAATGCTATGTGTACTATCGTCTATGTCGACTTTGCCGAGTCGACCAACACGCTGCTCGCAGCATCGGCAAAAAAATTTGAGCACGGCACTGCCTTAGCCGCTCATTCCCAGACCTCGGGCCGAGGCCAGAGAGGCAACAAATGGGAGTCAGAACCCGGGAAGAATCTTACCTTCTCGGTGCTCTTGCGCCCCACCACGATCGTGGCTTCGCACCAGTTTGAACTTTTGCAAATCGTGTCGATAGCCGTGGTCAAGGTGCTTCGAGCACAATTAGGCTCCAACGAGGTGCATATCAAATGGCCCAACGACATCTATTTCCGGGACCACAAGATATGCGGCATCCTGATAGAAAACACCCTTAGCGGACCAGCCATATCGCAGTCGATAATAGGAATTGGCATCAATGTCAACCAGGACAATTTCGTGTCCGATGCTCCCAATCCCATATCGATGGCGCAGATTACAGGCCGAGAATATGATCTCGACGACCTCTTGGAATATCTGGTGACACAGATAGTGAGCGATTTCGATGCCTACGAAAACGATCCAGAGCCCACTACCCTGGCAGCCCGCTACCGCTTCATGATGTGGCGCGGAGAAGGCTATTGGCCTTATCGCGACAACATCACAGGCACCGATTTCGATGCCCGCATAGCCGCTGTGGCGCCTACCGGCCATCTCACCCTGGCCACAGCCGGAGGCACTTTCCATACCTATGCCTTCAAGGAGGTCTCGGCCGTGCTCTAAACTACGGTTATAAGAGCCTGAAAAAAAGAGCAGGCGATGTTGCCTTCACAGGTAACATCGCCTTTAGTTAAGTGTTGGGGTTGTTATTTTGATATTTTTGAAATCAGAAGTAGAAATTCATCTGCTTAGGATAGAAAAGCAATCCTGAGCCTATTTCTTGAGCCTTGGCCTCGCCGCATGCCTGGTGCACTATGGTAAGCGCAAAGCGCATGGCGGATGCCGGGCCATTGCCGGTCACGATGTTGCCGTCGACTATCACGGGAGCGTCGTGCATCTTGGCGCCATACTGGCGAGCCTGGGCTTCGAAGCCGGGATAGCAGGTGGCGTCTTTCTTGTTGAGGATGCCCAGTGGGGCGAGCACCACTGCGGGAGCGGCGCATATGGCTGCGATGTTGCCTCCATCAGCGGCATGGGCCTGAAGGAGTTCGCAAAGAGGTTCGAATTGGGCTAAATTGGTGGCGCCGGGCATACCTCCGGGGCAAATCAGCCAGTCGGCATTGTTGAAATTAAGCACTTCAGTCCATATGCAGTCTGCTTCCACGGCAATGCCGTGAGCGCCGGTCACAACAGCAGTGTCATTGATTGACACAGTGCTGACCTGCATGCCTGCTCTGCGCATGATGTCAATGGTGCTAAGGGCCTCGATTTCCTCGAAACCATCGGCCAGAAAGAGATAAGAATAGTTCATACAAATGGCAAAGTAAGGTGGTTATTCGAATGTTGGTCTCTGAGTTGGTTGCTTTAGTTTTTTATGGTGTTGGATTGCCAACCCAATACATAAAGGTCACTTTTTGTTTCAGGTTGCAATTTACGACAATTTTTATTCATAAACAAATAATTGGCTTAAAAAGTTTTGCTTATTATAGTTAATTTAGCATTAAAAAGTTGATTTCAGTTAAAATCAGGGAAAAGTCAAAAAAAATTGCTACCTTTACACTCTAATCTGATAATTCATTCGCTTGTGGCAAAAAAGATAGTTGAGACTCCCCTGATGCGGCAATACATCGAGATGAAGAAAAAGCATCCCGATGCCATATTGCTTTTCCGCGTGGGAGACTTTTATGAAACATTCAGCGACGATGCCATCGCCGCTTCTGAAATCCTGGGAATTACCCTCACCCGCCGCGCAAATGGCGCCGCGCAATATGTGGAACTGGCCGGCTTCCCCCACCATGCCCTCGACAGCTACCTGCCCAAACTGGTAAGAGCCGGCAAACGCGTGGCCATCTGCGAGCAACTCGAAGATCCGAAACTTACCAAAAAGCTCGTAAAGCGCGGCATCACCGAGCTTGTGACCCCCGGCGTGGCCATGAACGACAATGTGCTCAACCACAAGGAGAACAACTTCCTGGCTGCTCTGCACCTCGACAAGGGCTTTGCCGGCCTTGCTCTCCTCGACATCAGCACAGGCGAGTTCCTGGTAGGAGAAGGCACCGTGGAGCAAGTAGACAAGTTACTTTCAAGCTTTGCACCCAAAGAACTCCTGATCGAGCACGGCAACAAGCCCCGCATTGAATCCGAGCTCAGCCAGCATTACCTGACATTCGATCTCGACGACTGGATATTCACCGCAGATGCCGCCATGGAGAGGCTGCTCAAGCAATTTGAGACCAAGAATCTCAAGGGCTTTGGAGTGGACAAGATGGACCGAGCCATCATTGCCGCCGGAGCCATCCTCTACTACCTCGACATCACCCAGCACACTCAGACCAGCCATATCACACGCATAGCTCGCATCGAAGCTGACCGATACGTGCGCCTCGACAAGTTCACCATCCGCAATCTCGAGCTGCTTGCTCCCATGGCCGAAGATGGCATCAGCCTGCTGAGCGTCATCGACAAGACAGTATGCCCGATGGGCGCACGCTTGCTGCGCAGATGGATGATGTTCCCCCTGAAAAACGCTAAGGCCATTAACGAACGCCTTGATGTCGTAGAGTATTTCTTCCGCCATCCCGACGAGCGCGAAGAAATCAAAAGCCGCCTTTCGGCCATTGGCGACCTCGAGCGCCTGGTGGGCAAAATATCCTCGCAGAGGCTCACACCGCGCGAAGCCGTGCAGGTGCGCATGGCCTTGGAAGCCATACAGCCTATCAAAAAGATCTGCCTGGAGGCCGACCTCCCCGTACTGCAGAAGATTGGCCAGATGATCGACAATTGCGAGCCTTTGCGCCAGCGCATAGTCCGCGAAATATGCAACGACGCTCCGAGCGACATCAATCGCAACAACGGCGGAGCCATCCAGAGCGGCGTAAACGCCGAGCTCGACGAATTGCGAGAGCTCCACAACGACAACAAAGGCTATCTGCAGAAACTGCAGGCTCGTGAGCAGCAACTCACCAACATACCCTCGCTCAAAGTGGGCTACAACAACATTTTCGGCTACTACATCGAGGTCACCAACACCCACAAGGCCAAGGTGCCCCCAGAATGGATTCGCAAGCAGACTCTGGTGAATGCCGAGCGATACATCACTCAGGAACTTAAGGACTATGAAGAGAAAATAATGGGCGCCGAAGAGCGCATCCTGGCCCTCGAAAATGAGATATATGCTGCCCTGCTGAAAGAAATGGCAAAATACATACCGGCCATGCAGCAGAATTCCCATCTGTTGGCCCGGCTCGACTGCCTCAACTCCTTCACCCGAGTGGCCATAGAGAACAAATACAATCGGCCTGAAGTTGACGACTCGCTCGACCTGATCCTGGTGGAGGCGCGCCATCCCGTGATCGAAAAGCAGCTCCCAGCCGGCGAGCCTTACATTTCAAATACCGTAAAACTCAACAACGAGAGCACCCAGGTGCTGATGATCACCGGCCCGAATATGAGCGGCAAATCGGCCCTGCTGCGCCAAACGGCCCTCAATGTGATACTGGCCCAGATGGGCTCCTTTGTAGCGGCAGAAAGCGCCAAAATCGGCATTGTCGACAAGATCTTCACCCGCGTGGGAGCCAGCGACAACATTTCCTTGGGCGAAAGCACATTCATGGTGGAAATGAACGAGGCTGCCTCAATCCTCAACAACATGAGTCAGCGCTCGCTGATCCTTTTCGACGAATTGGGCCGAGGCACCAGCACCTACGACGGCATATCCATAGCCTGGGCTATCGTGGAGCATATCCACGAATGGTGCGGCATCCATCCCAAGACCCTTTTCGCCACCCACTATCATGAACTCAACGAGATGGCCAAGTCATTCAAGCGCATTCACAATGCCAATGTCTCGGTCAAGGAAATCGACGGCAAGGTAGTGTTCTTGCGCAAACTGGCACCGGGAGGGAGCGAGCACAGTTTCGGCATACATGTGGCCAAGTTGGCAGGCATGCCAGCCTCGATCGTGAAGCGCGCCGAGGATGTGCTCCAGCAATTGGAAAAGGCTAACACCCGCGATGAAATCAAGATCGACGCAGCCACGGCCGACGATGGCGTGCAATTGCGCCTGTTCCAGCTCGACGATCCGGTGCTGGGTCAGATACGCGATGAAATCATGCATCTCGACATAGACAATCTCACCCCGATGGAAGCCCTCAACAAACTCAACCTCTTACGCAACATAGTCACCGGAAAGTGAGCGGTGACGGGGACCCAAATATTTGATTAGGATGAAGAAACTATTTGCTGTCTTTGCGATCGCAGCCTCGTGCTGCGCATCTGCGTGGTGCCAGGTAACCTGGCACAGCGCTGACACTCTCGCCCTCTATGGGAAAGTCAACGACTCTACCGAAACGCGCTACGAGCGCCTGCCCGCCAGCCTTAAGCCTCAGGTGCGCGAGCAGTTGTGGGACCTGGGCAAAAACACCGCGGGGCTTTCACTGCGCTTTGCCTCCAACTCTCCTAAGATTTGTGTCAGGTGGGATGTGCTCAACAATTTCCACATGAATCACATGACAGATCGCGGCATCAAGGGCGTGGACCTGTATTGCCTGGGCGATCAGGGATGGCGATTTGTCAACTCTGCGGCTCCCAATCGCGACGGCCAGGGCTCCGCGACTTTGGTGGAGAATATGGTGCCTACGTGGCGTGAATACATGCTAAATCTTCCTCTCTACGATGGCGTGACGGCTCTCGACATCGGCATAGACTCCCTCTTCGAACTGAGCAATCCCCGCTTGGAGAGTCCTGTGCGCGAGAAGCCTGTGGTGTATTATGGCACCAGCATCACCCAAGGCGGTTGCGCCAATCGGCCCGGAATGGCGCATACCAGCATATTGGCCCGCGATCTGGATCGCGAGGTGATCAATCTCGGATTCAGCGGCAATGGCAAGCTGGACCTGCCCCTGGCGCTGCTGATGGCTCAGGTCGATGCTTCGGTCTTCATAATCGACTGCATGCCTAATTGCGACACCACAATCGTGCGCGAAAGATTCGTACCTTTCTTCAATATCCTTCGCGAGGCGCATCCTGCCACTCCGATCATCGTGATTGAGAATCCAATGTTCTCCCACTGCAATTTTGATCCCACAGTTTACAATGACCTCACGGCTCTTAATCAAGAGCTTCGAGCACAGTATGCCTTGGTCGAGGATGCCAATTCAATATTGCTATCGCCGGGCACTGGCAGCGGAGAGGACTGGGAGGGCACAGTCGACCGCGTGCATTTCACTGATTTGGGATTCCAACGCTACGCCGCCTGGCTTCTCCCCTACATCGCCCAATACCTAAATTAGAGTGAATACAAGAAAATGCCCCAGGGACCTCCTCCCTGGGGCATTTTCTTGTATTCACTCTGGATTATTGGATGAATCCGTAATATTCGGAATCGCTGGTGCAATCCCACCATACTGGGATTGACCATACCCATGTCTGAAGAGCGTTGGCATTAGCCTCCACTACGTGGTTTTCGTTGTAAGCGATTTCCAGGGTAGCAGGCATGCGCCAGCGACGGATCCAGTACTGCACATTTGTAGGATCCGAGCCAGGGAGCTTGGAGCCGCCAGCAAACAGCTTGGTGCGGTCGTAGCCGGGATAAACTACGCCAAAGCTGCCAACATTGCCTGCGCTGAAGTTGAAGCGGCGCATGTCAACCCAGTTTTCGTTGCTGCAGCCCATGGCCACATACTTTTGCAGCATGATGTCGCTCATGGTGAGCTCACCTGCGCTTTGGCATACAGCTGCGCTGGCCATGTAGTTGGCGATGTCATTCTCATCCATAGGCATCATGTCGGGATTGTCATAGCCCGAAGCCTTCCATTCGTTGAGCTTGGTCTGCATGCGATCGATATGTGCGCGGATGCCATCCTGATAAGCCTGCAGGGCCTGTGCGGTCTGGCCCTTTCGCATGTAAACCTCAGCCTTGATGAAGCACATCTCATGGTAGGTCAGGAGATCCTGGTCAGAAACCGGACGCACCTGGAATGAGCCTGTCGACAGCACTGCGCCAGCATTGAAGGTAGCCTGGTCGGGATACCAGTAAGTATCAGTAGCGGCTTGACCAAAATTGTTGACCATCAGTGCATTGCTGCGCATGTTCACATAGATGGTGTCGCCTGCATAGACATAATTGGAGCTGTTGACATAAATAGAGCCTACGGGATAGTTGACAATGATGTTGGTGCCGTCCACAGCATAAGTCTTGCCTGAAAGATCATCCTTGCTGGCAACTTCTTTGTAACCTATCTTTTGGAAATCAGATACAAATTTGTCAAATGCCTCGGTGTCTTTGATTGAATAAGTGATGGCTTTGTCTGCGGTAGCATATGTAGGAGTAGTGATTGATGTAGCACCAGCCAACAGACGCTCACAATCGCCATAGATGTCCACGCCTTCAGAGCGCACCCAGTCGTATGACTCGACTTTGCCCATCTGGCTAACAGTAAGGTTGCCCATAGTAGCAGGCACAATCTTCGACATGCGAGGATCGACCACGCCTGCGCCGCGCATATTGACCAGCAGATCCTTGTAGTACTTTGAAATGCGCTGGTTGGAGCCGTAGCCTACGTAGTCCCAGTTGCCGTTGGTCATGATGGGGTCGCCCCAAAGGTAGTCAGTGTCGTCGGATGATGTATTGTAGCACTTGCCGTACATGTTGTCGCTGTTGCTCTGCGGGCCCTTGGCCAGGCAATTGAGGATTTCGTCAGCATTGAAGAGGTCTGACTTCTTCGATACGCGCAGCAGATAGCGAGCCTTCAGGCCATAGCACACCTTGATCCACTTGTCGACATCGCCGCCAAGCCACATGTCGCCAGATGCCAGAGTGGTAGCGCCACTCTCTTGCTGACGGCTGAAAAGCTCGATAGCCTCGTCGAGCAGATCCAAGCAGGCATTGTAGATGAACTTGCCATCGTCGTAAGCAGGCGATGTGTTGTCAGGGTTAGCCTCGGTGTAAGGCACTTCGCCGTAGAGGTCAACCATTGTCATGAAGCCCATGACCTTGATCACATCGGCTACGCCAGCATAATGGTAGCAGCCATCACGCATAGCGGCATTGTACATGTCATCGATATTTGAGTATGCGCCTACGAACCATGTCTGGTACGAAGTCGTGGTGGAACCGGGCTGGCAATCCCAGGTCACTGAGAGCGCGTTGTTGTTGCCATTGTTGCTGTAGTATACACCAGCAATGCATGAGGTGCGCATATTGGTTACGCCATCAGAATACTGATAGAATTTCTGTATCCATGGCAGACGGTTGGCGGCTGAGATGCTCTCGTTGTTGGGGTTGTCAGGGTCAGTATTGACATTCAGATAATCGTCGCATGACACCATACCCAGCGAAAGCACGCACGCAAGCGTGAGATATTTATATAGTTTCATGATTTCTTGAGTTTAGTGGTTAGAAAGTGATATTCACACCAAATGTGAAGCTCGAGATAGCGGGCACGCTGCAATAGTCGATGCCGGTAGCGCCCGAACCGCCTGTACCGCCTGCTGTGCTGACCTCAGGATCCATGCCCTTATAGTTGGTCCAGGTGAAGAGGTTAGATCCGGTAGCAGTAGCTGAGAGGCCCTTGATTACCTTTTGCTTGTTCTTGATTAGAGGAGTGAAGTCGTAGGTCAGGCTGATGTAGCGCAGCTTGAGCCAGCTTACGTCCTGGATGAAGTTGTTGGAATTGTTGCAATAGTTGCTCCAATATTTCTGGATCATGGCTGAGCCAGCGTAGTTGGTGCCACCCAAGTTGTAGGTTTCGCCCACTTTGTAGGTCTGCTCATAGGGTTCGCCAGTCTTTGAATTCACGCCCTTCACGGTGACTGACTCGCGGTTGTTGAGCAGTGTGCGCTCGCTCAGACCAACTGATGTCATGTAGTAGTCGGTGCCGTTGTATACGAGACCCTTGATGCGGAAGTCAAACATGAACGACAGCTCGAAGCCCTTCCAGTTGAATGTGTTGGTGAGACCGCCGATGAGTTTGGGCTCGCGGTTGCCAAGGATTACATTCTGTGAGTCAGAAATCTTGTAAAGGCCAGTGCTGGGGTCAACCAGATAGTTGCCATTTTCGTCGGTATCCCATACATAGCCTGTCAAGCCGTAGAAATAGCCGCCATCAGGAATTGATGCAGCGCGCACTGTGCCAAACTGAGCATCGGTGGGATAGAACATTGCCACGCCCTCGAGGAATTCGCCAAGGCGACCCTTGTTGTATGAGGTGTTAAGTGTGATTTCCCAGAAGAAGTCCTTGTTGACGATCGGACGGCCAGTGATGGCGATTTCCATACCCTTGTTGATAACCGAACCAGAGTTGATCGAAGTCATGATGTAGCCGTTGGCATTCGACAGACGCGGCGAAGCGATCTGGTTGGAGGTCTTTGAATGGTAGTAGGTGTAATCCAAGCCTAAGCGGCCGTTGAAGAATTTCAATTCAGCGCCGATTTCCCATGACTTCTGGATCTCAGGCTTCAGATAAGGATTGCCGTGAGTGTACTTGTTGCCAATGCCGGTGAAGCTGCCGTACTTGATAGGACTCTCGGTGTAGGTGAGGGTTGCATAGGGATCAGCATCCTTACCAACCTTTGCCCAAGATGCGCGGATCTTACCAAAAGTGAAGATATCATTGCCCATCAGGCCGCGATCCTGCAGGAACTGTGTGAACACGATCGAACCGCTTACCGAAGGATAGAAGTATGAGCGATTGTCCTTAGGCAGAGTCGAAGACCAGTCGTTGCGGGCGGTTGCACTCAAGAAGATGGTGTTTTTCCAGTCAGCGCGAATTTCGCCGTACACGCCTACCAAGCGCTTGCGAGTGGTTGACTCGGTGAAGAACTTGTTGTCATTGGAAATGTTAGCGAAGCTGACAGTGCCATCGGCTACGAAATTGTAACCCCATTCGGTGATATTGTAGCGCTTTGTGCTTTCAGTGGTTGTACCTACCAAACCGCCGACATTGAAATCGCCAAGGTTCTTATTGATCGATGTCATGACATTGGTAGTGGTGTACTGATAGCGATAGTTGCTCTTTGAGAGACGACCATTCTGATAAAGCTCTTTCACTACTGATCCGGGAGCGATGTAGTTGTAAGCGTTGGTGGTGTAATCATCGGTACCTATGCGGAATACCAAGTTCCACCAGTCGGTGATGTCAAATGTCACACTCAATGATCCGGTGAAACGCGATGTCTTATCCCTGATCTTGTCCTTGTTAACAATCCAGTAAGGATTCTCCTTATCATCTGCAAGCGACCATACGCCTTCGAACAGGCGATACTTCTGTCCGCTCTCTGTCAGATAGTGGGATACATCCTCAGTCACAGGCCAGCTGTAGAGGCCAGTCATGGCACCGTTGCCGCCGCCATCATAGAGACCGCCCGAAGTAAGGGTCTTGTGGGTTGTGGCCACCGAATAGCTGGTGTTGGCGCCTACGGTCAAGCGGCCGTACTTTTGCTCGCCGTTGAAGCGGAATGTGCTCTTGTCGTAATCGGTCTTCGGCACGATACCGCCCTGGTTGTAGTTAGAAGCTGAGAGGAAGAAGCTTCCGGTCTTGCTGCCACCAGAGATGCTGATGGTGTTGTCCCATACGCTTCCGTTCTCGAAGAAATTGTCAATATTGTTGTAGATGGCTGTGCCGGCGGGGATTGCTTCGCCCCATGACGAATAGGTCTGATCGGTCAGCACGCCATTGTTGCTATACGATCCACGGCCAAATACGGTCTGTGCTTCTGGCAGCTTGTTGGCCCAGGATGTTGTGAACTTGCTTGAGAAGTCCACCTTCACAGATCCTTCAGCGCCTTTCTTGGTGGTGATGATTACCACACCGTCGGCAGCGCGGCTACCATAAAGGGCGGCAGCGGCAGCGCCTTTCAGCACTGACATCGATTCGATATCCGAGGGGTTGATATCCATCACACGGTTGGAGTAGGTAGTGTTGCTGCGGGTCATACCGTCGGTGCCCGAGTTACCTATAACCGTGGTTGAGTTATCGTAAATGATTCCGTCGACTACGAAGAGGGGTTGGTTCTCGCGACCTTCAGCCGAAGAGTTACCACCGCGGATGGTGATGTTAGCACCAGCGCCGGCAGCGCCACTGTACTGGGTCACATTTACGCCAGGAATCTTGCCTGCCATGGCGTTGACCACGTTCGGGCTCTTGTTCTCCAAAATTTCTGCCGAGCTCATCTCCGACACTGAATAGCCGAGGGCTTTGCGGTCCTTCTTGATACCCAGCGCGGTTACCACTACTTCTTCCAGCTGATTCTCATTGGCTGTAAGAATCACATTGAGGGTGCGTCCGCTCACTTTCTTATCTACGGGCGCCATACCCACTGATGAGAAAGAGAGCACATCACCAGGATTGGCCTTGATGGTGTATCGACCTTCGACATCCGTCAATACCTTTGCCTTTGTGGCTTTGTTCTCCACCATGGCGCCCACGATGGGTTCGCCCGACTCGTCGGTCAGGACGCCCGTCACGGTGCCTTGCGACTGATTGGTTTGGGCCTGGGCCGTGAAGCCTTGCACAGCGGGATATCCGCATGCCAGCAACAATGAGGCCGCAAAAATTAGTTTTTTATTCATATAACAACGTATATTGATGAAAATTGATTCTGGTTATGCTGAGTTTTGGTCAGCCAAGCCACCTCTGTAGCTTCCGAAATCACAAGTAAGATTAGTTAGGTGCGATTGGTTAATAAATATTCGTAAATTTAAACTGAATTTTATTAAAACACAAGTTAATTTTGGCTAAAATTTAATTTCAACCTTAATTTTAATGTTTGCGAATGTGAAAACGCACTGTAAATATACGTGTTATTTGCAAATGTGATGTTACACCTTTTTATCGGGTTATGACCATATAGGTGGTGCCTGTGGCCGGGCTTACATTGTAGCGCTGCAAGCCATAGCCCCTTTCGGCTGCCGGGCCCGACAGGGGATAGCCGTAATTGGTGACCACGTCGTAGGTGCTGCCGCAGACCGGACAGCGGGCTATCATCTCTTCGCTGTCGACCGCTATGCGGGTGGTAGCCTTGCATTCCACCGGGCATGCCAAGTCATAGGCTACGGGCTGACTGAAAATGTCGCTTATCAGGAGCACTCCGCCAAAACCTGTGGCTGATGTGGCGGTGTAGGAATAATTGGCCGGTTTCTTCTCGCTCTTGATGAAGTAGCGATACTGGCCGGCTCCCGAGACTCCGTACAAGTCCCACACGCCCACCGAGGCAAAGGGAATGTATACGGGCATCACAGGTATGCGGTCGTCGTCGATGTGGTGGCAACTGGCCAGAAGCAGCAATGCGCACGCGATGGATAAAGGTTTGATAATATTTTTCATAAAAATCAAGTAATTGCTCTGTACCTTATAATAACGACAATAGGCATGACATTATTTTCCTAATGCATGCCTATTGATTATGACTAAAAGGGCGAGGATTGCCCAAATTATGAGATTGCCTTGGCGATTACCTCGCTCAGGGAGTCGACAGCCTTCTGGAGATGCGGGCCCACAAACGCGCGCAGCATGGCGGGTATCTCAACCTCGACCATGCAGGTCACAGCGGTGCTCTCCGGATCCTTTTCCTTAAGATCCACTTTGAGTTCCAGGGGTATCGGGGTGCCCTCGGCATTCATCACCACCTGCTGCGGAGTGCGCTCAGTCACACGGAAAGTGACATTGCCCAATTGAGGTGCAGGAAACTTGATGCTGTCCTGGGTGAATTCCACATTTTCAAGCTTTGCCTTCTGATCCTCGGGGAGCTTGTCGGCTAATGCGCGCAGTTGGGTGAGATCCGAAAACTTGTCGCTTATGTCCTGAGCCGAACGCGGCACAGTGAATGTCTTTCCAGAATATTTGGCCATGACTATGCTATTGGAGATTTGTCGTGAGTTAGATTGCGGTGGGGGTAGGAGTCCAATTGGCCGGATCCTTGCGCCATTCTTTGAGAGTGGCCACATCTCCGTCGCTGATGTAATTGCTTTCGAGGGCTGCTTCGAGCATCGCATTGTAATTGCTGAGAGTGAGGAGCTCAACGCCAGCATTTTTGAATGCCTTTTCTGCTACCGGGAACCCATAGGTGAAAATGGCGGCCATGCCTACCACTTCGCAGCCTGCTGCTCTCACGGCCTCTACAGCCTTGAGCGACGATTTGCCGGTGCTGATCAGATCTTCGATCACCACTACCTTCTGACCGGGGATAAGATTGCCTTCGATCAAGTTCTCCAATCCATGATCTTTGGGGGTAGAACGGATGTACACGTAGGGAAGGCCTAAGGTATCGCTTACGAGGGCGCCTTGGGCAATGGCTCCGGTGGCTACGCCTGCGATTGCATCCGGGCGTCCGAAGTGCTCAAGGATCATGCGGCAAAGCTCAACCTTGATGAATGAGCGGATGTCGGGATACGAGAGGGTCTTGCGGTTGTCGGTGTAGATCGGGGAATTCCAGCCTGATGCCCAGGTGAAGGGATTGGCGGGCTGTAGGATGATAGCGCGGATTTTGAGTAGTTTTTCGGCAATGATGCGGTCTACGGTTTTCATATCTGTATTGTTAATCGGTGTCGTATGCATTTTCTCTGCAAAGTTAGTCATAAATTCTTGTATCTTTTCTATAATATTTACAAAAAGAATGAAAAAAATCGCATATCGGTCTTCCGCATATTAAAAATTTTTGAATTTTGGGAAGGATGCTAAACTTTTTGCCCTTTTCGGAACTCTAATATATAAAAGAAAAATTTTTAAGCCTGCCCCCAATAAGGCTTACCCGTTTACTAACTCTATAACCCATTAATTGATATGCGACCATTGATCAAAACATTATCCATAGCCCTGCTTTGCGGAATGCTTTCTTGTCCCGCAATAGAGGCTCGCGGCCGCAACGACAATCAGCAACAGCCGCAACGCACCCAGCAGCAACATCAGCAGCGCGGAAACCAGCAGCATGGCAATCAGCAGCGCCAGCAGCAACAGCAAAGACCCCAGCAGCAACGCCAACAGCAGCAACGCCAGCAACAGCCTCAGCGCCAGCAACAGCAAGTAAAGCAGCAACAAAAGCAGCAGAAGCAACAGCAACAGCAAATCAAGCAGCAGCAGAAGCAACAGCAAGTAAAGCAGCAACAAAAGCAGCAGAAGCAACAGCAACAGCAAATCAAGCAGCAGCAGAAGCAACAGCAGCAACATAATTTTGGCAATCAGAACTTGCAGCAAGTGCCTGGCAACGCACGCCCCGGCAATGGCGGCAGCTCCCCGACAATAAGCCCGATCAATGGCGGCAACCATGGCGGCAACAATGGAAACCATGGAGGCAACAATCAGGGTGGCAACATTGGCAATCAGCGGCCCGGAAATGGCGGCTGGGGCAACAATGGCGGCAATGGCGGCAACAATGGCGGCAATGTGCAGCCCGGCAATGGCGGCAACAATGGCAACCATGGCGGCAACAACCAGGGTTGGGGCAACAATGGCAACCATGGCGGCAACAACCAGGGTTGGGGCAACAATGGCAACCAGCGACCCGGGAATATGGGTCCGGGCAACCAGCATCCCGGAAATCAGCATCCCGGAAATAATGGCTGGCATTTCGGCAACTCGGGTCCCCACCCGGGTCATAACATCCATTTTGGCCGACCGCCACGCCCGCTGCTTCCACCTCCTGTTCCCTATCGCAGGCCTATCCATCCTGTCGGCTGGGTATATCGCGGAGGAGGCCCAGTCATCAGCACCATCTTGGGCATTACTATCGGCACTGCCCTCAACATCACCCTCAACAGCCTGATCAATCGGGGCTACGATGTGACCGGGTATGGCGATGACGCCATCTATGTGGCAAATGCCATGCAGCTCAATCTCCTGTGGCCTAATGCCACGCTCTATTATGGCGCGGGAGGCGGCCTGATAGGATCGGAATTCTTCTACTCCACTCCCTATTACGACATGGAGCGTTACAATCTGGCTTACAATCAACTCTACCGCGCCTACGGAGCCCCTGTAAGCAACGTGCCCCTCTCGGGAGGCGGAGTGCAGACCACATGGTGGGGCGCCAACGGAGCCTATGTGCAGCTCACATTCAATGGAGGCGTGGCTGCCAACGGCACCAACCGCTTCTTCACCACCCTCAGCTTCGGTAACTGACAATATCACCCATTCATACCTGCGGTGTGCCAGCGCTCCTGCGCTAAGGCACACCGCTTTTCATGCCACATCAATTAACATTTATTGCCATACTTTGCAGACGAATGCCCTGAACATTAAAATTTTGCCATTGTTTTTATTTTAAACGCAACAACTAACACACCAAACACACAACTAACAGATAACCTTTTCAGAACAAACTTAAACCTTTTTTAGAAGTATGAAAAAGATGTTTCTACTGGCGGCACTGGTGGCCGGGGGACTTACGGCAGCCGCTCAAGCAATCGAAACTCCGAAATTCAGCGACAATTGGTCGATAGGAGTTCATGGTGGCGTAACGACGCCTCTTCACGGACAAGCATTTTTCGGATCAATGCGTCCGTTGATTGGTCTCAGCCTCAACAAGCAGATTACTCCCGTGTTCGGAGCCGGCGTGGAGGGACAGTTCGGCATCAACACCTCCAGTTGGGAGAATCGCATCCATAGCTCTACAGCCTTCGACAACTCCTACGTAGGCGCTTATGGCACCGTAGACCTGGGCAACCTCTTCTGCGGATACCAGGGATATGTGCGGCCGGTGGCTGTTGAAGCCGTTGTGGGTGCCGGATGGGGCCACTTCTTCCAGAGCGGCGAAATCGACGATCACAACTTCTTCGCTACAAAGCTGGGCTTGAATATTAACTTCAACATCAATCGCGATCTTACGATCGCAGTGTCGCCATCGTTCGTTTGGGACATGAGCGACGCGCATGCTCAGCAGTCAAGCGCCAGCTACAACGCCAACTATGCCACATTCAATCTGCAGGCTGGCGTGATCTACCACATTGGCGGACATGCATTCGATGTGGTGCAGCCCTACAGCCAGAGCCAGGTTGACGCTCTTAACGGCCAGATCAACGATCTGCGCGGACAACTCGAACGCGCCAACGCATACAACAATGACTTGGCTGCTCAGAATAGTTCGCTCAACGCCCAGTTGCAGCAGTGCCTCAACACTCCTACCGTGGTTACCGAGGTCAACGAGACTGAGTACCTCAATTCAGTGCGCTTCGTATTCTTCAAGATTGGCAGCGCTGTGATCACAGCTGACCAGCAGCCTAATGTGGAAATGATCGCCGAGTTCATGAAGAACAATCCTGAGTCAACCGTAGTGATCAAGGGCTATGCCTCGCAAGATGGCAATCTCGACTTCAACATCAAGCTTGCTCAGAATCGAGCCAACGCAGTCAAGACTATGCTTATCAACAAGTACAAGATTGCTGCTGACCGCATCACTGCCGAAGGCGAAGGCATCGGCCACATGTTCAAGGAGGAAAGCTGGAACCGCGTAAGCATTTGCACACTAAATGTTAATGAATAATTGAATAATTAATAATGAATAATGGGCTGCCGCTATCCTGTGCGGCAGCCCATTATTCATTATTCATTATTCATTATTTCAGTCCTCTGCTGCGGAGCAGGGCGTCGACTGTGGGCTCATGGCCACGGAATTTGACAAAGAGCACCATCGGATCTTCGCTGTCGCCCGGCTGCAGAATGTTCTCCTTGTAGCTTTGCGCTGTGACGGGATCAAACACGCCGCGCTCCTGGAAGAGCTCGAAAGCATCGGTATCGAGCACCTCGGCCCAGAGGTAGGTGTAATAGCCGGCTGCATATTCGTCGCTGCCGAAGATGTGCTTGAAATAAGGTGAGCGGTAGCGATAGGTGAGTTCGGCTGGCATCTTCAGCTGCTGGGCAATCTTCTTCTCAAAGGCCTCGATGTCAACATCTTCGGTGGGGTTGAGCTTGCTGTATTCGAGGTCAAGCAGTGCGGCTCCTACCAATTCGCCTGTGGTAAAGCCCTGGTTATGGGTGCTGGCTGCCTCCAATTTTGCCACCATCTCGGCCGGTATTGGTTCGCCGGTCTGCCAATGGTTGGCGTACTGAGCCAGCAGTTCAGGCTGGAATGCCCAGTGCTCATTGATTTGCGAGGGAAGTTCCACAAAGTCGCGGTCGACATTGGTGCCGGCGATGCCTTTGTAGCGAGCAGTAGTAAGCATGCCTTGGAGAGCGTGGCCAAATTCATGGAAGGTTGTCTCCACCTCGTCGATAGTCAGCAGCGAGGGTGTCTCTGCGGTGGGCTTGGTGAAGTTGCCTACATTGTAGATTGCCGGGCGGCTCCATGATCCGTCGGGATTCTTCCAGGTGCCTTTGAATTCGCTCATCCACGCGCCCTGACGCTTGCTGGGACGCGGGAAATAGTCGGTCATGTACACTGCGATGTGTTCGCCAGTCTTAGCATCGGTCACATCGTAGACATCCACTTCGTCGTAGTATTTGGGAGCGTTCTCCATGGGAGTGAACTTGATGCCGTAGAGGGTCTCAGCCAGGGTGAAAATGCCCTTCTTCACTGAATCCACAGCGAAATACTGGCGCACCTCGGCTTCGTCAAGGTCGTATTTCTTCTTGCGCACCTTTTCGGCATAGTAATAGTAGTCCCAGGGAGCAATCTTGAAGTTGCCGCCTTCGGCATTGGCCAGGGCCTGCATTTCCTTCACCTCTTCGCCAATGCGATTTACGGCTGCCGGCCATATTTGCATCAGCAGGTTCTCAGCATTGTCGACTGTCTTGGCCATCACCTTGTCGGTCATCAGGCTGCCAAAGTTGTCATAGCCCAGCAGAGCGGCTTTCTTTGCGCGAGCCTTCAGGATCTGGTTGATCACCGGATAGTTGCAGTATTGGCCTGAGGATGTCAAGGTGGTGTAGCCCTCGTACATCTGCTGGCGCAGGTCGCGGTCATCGGCATATTGCAGCAGAGGCAAGCGACTGGGGGCGTGGAGAGTGAAAACCCATCCCTCGACGCCGCGCTCGTTGGCAGCCTCCTTGGCTTGGGCCACGCTCGATGCGGGGAGTCCGCTCAGGCGTGCTGAGTCGGTCACCACGATTTGGAACTCATTGGTGGCGTTGAGCAAATTCTTATTGAATTTGAGATACAGGTCGGCAAGCTGGCCATTGACAGCCTTGAGTTCTTCTTTCTTTTCGGGGGTGAGGAGAGCACCGTTCTGTACGAAATTCTTGTAGTATTTCTCGGTAAGACGTGCCTGGTCATGATCCAGGGCCTCGCGGTTGTCATATACGGCTTTGATCTTGTTGAAGAGGCCTTCGTTCATGGCCACCTCGTCGCTCTGGAGAGCATAGGCGGGGAAGAATACATTGCTGATTGAGTCGAGCTCGGGGCAGGCATTGCTCTCGGTGAGGGCAAACATCACCAGAGCCACGCGGTCGAGGATGGGGCTCGACATGTCGAGGGCCAGGATGGTGTTCTCGAACGTTGGCTCGTCCTGATTGTCGATGATGGCCTGGATGTTGGCATTCTGCTCATCGATACCGGCCTGCATGGCGGGCAGATAGTCATCGTACTCTATCTGCTCGAAAGGCGGGATTTCGTACTGGGTTGTGTACTGGGTGAGAAACGGATTCTCATGCTCTTTCTTCTGTGTGCACATGGTAGTAGCGGCGCCTATAGCGACAATACATGCAAGGGTTAAGAATTTTGATTTCATATATTTAAGGTTGGTTTATTGCACAAATAACCTCTGACTTTTTGGTTTGGCAAAATTACACAAATTTTCTGAGATTTCCTATAATTGGTCTATCATTTTATTGTCACTTGTCACTTGTCACTTATCACTCGTCACTCGTCACTCGTCACTCGTCACTTGTCACTTGTCACTTGTCACTTGTCACTAAATACGCCAGGGTGAGGCCGAATGCGGCGGTGACGGGCATGGAGGTACCTTTTGGGGAGCCGCTGATGGGTTCTTCGCTATAGACGCATTGGAATTTGCGGTGTGGGAATGTCTCTTCGCGCTTGAATTTGTCGCGCAGGGCGCGAGCCAATGGACAACCACGGACTTTCCAGAATTCAGTATGGCGCACCATTGTCGGATCTAATCGGCGCGCGGCGCCCATCGATGAAAAGAATCTGAGGCCAGGAATTGAGGTTGCTTGCAATATCAAGGCTGCCTTGGATGCCACGCTGTCTATGGCGTCAATCACCACATCGTATTCTTCAAGATGAAATTCCTGTTGGTTATCGGCAGTATAGAAAGCCTGTACGGCATTGATTTCGCATTCTGGCCGGATTGCCTTAAGCCTTTCGGCCATCACTTGGGCCTTGGGGAGGCCTATGGTCAGCGAGGTGGCCGGACATTGCCTGTTGATATTGGTGACATCCACCACATCGGCATCCACCATCGTAAGCGCGCCTATGCCGCTGCGCACCAACGCCTCAGCGCACCATGACCCTACGCCCCCGACGCCGAAAAGCAGCACCCGCGTTTTCGCCATCCTCTCCATCTTCTCCGTCCCATACAACAGCTGGGCCCTCTGCAAATCCTCTGGTATCATATTATCTATCCTACTAAGCTGGCTCTATTCTGCAGTTTACTTAATTCCAAGGCCCTTCCATTTGAACTCTGTCGACCTTGATGCCCACAAAGTTACTACTTTTCTCTGTAATATGACTTCTTCACTCCCAATATTTAATATCTTTTTAGTATTCTACCATTCTTATTGATTTGTCTTCAGGTTATAGCCTATAAGGCTGGAAATTGTGGGATCGTAATGATAAACCTTATCATCTTGGGTGATGGTGACAAAATCGTGGTTATTGAAAGCTCCACTGTAATATGAATTCTGACTCACAAAGGACGATGAGCTGACCCATTTGCAAAGATCGACACCAAACATCTTAATTGTGCCCACATTATGTTGAGCCTTGGCATCAAGGCCATTAGCATTGAAGGCATAATTAGCGATTGCAGTGAATCGTGCGCTGTAATCCACGCAAGATCCCTCGTCTTTTGTGCGATAGGGTGATAGCGTAAAAGTTAAGGACTTCCCTGTGGATTTGTCAGCGTACTTCACAATCTGAGAAAAGGACATTCCCTTTGTGTCGGAGGCTATCTTTTGTTTTTCGGAGGTGGATAGTGTGTATGCTTTGTTTGTTCGTGGATAATGAGGCTCCAAGGTAGTGGCAAATGTCATAACACTGTATTCTACTATCCAAAGGGAAATGACAAGAGATGCAAATCCGATTGCCCAGGGTTGCCAATGCCATTGGGGATGACGCATAACAATCGGCGCCGCAAGAACTATAGTTACAAGAATTGGAACCCAAACGCAGAGATATACCGAGGCTTTGTAATAGTCCCAGCCCCAATGCTTGAACCACTGGAGGAAATCCACTGATCGATCGAACGTTATGTCACACCACTTTTGGAAATGACTAGCGGTAAGGATGAAGACACCTATCCATATCAAAGTCCAGGCTATTGTGACCCTTGGGATTTTCCACTGTATAATTCGGTCAATCATAAAGCACCATACCAGAGGCATAGCCAAGTAATAGGCCAGTATATTTACTGTCTTATAACTCAATCCGGTAAGGAAAGCAATTCCCTCCAGAATCATCACCACTATTGCAAAAATCAGATATGTCATTGTCGTACAGTTATATGAAAACAAGGTTGTTGGATTTCGTACTTAACATAAATGTATCCGGCTTTTCTGAGCGATTGTAATGTACATGCCAATGCTTGTTTTTCTTTATCTTTCATTTTTGCATAGGATATATCAAAAGTTGTACCATAAAGATGGCAAGAGTTGTCTATGGCGTTATTATTCTTAGTTTTCAAATTTTTAATATGTTCTTTTGTCCGCATACAACTCGTAAGTCTAATTCTTTCATGCTTCCCCACATTCTTTTGGTACATTGTACCAATCTGCGCAAGGGCATCAGCCGCCTTAGGAGTAAGATAAGGATAAGATACATCCTGTAAATAATATAAATTACAGTCTTTGACCTTTACCAATAAACTATCTTTTGAGGCTTTGTTTATGCCTCTCTCATCTGTAGGGTTAATGCCAAAACGCTTTGCTGCTCTTATCTGAGTTGATTGAATATCATCAAACACTTGGTCATAATTAGAGTCAACGTGTGTTAGATCCTGATAATAATAATCTCCTTGAGGTTCTACTTTTCTCAGAAAAGGTAGATAATGCCAACTTAATATTATTAGAAGTAAAAAGGAGAATAAAATAATAGAATATGATAGTTTATGTTTCATAACTCAATAAAATTAACGCCTCCAGAAATGGCACCAATTATGAATTGACCTTTTTCTGTAATAAATATATAAATTGGTTCTGGTATTTCCTCATTACGAAAGAATACTACCGGTGTATAGTCTAATATACTATCATCATAGTTTTCCATAAACAGTTTTATAGCCTCTGACAAACTCATATAATCACCTACAATGGGGAGTTTTCCTTGTGTGAGGGAGCCAATATTAATCTCAGGGGTTAAGGATGAATCAACACTGATTGAGATACCGGAATAATCCAAACTCATGGGGCCACTGAGAGCATATCTGAATGAAGCATCAAGAGGATATGTTTTAGTGGACAATATTCCCTCTTCATTTGTTTGAAGGATAGCTGTATATCCATAAAAATTCAGGTTGGATCCTAAGCATGAAATCGCTATCGAATCGGTCTTTTCTTTAAGAGTTTCTACCTCTAATATGCGGTAATGACTTTCTGATTGGGCCAACATAATCAAGATTGAGGATACAGGCGTAATCAATAAAGATAGGAATCGTCTCATTATTTCTCAATTTATTGTTTGTTTCATTAGTATATACCCAAAAGAATAAAAGTAAACTGATAACGGTTTTATAACTATAGTCCTTTATCAAAACTTTTTAATTCTTTGTGGTTCTTCTCAATTTCCCGTTTTCTCCCTTCGATATATTTTTCATATATACCAGAAGGTGATCCTTCTAAGGACTTCAATGCAAATAGTGTACGAACTTCTAGGATTTTAGGATTTCGAAGACTATCCTCTAAATTAAAAGGTTGTATCTGAATTTTAGGATTTAAACTTTGTGAATCAGTAATGTCTCCAAATCGAGGAAAGTAACATTGGTATTCTTCTCCTTTAATAAGAAAATACACAGGGCCTATAGGATATAGATTTGGTTCAAGCTGATACTCACAAATTTTGTCATACTCTAAAGGTATTACTATCGTACCCTTTGGTGCTTCAGCATAATTCTTATCACACATTATACCATTGGATATTATTCCACATTTAGAATCTTTTATTGAAACACCTCCTAAATGTATTTTTGAGTATTCACAATCAAGAATAAAACCTTTTTTATTGGCTAATCCATAAAGATTACCTTTCCGGACTATTGCAAGGTTTTCGTCTAAAGTTATCTCATCATAGATAGGAGATAGTATTTCCTTCTATATAACACATTCCTAATATATTGAAGCACAGTCATTTACAGAGACATA
>CAYTXF010000007.1:0-41037 GCA_964440745.1 uncultured Bacteroides sp.
CTTCGCGGCTAACAAAAAATATGAACCAAATTTTTTACACCCTAATTAATTATTCTCTCTCTCGCTATAACAATGTTGAAGACTTGTCAAAAGCTCTGGCTTTTGGGAATTCAGCGATGGTGAAACTCAACTACGCTAAACTCAAAATACTACAATCTGGCAAGCCATACATGAGCCATAGAAAAGAAGCCTCACATGCGTCATTAGTAACCTACCTAAAGATAGACAAGATTTGTTCTGATAATTCCATAGTTTTGCTCACAGACACAGAAACTGGCACCGCTTATATTCCATATAAATTGAATCATTTCTTATCTGCATGGAGCGAGTCGGATTTTTATATGTTAAACGTAATTTAACTAACAATATGCTTTTCAAAGAGAAATTGAAGGAGGATTTTACTGTTGATGAAAATCAAATCAACAAATCTTCATTCACCCAAGTAGGAGAATCAACCAAAAATGCCTCACGTGAAATAATCACGCCATTCACAGAATGGGATGAGGAAGACAGCCCGATGGGTTGTAGCTGCTATTCCGGTTGTGATGGCACATGCCGTCGTTTCCAATATTAAAGGAAATTTACTTCATAATCAATAATAGTCATCCTTGTAATGACTAAGAGTCGAGAGTGGAAAGGGCGACAAGCCAAATGCATCACTTTCATTGTTACCAAAGATTGCCAATTGGCATGTAAATATTGCTATTTGGTTGGCAAGAATGGAAATGAGGTGATGTCATTCGACATTGCCCAAAAGGCTATTGACTATATTTTGGCACATAAGGATGATAAACCGTTTGACTATGATTCTGTGGAATTTGATTTTATTGGAGGAGAACCTTTTTTGGAAATAGACCTCATTGATCAAATTTGTGATTATCTTAAATATCAAATGTATCTGTTGGAGCATCCCTGGTTCAACTCATACAGATTTTCAATAACGACAAATGGCATAAATTACCACACTCCAAAAGTTCAAAATTTCATCAAGAAGAATCAGAAACATCTTAGCATCACGATAACGATTGATGGTACGAAAAACAAACATGATATAAATCGTATTTGGAAACCCGAGCCAAATATTGGTAATCAAGCTGAAGAGCGAGGGTCCTATGATGCTGTGGTAGAGAATATACCTCTTTGGTTAGAACAATTCAAGGGGGCAGCTACGAAAGTAACTATAAGTTCTCAGGATCTCCCCTATATTTGTGAAAGTGTCCTACATCTTTTTTCTCTTGGCATCCATATTGTCAACATCAATTGCGTCTTTGAAAATGTATGGGAGGATGGCGATGATCAAATTTTTGAAGATCAACTCATGCTCTTAGCTGATTCTATTATTGACAATGGACTTTATGAGGAATATGAATGCTCTCTTTTCAAACGTGGAATAGGTCGTCCACTTGATATTGAGTTGGAAAACAACAACAATTGTGGCAGTGGTCTAATGCTTTCAATCGATGCATCAGGTAATTTTTATCCGTGCACAAGGTTTGTTCAGTATTCTCTACGTGATAAAACAGCAAGGACAATCGGAAATGTTTATCAAGGCATCGATTACAACAAGTTACGTCCTTTCTTAAATCTTTCACGAACCCTACAATCTACTAAAGAATGCATAGAGTGTCCAGTGGCCTGCGGTTGCGCATGGTGCCAAGGAGAAAACTATGATTGTTCCTCAACAGGTACTATTTTCCAAAGATCAACCGCTATTTGCAAGATGCATAAAAGTCGTGTTAGGGCTAATGATTACTATTGGAAAAAATTAGATGGTATTCTTTCAAAACCTCAACGAAAAAGCAAGACTGTCAATGCATGGTGTGATTTAGATAAAACCGTGGAAAAACCTAACACAGTCTTTGTACTATTGGATGATTCTTCGGTATCGTATTGTTCCTACTCAGTCCCCACTCAAAGAAAATTAATTTCCTTGGAGCTGTTAGATACCATAATAACAAAATCAGTAACTGAAAGATTTGATCTTGTAATAGTTTATCCAAACTACACCATCCCTCGTGAATACCAACATTTGATCGATACCGTAGTTCATAAAAGCATTTCTCCTTTTAGTCAGTCTACTATAAGTAGTGACATGGTAGTAATCAACCATTGGGAGGATCTGAATGTCATTTCACCAGATTTTCAGCACATATTATTACGAACAAGTTTTAACGATCTTTCATTTAAATTTGAGTCATTACACAGAGCATTACCTAAGGTTAATAGATTGGATATTGTTTTCAATGATTATGCCATCTATATCGGGGATAACTTACATTTATATCCAGAAATTTTAAAACATATTTCAAATTATATATTAGAAAATTGGAAGCATGGACACCGAGTTCAAATCAATTGTATCACCGACCGATTATTCTTAGACCATATGAATAATTGTGATGCAGGATGGCGTTCTATAACTTTAGCACCTAATGGCAAGTATTATATTTGCCCTGCTTTCTATTATGAAAATCCAACGGCTGACTGTGGTGCAATTGACAAGCTCGGCATACTTAATCCTTTATTGTTTAAGTTGAACCATGCTCCGACTTGCGCCAACTGTAAAGCCTATCATTGCCAACGATGTGTATATTTAAACAATCAGAAAACTTTAGAAGTCAATATACCATCGTACGAACAGTGTGAAAGGGCACGAATCGAATTAAACAATACCAAAGATTTTTTCAACCGATGGAAATCAATCGACAAATTGACATAAAATTAACCAAAAGTGAAATCGAAGAAATCGAACCAATAATAGAACGACTCAATGGCTTGTATGAGTTATTGCTCATACTTCCAAAATTTGATTCAACACTAATTGGAAAGGTCAATGACGAAAAAATCATATTAGAACAAAAGAAAGACGGTTTCCTAAAAAGGATTATAAAACGATACTCTTATGATCATTATGAGATATACGAAAAAATCATAGATTTCAGTTCTTCAATCCTTTCAATTACAATCATTCAAAAGTAACAATAAAATGGAACCAATTTTAATTTTCAAATCATTATCTGCAGCGAAGGCAATTGCACAATTTATTGGTATTGCAGACTCCGTCTCTACTGATGTGAAAAAACTCCTACATCAATCATTCAAGAGTGGTATCGAAAACTTGCGTTATGCACAGAACGCAACTGGAATGGTGCAACAACAATACATCCAACGTGCTCTTGGCGACTTCATCAAGGCATTTGAAACAGAACAAAACGAGAACCTCATTACAGCATATTTGGGAGCTTCCATGTGCCAATACTATTTGGGGGACATCCAAAATGCCCAAAATACACTTTCGAGAATTTCTTCTGTGACTCTTACGAATGTTGAGACGCTCAGGGCAGCAGTTGCCGATGCAGCCCTTCCTTCAACAGAATCCTTTATATCCATCCCTTATAACCCTTTGTTTAATACTATAAAAAGGTTTTTTGGAGTAAAAGGAATGTTAGAAGAATTTCGTATCAGACGATTCGAAGAATATAAGGCAAAAGCTTTATCAACGAAAATATAGAAAAGTACAATAATGAAGATTGCTAATCAATAATCACAGCAAATCAGTTGATATTATGTCAGTAATTGGTTTAGACCCAGCTCGTGACAAAAAAGCTCGAGCAATTATATATGGTGGATTTTCAGGATATGTTGCTCTACTAAATTTTCTTTCTCGTTGCATAGGATGTCCTTCTACAGCATCTATAGCTACTAACATAAGAAAAAAATCATATCAAGATCGAGCTTGGGAGATTTACTCTCAAACCGGAGATATAAAAAAGGCCATAAAGATATTCTTCTGGGATCCTTGACAAACAGGTATAATTAATACCTATTGTAACAATGAAATCTACCAATTTAACAATACTCGCAATTATCCTGGCTATCGTAGCCGTGGTGCTGCTTTGCACTGGTGCCAGTGCCGTGTTCGGCCTTCCCGTGGGTGCTCTTGCCTATGGTCTTCTCAATGAAGCTCGGAAACTCTCTTACAAAGCAAATGAGACCAACAAAAACTGAACGCATCAGTTCAACATGATTGATTAAACGAAAATCAACTCAAAACCCCAATCTGCGATTATTATGAATGAAGAATTGATAATGTGGTACCTCAAATGGGTGGCCTTTATAATCCTAGCGATAATAGCCATCGCCTTGATGTGCGGTGGCATTACAGCCATCGGCGGACTCCCCATGGGCATTGGAGTCGCTATGCTCTACAAGACCTGGGGCCTAGCTAATAAGCCATCAAATAAGTGACTGCTATGCAAACACTCACATGATACTAACCGACCATAAATAACTGAATTCTTGTAAAATTAGACTTGATGATATCAAAACTTTTTTTACCTGTATATGAACAAAGACTGGATTATTGGAAAAAAGGAGGATTAAATCACGAAGGTGAATACGTATCCAAAGATGATAAGTAGTGGTTCAACTCGATTGATTAAACAACCTCAACACTAAATCTTAGAGGTCTTTTACAATTAATCTTCTGTTTACTCGTTGAAAGGAAGTTATAAGAAATATGCCTGAAAACAAATCTGATAAAATTACCGAGACCGCCTCGGCACACCGTGGCTCTGACACCCATGCAAATGTGGCGGAGCCGCGGAGGTGGTTTGTGGCGGTGGTGAAGAACAATACCGAGCTGCAGTGCCAGGAGCGGCTGGGGAAGTTGGGACACGAGGCGTATGTGCCAGCGCAAGAATGGATAAACGTCGGGGCCAGTGGACGCCGACGCAAGGCCACCAAGATGCTTTTGCCGGCCAAGTTGCTCATGCATGTCACTGAGAGCGAGCGGAAGAAGATTGTGAATCTGCCATATATACTGCGCTACATGACCGACCGCGCCAAGGGTGTGGACAAATTCGGCCGCCATCCTCTGGCGGTCATCCCTGACGAACAGATCGAGTTGCTGAAGTTCATGCTGGGCCAAAGCGAAGCGGAGGTTACCATATCGCCCATGGAGATTCGCCAAGGCGACAAGGTGCGTGTGGTCCGCGGCAACCTGCAGGGTCTAGAGGGCATCGTCTACAGCGACACCGATGGGCACACCAAGCTGCAAATCCTCATCGACTACCTGGGCGCCGCCTCGCTCGAAATCTCCCCCACCGACCTGGAAATCATCCCCCACGGCTCTTTCATTTAACGGATGGCAACAGTGCATGATGCCCCTACCCCTCCTAGAGGAGGGCGGGCTCGCAAACTGTCCTTGATTTTCAATGCGATACATAAAATTGAAATGGTGCAACGGGGAGCAGGTTGCCCCGAGCGTTCTGAAACCGCACAAGTCACTTGGCAGCGCAAAGCTCTGCTTGTTTTTCTTCGCTTCGCTCAGAAAAACGAACAATGCCATCACCTTCAGCACTTTTCTGCCCCATTTCTTACTTTGCGTTCAAAAAATTAATATTTTTGTAGCTGAACAAGAAGGCCGCACGTATGGTGCAACGGGGGGACAGGTTGCCCCGAGCGTTCTGAAACCGCACCATTATAACAAATTAGAAATCAAAGATTTACGATTTGTTATATAGAAGGTTGCATCCTGTTGCATGTAATCTTCTTGTTAATCGGCTGTTTTGAACTTCCAGCGGTCGATGTTGTGGGTTGTTGAGGAAAAACTTATGCCTATCTTGTATAGGGCTCGCCCATCCACGGCATAGGGGATTAGATAGCCTTTGCTATCAATCTGGCGCAAGGCTGACTGCGGGGTGCTGTCAAGCTTGAACTCTATCACATAGATAAGCTTTGGGGTTTGAGCCACCATGTCGATGCGGCCTCCTGCCACGCTGATTTCGCTCTTTGTATCGATGCCCAGCATGATAAACATTTGGTAAATCATCAAGTGGTAGAAGCGCTCTACCGGGTTTTCCTCGTCTTTTACCAAAAGCTGGTATGGGGCGGATCCAATCATGGATTTCAGCTCCTTGAGCCACCCGTCGATGTCGCCCGAGAGAATCATGCCCTTGATCATGTTGAGGCGCATCGGAATATTGGAGCTGATTCCCATGTAGAGCGGCATCAGCTGCTCTACAAGCGACTGGCGCACCTCGCCGTTGGGCACGGAGAGTTTGAAGAGGCCGTTTTGCTCCTCGTGGATGGTGAGGTAGCCGGTTTGGTAGAGCAGGGGCACTGGCTGCTTTGAGTCGAATGTGCTTGCCAAGGTGTTTTCATCATACCACTCGTTGACCAGGTTCTCGATTTTGAAGTTAGCCTCGGAGAGGAAATCCACGAACACCTTGGATGTGCCGCTCATTATCCAATAGTCGCGCAGCTCGTTCCTTACGAATGCCGACAGCAGGCTGTGGGGATTGAACACATGCTGCATCGACGACGAGAAGCGGTAGCCATCATATTTCTGCTTAAGGATGTCAAGGAGCGTAGAGCGGTCTTGCCCCAGGCTCTCGCCAAGGGCTGCCAAGCCATGCTGGAAGCATTCTTCCAGTTCGTCGAGGGTGATTCCGCATGCCGAGGCAAACGACCTGTCCATCGAGATGTCGACCAGGTTGTTGAGGCCCGAGAAGATTGTGAGGTGGCGGAATCGTGACACGCCTGTGAGCATTGCGAACCGTATGTGCTTGTCATTAGCCTTGAGGGCTGTGAAGAAGTTGCGGAGGACCTTGCGGTTCTTCTCCAGCTTCTTGTCATCGCGCAGCACATCGAGGATGCCCTTGTCATACTCGTCGATCAATATCACAGCCTGATTGCCCGTGGCCGCGTTGACCTGCCTGATCAGCTTTGAGAACCTCTGGCCAAGGCTCGGCTTCTTGGCGCCTTCGATGGGTTCGATTTTGTATTGCCTCTCATACTCTGACAGCAGAAAATCCAAATCCCTTTTCAGCAAATTTGGCGAGGAGGCCTCGATAGTGCTCAAATCGAAGTGCAGCACTGGGTAAGACTTCCATTCCTTTTCAAGGGAATCGATTTTAAGGCCTTGGAACAGGTCGCGGCGACCCTGGAAATAATACTCCAAGGTCGACAATAGCAGCGTCTTGCCGAATCTGCGCGGACGCGACAGAAAATAGAACTTCTTCGAACTGACCAGCCGGTACACAAACTCGGTCTTGTCGACATACACATAGCCCCCTTGCACGATTTGGGCGAAATCCTGCATCCCAAGAGGGTAATCCTTGACCTTATTTTCCATAACACATCGTCTGTTAACAATACTGCACTGCAAATTTAACGATTTCCTTGTTAATCGGCTGAAATTTTTGGCCAAAAATTCAGGGTAAACTCATGATTTTTAGCATTTAGTCAATTTGACCAAAATTTTGTCCAAAGGTGGCTGTCTTTTGCGATTCTGCCAATAGGTAAGATGGTTTACCCAGAGGAGCCAAGAGGATGAAGGCATAAAATCGCACCTTAAAGCTGAGCTGAGCAACGCATCTGCAACATCTATTGCATGCCAAGTCTCGCCAGGAAAAATATTTTAGATACGCAATAGGTAAATGTTAAAACCATAGTTAAAAATCATGCGGAAGCCCCGAAAAAATTTGGTCTATCCAGATTTTTGCCTTAATTTTGTGTTATAATAATAAAAACTCATTAATAATAATAATAATGGAATTCAAGTTTCTTTTGTAATTATGGGTTGTTTGAACCTCGTAGAGGCATTTCATATAGCTTAAATGAATAAAAACAACCTTCAACCCCGGAGGGGTTGTTTCATACAAGATAATGAAACAACCCCTCCGGGGTTGAAGGTTGTTTTGTATTCCCTAACTAATTGAAAGAATCCCGCTGGGATTCCCAGGGTAATGTGCATTATGATACATCCCCATGAAGTATGAATAATCTTTATCAATAAGAGATTATCTGTATAGATTACTATTCCTGGGGTGGGAGGGAGGAGAGGATGGCGGCGCGGGAGGCGGACATGAGTTGGGGGAGGTCGTGGCCGTTGGCGCCGGGGAGGATGGGATGGTGGATGGTGAGGGTGATGTGGCCCCAGTGGGGAAGCTTGGCGGTGCGGGGCATCACATCATAGGCGCCATCGATGGTAATCGGCACCACGGGCAGCCCGAATTCCACAGCCAGCATGTAGGCTCCGCGGCGGAATTTGCCAACCTTGCCAGTAAGCGAACGCGAACCCTCGGGGAACACTACCACCGACATGCCAGAGGCTATCTGGTGCTTTGCATCTTCCATGGTCTCGCGCACTGCTGCCGGCGAAGAATTGTCGACATAAATCTGGCCTGACACTCGGCAGCTTTTGCCCACCAGGGGTATCTTCTCGAGGCTCTTCTTCATCATCCAGCGGAACTGATGATTGAGGTAGCCATAAATGGCGAATATGTCGTAGGCTCCCTGATGATTTGCCACAAACACATAAGCTTTGCCTTTACTGATATTCTCGCGCCCTTTTACGGTGACGCGCACAAAGGTCATGATGCAGAACAGCTTGGCCCAAAGCCGCGGGATGTAATAGCCGCAACTGCGCCCGAAGCCCAGGAAGCTCATGATGATTGTTGATGTTGCGGTAAGGAATGTTGCCACCAGCAAAATAGGCCAGTAGATAGTAAACTGATAGATGCGATAGAGTATGAGTAACATGTCGTTTATGTTTCTTTGCCGCCAATGCAGCTGATTATATCTTCAACTATTCTTTATTAATAACAATTACAGTCAATTTATTATCAATTCAGCATTCAGATCAAAGACCAAAGACCAAAGACCAAGACTTTACAATATCGGACTCAGCAGGCGCACCACCGAGGCGGCTGCCTTCTGAGTGATTGGCCTCTTCTTCCATTCCGCCAGGTTCACGCGCCGGCTCTCTTTGAGGTCATTGCGAAAGATTTCATCGAGCTGCTGATTTATCTCTTTGGAGTAAATCTGCATATTGCCCTCAAAGTTATGCTCGAAGCTGCGGAAGTCGAAATTGGTGCTTCCGATGCTTACAAACTCGTCATCGACCAGCACAGTCTTGGCATGCAGCATGCCCCCTTGATACAGATATATTTTGATGCCAGCCTGCAGGCATTCCACAAAATAGCTGCGGGTGGCATGGTCGAGCATCAGCGAGTCGCTCTTGCCTGGCACCATCACCCTGATGTCCACGCCAGAGAGAGCTGAGGTCTGCAGAGCACGCAACAGGCCCTCGGTAGGCAAAAAATAGGGAGTCTGAATGTATACTCGCTTCTTGGCGTTGGCGATGGCTTTGATAAAGAGAAACTCAAGATTGGTCCATTTTGATGTTGGCCCCGATGTAAGCAGTTGCATTCCGATGCCTGCCGGGATTTCCTGAGTGGTGACATTGTCTTCTATCAAGGGCTGCCCCATGAAATTCCAGTCGACGGCAAACGAATACTGCAAAGCACCTACAGCCGGTCCGATGATGCGCAGATGGGTATCGCGCCATTTCTCAAATTGCTTTCCCCCATCGATATACCGGTCAGCCACATTCATGCCTCCGACATAGCCAATGCTGCCATCGATCACCACTATCTTTCTATGATTGCGCCAATTGATGCGCGTACCGAAGAGCGGGAATACTACTTTGAAGAACGGATATGCTGCAATCCCCTCCTTCTTCATCTGCCTGAAGAAAGAATCCTTGGTGCGGAAAGAGCCCACATGATCATAAATCAGGCGCACCTTGACGCCGCGCTTTGCGGCTCTCACCAAGGCATCGCGCACTTGACTGCCTATCTTGTCGTTGTGGAATATGTAATACTGGATATTCACATAATGCTTTGCTCCTTCGATATCGCGCAGCAGATCGTCAAATTTATCTTGACCGTTGACATACACCTTCACCAAATTGTTGGGGTAAAAAATCGCTCCCGACAGATTGCGAGCCAATTGTATCTGTTGCAGCGAGCTTTGGTCGAGCCCAGTCTTCTTCAGATTCACCTTGCGATAGCTCTCCTGACGCCGCAATTTGCGACGGTTGCGCCTCGATATCATGCGCGTGTTGGTGATATTGCGGCCAAAGACCACATAAAACATGAATCCCAACACCGGGAACGAGAGCAGCACCGTGACCCAGGCAAGCGACTTCACCGGGCTGCGATTCTCTGACACAATTACCACCACTGTGGTTATGATAGTGGCAAAATAAATGACCGCCAAGCCTATGTAGACCCAGTGCATGTCGATATATGTGCCTATTGTATCAAACATAATGCAATTTTACAAAAAAAACGTGTGAAATACATATTATTTTGCCTTTATTAACGTTGATTCTATAAAATCTCCAAATTATGAATTTTCGCACTGAAATCGAAACTCGCAAGAGCCCATGGAAAATCTCCCATGATGACAAAATAGTGATGCTCGGATCATGCTTTACCGACAACATTGGCGAACGGCTCGAACGCGAAGGATTCGATGTCGTACATAATCCGATGGGGCCTCTATATAATCCGGCCTCGCTGCTTTATGCGGTATTTCGGGCAGTGAAGGAGCCGGATTACTCACAATGGGATCTCTATCAGGACAGCGCCGGAGCTTGGCATTGCCTGGATTTTGCCTCAAGATACGCCCATGAAAATCGCCAAGCGCTGATCGACATGCTGAGGCGCGACATGCAGGCGCTGAGCAGCCATCTGGCTGAGGCTACCTGCCTGATCATCACGCTCGGCACATCATGGGTGTATCTTGCCGATCGGCGCCCCGTAGGCAATTGCCACAAATTCCCTGCCAGCTTCTTCCAGCGTCGCTGCCTCCCGATAAGCGAAATATCACAGTGTCTGCAGACTCTGATTTCATATTTGCCATCACAGTGCAAGAAAGTCATCTTTACAGTCAGCCCCATCCGCCACATTGGCGACGGCTTGCATGAAAATCAGCTCAGCAAGGCCATGCTTCTGATCGGTGTGGAACAAATCATCAAAAATGGAGGCTGCCAATATTTTCCCGCCTATGAAATCATGATGGATGACCTGCGCGACTATCGCTTCTACGCCGCTGACATGAAGCATCTCAGCGAGGTGGCCGTTGATTACATCTATGAGAAATTCGCCGATACCTACTTCACCCCCTCCACAAAAGAAGAGGCACGCCGCCGGCTCGCCCTCTGGAAGCGCTCGAACCACCGCAATATTATTGAAAAGTGACAAGTGACAAGTGACAAGTGACAAGCTATAAAAAAATAGCCTGTGCGCCCCATGCGGGCGGCAGGCTGTTGCGGCAGGATCGCTTCTATCGATATCAATCGATGAGCGATGATAAGTCGGATGTCGATGGGTTGATGGCGGCTATGCGTCCGTCCGGACCTATAAGAAGAGTGCCATAACCCTGGGCAAGTTGATAATCGCTTTTGATGCGATCGGCTTCTGTGCCCTTTACATTGAATTGCGTTGCTGGATCCAAACCATCAAGACGGGTTATTTCACTGAAGAGCACAGGCTCTTGATCGAAATTCACGCCAATGTGGCGGACGGCAGCATTATGGCAATTATTAGCCCATGCGGAGTATTCGTTGCATTGAATTCGACTCGTTGCGTCGGTCGACGACCAGAATGACAATAATACAAACTCTCCGCGCAGCAGGCTCAGCTTAGAGCTCTGGGTGTCGCTCGAAAGGTTCAACTCAGGTGCCAAGGTGCCAGGTGTGAGGGCTTTCTCTTGGCTGCTCAAGCCAGATGTTACGAATAACATCATTGCCATTAGCGCAATCGTGAAAATTGTTTTCTTCATTGCGTTTTTGTTATGTTTGACACTAAGGCTTCACATCGATAGGCATCGCACCGGTGACGTGAGGCCCTGCCGATTTTCGGCATTTGCCCCCTACTCTTAGGGGGTCGCAGCAATAATTTTCACTGCAAAGTTACTAATTTTTAAGCATTTGACCAAAAGCCGGGGTTTTCCACCCTCGATTCCGACCGGGTAGACGGCGGAAAACCCCACTTATAAGTAAGCTTTTAGCTAATTTTTGAAATGTTGCAATTTTGTTGCATCAAATCACTATCTGTACTGCGGGAGCAGTGGCACAGGGAACTTGCTGAATAGCGTTTGCACGGCCTCGGCTATGCCCTTGAGGTTGCGGAATTGGGTGTCGCCATTGTCGAGGATAGTGCTTACGCTTGCCGAATACAGCGGCGTGTTGGTGGCTATGTTCACAAGATCCATTGTAAGCACGCCCTCGCGGTATATGCCCGTGATAACTTGGGCATTGCTGTAATAGGCAGCGGGATAATAGGATGGCGGATACATGTACCATGGGCCAACGCCATTGTACCAAGGACCGGGAGCCCAGGGATTAGGACCAGGGCCCATGGGGCCAGGACCTAGCTGAGGCGGCAAAGCCTGATACAGAGGCTCAGTGGCTATCTCTTTCTTGACTGTAAGGGCCAAATTCACCAAAAGGTCTGAATTGGGATCCTCAGTAAATCCGCGATCTACCATTTGCTCGCGAATAGCAGCGGCAATGTTGTAGTAAGTAACCAAAGTCATCCCCGGAGGCAATTTTCCCTCATCCGGCGTCACGATGCGGAACGTGTGGTACTGGGCCAAATCAGCATTGTTGTAGACAGTGCTATTCACCAGCGAATACTGGCTGCAACCCGTCAGGGCCATCACTGCCAACAACATTATTAGGCCATAAATTTTTCTCATAATAAATTAAATTAAGCGGTTATTGTCAATTGTATTGGTTGGAATTCCGGGCTCCAAAATCTCCGGATTTCCCGGAATTCCAAATTTAATCTTCAAGCACCAGGACCACCGGGGCATGATCGCTGCCCTTGATTTTGGTCAGGATTTCAGCGCCCTTTACCCGGTCGGCAATGCGATTGGATACTAAGAAATAGTCGATGCGCCAGCCGTCATTGCGCTTGCGGGCGAAATTCTGATAACTCCACCAGCTATAGATGCCAGTGACATCGGGATGCAGATGGCGGAATGAGTCGGTAAAGCCGGCTGCAAGCAACCGTTCAAAGCACAAGCGCTCCTGATCGCTGAATCCGGCCGTGCCGCGAGCCTCGTCGGGATACTTAAGGTCGATGTCAAGGCGAGCCACATTGAAGTCGCCGCATATCACCACTGGCTTCTGTGCATCGAGGCGCTTCATGTAAGCCAGAAAAGCATCGTCCCACTGCTGGCGGAACTCCGAGCGGGCAAGCTCAGCCTGGATGTTGGGAGTGTAGACAGTCACCAAAAAGAAATTGTCAAATTCCAGAGCCACTGTGCGCCCCTCTTTGAAATCCACTCCATTCAGTGTATAGCTCTCTGAAATGGGCTCCTGCCGGCTGAAAATGGCCGTGCCTGAATATCCCTTGCGTTCCGCATAGTTCCAATACGAACTATAGCCAGGGAAACTCAGATCGATCTGGCCAGCCTGCACTTTGGTTTCCTGAATGCAGAAATAATCAGCATCCAAATCAGTGAATATCTGCTTAAAATCCTTTGTCACGGCAGCTCTGATGCCATTGACATTCCAAGAAACGAACTTCATAATTTGCCCATTTTATGTTACTTAAATTAGAACAAGTAACATAAAAATTTGTTTATTTTGGCACATTATGACAATCAAATGTGCATAAAATTTACCGAAATAGCAACAAAACTTTTCTATTTGGGATTTTTTCACTAATTTTGCACCCGATTTCATGACCTATATAACCAATAGAGAAGATTATGAAGAAATTATTAATTTTGGCGTTAAGCTCAGCGATGAGCCTTGGCGCAATGGCTGAAGGCTATCAAGTGAACTCCTTCAGCGCTAAGCAGAACGGCATGGGCCACGTGGGCGTGGCTATGAAGCTGGGAGCCGAAAGCCAGATTTTCAACCCGGCAGCCGTGACATTCATGAACAAGACAATGGAGATTTCTGGTTCGGTCAGCGGCATCTCATCATCAGTGACTGCCACTTACCAGAACAATAAATACAAGACCAGCAGCGATGTGGCCACCCCGCTTAACCTCTCGGCCGCATTCCGCATCTACGACAATCTCTATGCGGGCGTCAGCCTCTACACCCCCTATGGATCATGCATCGACTGGGGTTACAACTGGCCGGGAGCCGCTCTCAACCAGTCGGTAAAGCTCCAGGTTTTTGCCGTGCAGCCCACATTCTCGTGGAAAATCCTGCCTAATCTTTCAGTAGGCGCCGGCTTCGTGCTGTCGTGGGGAAATGTTGACCTCAACAAGGGCCTGATCAGCACCAGTTCTTTTGACGCTGTGCTTCCCATCCTCAATCAGGCTTACGGCACCTCACTGCCCGCTGCCGAAGGTATTTCGCCGGCCAATGTCAACATCAAAGGCACAGCAGAGCTGGCAGCTGGGTTCAATGTGGGCGCCATGTGGGACATCACTGACCAATGGACCCTGGGCGTAAGCTACCGCTCAAAGATGATGATGAAGGTTAAGAATGGCGATGCCACAATCACTCCCGGCAAAGTGGAATACCAGCCCATCCTTACGGCTCTTGGCATTCCCAACTACGCCAACTTCAATGCTGAGATGCCCTGCCCGTCAATCCTGACCTTCGGCATCAGCTATAAGCCTATCAAGAATCTTATTCTGGCATTTGATGCTCAGCTCAACGGCTGGGGCACATACAAATACCTCGACATCACCTTCCCCGACTATTCCGCATTCGATCAGCACCTCAAGAAGGACTATCATAATGCGATGACCTACCATTTGGGCGCGCAGTACGGCCTCACCGAGCGCTTTGATTTGCGTTGCGGCCTGATGGTCGATACCAGCCCTTGCAACAAGGATTACTACAACCCTGAGACTCCGGGCACCACAAAGATCGAGCCTACAGTGGGCTTGTCGTTCCGCCCTGTTACCGGACTGTCGATCGACCTATCGTTCATGTATGTATATGGATGCAAAGTCAAGAATGCCATTGGTGAATACGATGACTTTATCGCCAGCAGCTTCCCCATGCTAAGCCTCTCCCCGATTGGCTATTTCGAAGCCGATTACAAGCTTCACGCTTTCATCCCGGCTATCGGCCTGAGCTACAGCTTCTAAGATATTAGTAGGTTTTTATATTCGAAACAAGCGCTTGGCGTTGGCTGTCGAGGCCGCGTCGAGCGCTTCCTTTGTAAGGGCAAGATGCAGAGCCATATGCGCGGCCGTGTCAACCAGATAAGCGCTTTCATTGCGCTTTCCGCGATGAGGCACCGGAGCCAGATATGGAGCATCGGTTTCAAGCAAAAGGCGGTCAAGACCGATTTCCGGGAGCACGTCGCGCACCTTGCAATTCTTGAAAGTGACAATGCCGTTGATGCCGAAATAGTAATCCCCGACACTGCGTATGCGCTGCACATCATCGATAGTGCCACCGAAGCTGTGAAACACAGCCTTTGCGCCAGGGCAGCCTTTTAGCACCTCAAGAGCTTGATCCAAGCCTTCGCGGCAATGTATGATCACAGGCAAATCAAATTCGATGGCTCTTTTTACTTGTAGCTCAAAGGCTTGCATTTGTTCTTTCTCAAAAGTTTTATCCCAATACAAGTCAATTCCCACTTCGCCTACAGCCACATAGAGCGGGTGGGACTTGTCTTTCATGCCTTGCTCTAGAAGATCCATGTGGTAAGCAAGTTCCTCGCGCCAATCTTCCCTAATCTCAGTGGGATGCAGCCCCATGGCCATGCTGATATGCTCCGGGAACTTTGCAGCCAGAGCATGCATCGGCTCTACCGATGATCGGTCGACATTAGGAAAGATAAGGTGGTCAATGCCAGCAGCGATGGCTCGAGCCACCGCTGCTTCACCTCCGCCGTCGCTGTCAAACTCCGGCAGGTACAGATGCGTATGCGTATCTATCATTTTTCTGTTGTATCCGCTACTTGTTTCGATGCAGCAGGTCGTGGGCAAAGTCGGCAAGCCACATTTTCCCAGGTTCCGGAATTGATGTTTCGTTGAGATAGGCTATGGCATCATCAGTATACTTGCTGATAAGGCGGTCGCCGTACTCGCGGAGTTTCAGCTTGTCATAGACAGCGATCACCGCGTCAATCTTTTCCTGGCCTTGGAGTTTGCGGGCCTTAGCGAACTCTCCATCCTTGTCCTGGTCCTCGGCTATGATGTAGAGCCATGTCTTCTTGTCATTGAGGATGTCGCCACCGATTTCCTTGCCAAATGTTTTGGGGTCGCCATAGACATCGAGATAATCATCGACCATCTGGAAGGCTATGCCCAGCGATGTGCCAAAGTTGAAAATAGCCTCAATTTCATCGGGCTGAGCGCCGGCAATGAGAGCGCCGAGCGAGCATGGATAAGCAATCAAGGCTGAAGTTTTGGCTATGATCATGCTGATGTACTCGTTGAAGGTGACATGCTGTGCCAATTCGAAGTCAGCATCCATCTGTTGGCCCTCGTAGACCTTCATGGTCATGATGCCGAATCGGTCTATAACCTCGGGCAAGAACATGGGCGGGCAGCCAGCCACGCACTTGTAAGCCATGCTCACCATGGCATCGCCCGAGAGGATGGCAGTGTTGAGATCCCAGCGGCGATACACGGTCTCGCGGCCTCGACGCATGTCAGCATGGTCCATGACATCATCGTGCACTAATGTGAAATTGTGGAAAAGCTCCACTCCCACGGCCGGCCAGATGCATTGGTCGATTTCTCCGCCAAAAGCATCGTTCACAGCCAGCAGCAGCACAGGGCGCAGGCGCTTACCCCCACCCTCCATAGTGTATTTTATGGGTTCATAAAGGCCGGGGAGCCAGGAGGGATATTGGATCTCTCCCAGCGCCCGGTTTATGATGTCAAGATATTGAGCTCGTGTCAACATGTCGTGAAGCGGAAGATGATGGTGCGGTCATATGTTTCGCCGGGATGGAGCTCCGAGCTTGGGAAATCAGCATGATGAGGAGCATCGGGGAAATTCTGACATTCGATGGCCACGGCGTCGTAGTCGTTGTAGCTGCGACCGCTCTTGCCCATGGGCGAACCCTCAAGATAATTGCCGGCATAAATTTGCACGCCCGGCTGGTCAGTCGATACGATAAGCTTGCGGCCGCTTTCCGGATCGGTAAGAGTAGCGATCTCCTGTACCTTGCCTGGCTCGTAATCGTCGATTACATAGCAATGATCATAACCCTTGCCTATCTTCAGAGGCTCATAGTCAGCATCCTGATCCTTGCCAATGGGCTTGGCAGTGGTGAAGTCCATAGGGGTGCCAGCCACCGGAGCCTTCTCGCCGGTGGGAATCAGTGTCTCATCGGTGGGCAAGAAGCGCGAAGCCTTCACTTGCAGGAGCTGATTGAGCACGCTGCCGCTGCTTTCGCCAGCCAGGTTAAAGTATACGTGGTTGGTGAGGTTGATTACAGTATCGGCATCGGTAAAGGCGCAAAGCTCGAGCTTGAGCACATTGTTGTCGGTCCATGTATAGATGGCCTTCACGGTAAGATTGCCCGGATAATTCTCTTCGCCATCCTTGGCGCAATAGGTAAAGATTACCTTATTGTCCTTGACCTTGGTGTCCCAAATCTGATTCTGGAAGCCCTCGGGACCGCCATGAAGAGCATTGGGGCCATTGTTGATGGCGAGCTGATATTTCTTGCCAGCCACCTGGAGATCGCCATTAGCGATGCGGTTGGCATAACGACCAGGCACCTTGCCAGCGCAAGGGCCATCGGCTATATAGGATTCGGCCTCGGGGTATCCGATCACCACGTCGGCCAATTTTCCATTGCGGTCAGGCACGTTGACTGCCACGATTGCTGCACCCAGGCTGCCAAGGGTCACCGAAGCGCCGCTGGCATTTATTAGGGTTACAAAAGTGGCCACCCCACGCGAGGTGACCATTGTTTTGGTTTCTGACTTCATGTCATTATCTTTTTCGGTTCGTTATTCAGTCACCTTGTGAGCGCCGTCGCTGAGCACCACGTCGTAAACCTTGGGCTCATGGCCGTACTTCTCCTTGAATTCAGCCTTGGCGGTCTCGATGAACTTGTCGTGGATATCGTCCTTGACCAGGTTGATGGTGCAGCCGCCGAAGCCGCCACCCATGATGCGGCTGCCGGTGACACCGCACTTCTTAGCCACGTCGTTGAGGAAGTCAAGCTCTTCGCAAGATACCTCGTACTCTTTTGAAAGGCCTTCGTGGGTCTGATACATGCGCTCGCCCACTGTGGCCAGGTCGCCCTTTACGAGAGCGTCGCAGACATCGAGCACGCGCTGCTTCTCGCCGATCACGAAATGTGCGCGCTGATAGTCTTCTGCGCTGATTTCAGGCTTGATTTTTTCCAGGTCTTCGAATGTGGCATCGCGCAGGGTGTCAAGGCCGAGCTTCTTAGCCACGCGTTCGCATGATTCGCGACGCTTGTTGTAGGGAGAATCCACCAATTCGTGCTTTACGCGCGAATCCACGAGCACCAGCTTGTAGCCGTCGAGCTTCATGGGATAGTATTCATATTCCATGGAGCGGCAGTCGAGACGGATGAGATGATCCTTCTTGCCAAGGCACGAAGCGAACTGGTCCATGATACCGCAGTTCACGCCGCAGTAGTTGTGCTCGGTTGATTGACCGATTTTGGCCAGCTCCATTTTGGGGAAGCTATTGTTGTTGAAGAGGTCGTTGATAGCGAAAGCGAAGCAACTTTCGAGAGCAGCCGAAGATGAAAGGCCGGCGCCCAGAGGCACATTGCCGGCAAATGCGGCGTCGAAGCCCTCACATTTGCCGCCGCGCTTGATCACCTCGCGGCATACGCCGAAGATGTAGCGAGCCCATTGCTGCTTGGGAGCGTCCTCTTCGTTGAGGCCGAATTCAGCATAGTTATCCTCGGGGATGTCGATAGCCAGCACGCGCACCTTGCCAAGGCCGTTGGGCTTGATTTCTGCCATGATGCACTTGTCAATTGCTCCGGGGAATACGAATCCGCCGTTGTAGTCGGTGTGCTCGCCGATGAGGTTGATGCGGCCAGCCGAGGCATACATTGTGCCAGGGAATTGCTTGTTGAATGCAGCTTTAATTTTGTTTTCCATTATTTATTGATTGTTAGGTGTGGTAATAGGTTACAAAATTACAAATTATCCCTTAAATACCAAAATAATTTGTTAAAAAATTACGGCGCTCACAAAAAGGAGGCCGATCCGGCGGATCGGCCTCCTTTTTGTGGGTTGAAATTGTCAGGGGGGTTAGAGCTTGGCGTTGCGCATGTCGCCGGTCTCGTTGAAGGCGTTGTGGAAAGCGAAGGCCTTTTCCAGGGTAACCGGGGTCTGGCCCTGACCCATCTCCAGGTAATGCTTGAGCATGTCCTTGTAGTCGGGGTGAGCGCAGTTGTTGATGATTTCGTAGGCGCGTTCGATTGGGTCCTTGCAGCGCAGGTCGGCGATGCCCTGGTCGGTAACCAGGATGTCGACTGAGTGCTCTGAGTGGTCAACGTGGGCCACCATCGGCACGATGTTGCTGATCAAGCCGCCCTTTGATACCGACGGGCATGAGAATATGCTGATGTAGGCGTTGCGAGCGAAGTCGCCACTGCCGCCAATGCCGTTCATCATCTTGGTGCCAAGCACGTGGGTGGAGTTGACATTGCCGAATAGGTCAGCCTCAAGAGCTGTGTTCATGGCGATTACGCCCAAGCGGCGGATTACCTCGGGATTGTTGCTGAGCTCGGCCGGGCGCATCAGGATCTTGTCCTTGAATTCTCCCATGTCCTTGAAGAGTTGCTCTTCGGTGCTGTCAGCGAATGTCATGGAGCATGTGCTGGCAAATGTGCACTTGCCCTTCTTCATAAGCTCGAGCACTGCATCCTGGATCACCTCGGTGTACATCATGAACGGAGGTATCTCCTTGCTTTCGCCCAGGTCATAAAGCACAGCGTTGGCCACATTGCCCACGCCTGACTGCAGAGGCAGGAATTCCTTAGGGATTCTGCCCTTCTTGTACTCGCTGAGCAGGAATTTCACCACATTGCTGCCAATGCGCTTGCTCACCTCGTCGGGGTGAGTGAATCCCTTCACGCCATCGTAGTATTTTGTCTTCACGATGCCCACCACCTTGTTGGGATCGATCTTGAGCACCGGGCTACCAATGCGGTCCTTAGGAGTAAGAATTGGAATTGCGGGGCGGCGAGGAGGATCCTGGAGCATTATGATGTCGTGCATTCCATGGAGCTCATGGGGGAGCTGCTCGTTGAGCTCGATGAAAATCTTTTTTGCAAGGTGTGCGTAAGTGGGGATGTTGCCCACGCCGGTGCCAAGGATTACCTCGCCATCAGGTGTGATATGAGCAGCCTCGATGATGGCATAGTCGATATCGCCATATGTGCCATAGCGCACTTCCTGAGCCATCTCTGAGAGGTGACGGTCGCTATAGTGCACATCGTGGCTGTTGATGCGCTTGCGCAGATCGGGCACATTCTGGTAGGGTGCGCGGCGGTTGATGGCGTTGGCGCGAGCCAGATTGCCATCGGCGCGGTCACTCGACGAAGCGCCTGTGTAAAGGTTGATTTTGAAAGGTCTTCCTTCTGCATGCTCAGCCTCTGCTTTCTTGGCGATAGCAGCGGGGATAGCCTTAGGAGTGCCAGGGGCAGTGAAGCCCGACATGCCTATGGTGTCGCCATCTTTGATCATGGCGGCAGCTTCTTCAGCAGTGATGTAATTGTAAGCCATTTGTTATTTGTTTGCTAATTGGTTTTTGTCCTATGTATGGTATTCGATTGGTTAAAAAATTCTGAGTGTCAACGTGAAAAGCGGGCCTAAAACTTCGGTTCTAAGATCTGGCCAAAGATAATGGCACGCTTGAGATTTTCCTTATTATGGAGGCCGGTGCGCTCTATTGGAGTCTCCTCGACCTGTTTCTTTCGCGATGCTGTCACGCGCTGTCCCTCCTCGGGGATTTCATAATTAACTGGCTGCATAGGTACCGCAGGCTTTGCGATCTGAGCCGCGGGCACCGTCCTTTCCTTGGCCTTTTGGTGAGCTTTGTTGTGAGCTTGTTTGCGGCGCTCGAGCTCTTGCCACTGCTCCCGTTCGCGCGCTTTCAAGTCGGCAAGCAGCTGTCCATAAGGATTGGATGGCGACGTTGCCTTTTTGGCGGCATCCATCCCTGCCTCTTTAGCCTTTTTTTTGGCGCTTGCGACGCTTCCAATAATGCTAATCACACAAATTACCAAGAATATTATGGTCTCTGCATCCATATTTTTTGTAAATTTGCACAAAATTACTAATAATTGAGTAAACTCACAAATTTTTTGACACAACATTTCGCCAATGAGCCAAAATAATAGTCCAAAGGGCAAGAATTTATATATAGAGACATATGGTTGTCAGATGAATGTAGCCGATACCGAGGTGGTGGCCTCAATCTTAGGCATGGCCGGGTATGAGCTCTCAGAAGACATTGAAAAAGCTGACGCCATACTGCTTAACACTTGCTCCATACGCGACAACGCTGAGCAAAAGATAGTGAGCCGCCTGCAATACCTGGCCTCTCTCAGGCGCAAGCGCGGTCGGCACCGCATCATTATCGGTGTCATCGGCTGCATGGCCGAGCGCGTGCGCGACTCGCTAATCAACGATTACGGCGTAGATGTGGTGGCCGGGCCCGACAGTTATCTTGATCTTCCGGCTCTGTTCGCAGCCGCAGAAAATGGGCAGAAGGCCATCAATGTGGAGCTGAGCACCACCGAAACCTATCGCGACATCATCCCCAAGCGCATTGGAGGCAACCGCGTGTCGGGATACATCAGCATCATGCGCGGCTGCAACAATTTCTGTTCATACTGCATTGTGCCGTACACTCGCGGTCGCGAGCGCAGCCGATCGGTCGACAGCATCATCAACGAGCTTGCCGACCTCCGCGCTCGTGGATTTAAGGAAGCCACACTGCTGGGGCAGAATGTGAACTCTTACAACGACAATGGCCTGGACTTCGCCCATCTTTTGGCTCGTGTGGCTGAGGCGGCTCCCGATATGCGCATAAGGTTCACCACATCTCACCCCAAGGACATGAGTGATGAGACGATCCGCACAATCGCCCGCTACCCCAACATTTGCAATCACATACATCTGCCCGTGCAAAGCGGCAACGACAAGGTGCTGCGCGACATGAATCGCAAATACACGCGCCAATGGTATCTCGACCGCATCGCGGCCATCCGTCGCGAAATTCCTGACTGTGGCATATCCACTGACCTTTTCACAGGTTTTCACAACGAAAGCGAAGAGGATTTCCAAGACACGCTCTCGCTTATGCGTGAGGTGGGCTTTGACTCGGCATTCATGTTCAAATACAGCGAGAGGCCCGGCACCTTAGCTTCGCGCCAAATGCCCGACAATGTGGCCGAGGACGTGAAGATCGAGCGCCTCAATCGCATGATTGCCCTTCAAAATGAGCTTTCCCTCGCATCGCATCGCCGCGATATCGGCAAGACATTCGAGGTGCTGGTCGAAGGTCCTTCGAAAAGGAGTACCGCCCAATGGGTTGGCCGCACCCAGCAAAATAAGACTTGTGTCTTCCCTCGCGGGAACTTTAAGGTAGGTGATTTTGTTAATGTTATAGTTACGGATGCTACCAGTGCTACCCTCATTTGCGATTTAGCCCCCTTACAATAAAATGGTTTCACCTGAAAAACTCAAAATAGGAATAATCCAACTCAGCAAGACAGCCGATGTGGCTGAGAATCGTCGGCGCCTGGCTGAGAAAATACGCCTTGTAGCAAGCAAAGGCGCACAAATCATCGTGAACCAAGAGCTTCACGACTCCCTATATTTTTGCCAGACTGAGGATGTAGATGCCTGCTCCCTGGCAGAACCCATACCCGGAGAGGCCACTGACTTTTATGGCGCCCTGGCGCGAGAATGCGGAGTGGTGCTGGTGACCTCGCTCTTCGAGCGCAGAGCCCCGGGCCTGTATCACAACACTGCCGTAGTGTTTGAGAAGGATGGCTCCATCGCCGGAAAATACCGCAAAATGCACATACCCGACGATCCGGCATATTATGAAAAATTTTATTTCACTCCGGGCGACCTGGGCTTTGAGCCTGTGGAGACCTCGCTTGGCAAACTTGGCATCCTGGTGTGCTGGGACCAGTGGTATCCCGAGGCTGCACGCCTGATGGCCCTGCGCGGCGCCGAGATCCTGCTATACCCCACGGCCATCGGCTGGGAAAGCAGCGACAGCGCCGATGAGAAGGCTCGCCAGCGTGACGCCTGGATCACCATCCAGCGCTCCCATGCCGTGGCCAACGGCATCCCGGTGGTCAGTGTCAACCGCGTGGGCCACGAGGATGACCCCTCGGGGCTGACCAAGGGCATACAATTCTGGGGCTCGTCGATGGTAATCGGTCCTCAGGGCGAATTCCTGTACCAGAGCCCTTCCAACACTGAGGATTGCGCCATAGTGGAGGTCAACCTCCGCCGCAGCGAGAATGTGCGCCGCTGGTGGCCCTTCCTGCGCGATCGGCGCATCGATGCCTACGACGGCCTCACCAAGAGATATCTTGATTGAACCTACTGCTTATTTGGGCCAAACGGCTCAAATAAGCCCTATATTACCCATTTTTCAAACCCTTTAAAATTTTCTCAAAAAATTATTCAAAAAAATTACCCACAATCCAAAATTAAGTATTAACTTTGCTACATAGTTAATCAAATCTACCGATTAAAACACTTCTTAAAATCATTTACCATGGACCTTAATCAAATTATGGCCAGCCTCGAGGCAAAGCACCCCGGGGAGAAAGAGTATCTGCAGGCAGTGCGCGAAGTGCTCATGTGCGTGCAAGACGTATACAACCAGCATCCAGAATTCGAGCGTAACAAAATCATCGAGCGCATGGTTGAGCCCGATCGCATTGTTACCTTCCGTGTAACCTGGCTCGACGATAAGGGCGAGGTGCAGAACAATATCGGCTACCGCGTGCAGTTCAACAATGCCATTGGCCCGTACAAGGGTGGTATCCGCTTCCATGCTTCAGTGACCCTCTCAATCCTGAAGTTCCTCGGCTTCGAGCAGACCTTCAAGAATGCCCTCACCACTCTGCCCATGGGCGGCGCTAAGGGTGGCAGCGACTTCTCGCCCCGCGGCAAGAGCGATCGCGAAATCATGCGTTTCTGCCAGGCTTTCATGCTTGAGCTCTGGAAGAACATCGGTCCCGACCGCGACGTGCCCGCTGGCGATATCGGCGTAGGCGGCCGCGAAGTTGGCTACATGTATGGCATGTACAAGAAGCTCGTGAACCAGTGCGACGGCGCATTCACCGGCAAGGCCCTCGAATTCGGCGGCAGCCGCATCCGTCCCGAGGCTACTGGCTTTGGCGCTCTCTATTTCGTGCAGAGCATGCTTCAGCAGAAGGATGACACCATCGCTGGAAAGCGCATCGCCATCTCTGGCTTTGGCAATGTGGCTTGGGGCGCTGCCCTGAAGGCTACCGAGCTCGGCGCTAAGGTTGTCACCATCTCTGGTCCTGATGGCTACATCTACGATCCCGAAGGCCTCAACATGGACAAGATCAACTACATGCTCGAGCTCCGCGCAAGCGGCAACGATGTGGTTGAGCCCTATGCTGAAAAATTCCCCGGCTCCACATTCTATCCCGGCAAGAAGCCTTGGGAGCAGAAGGTGGACATCGCTCTCCCCTGCGCTACCCAGAACGAAGTTAACGAAGAGGATGCTAAGCAGCTCGTTGCCAACAAGGTAGAGCTCGTAGCTGAGGTCAGCAACATGGGTTGCACCCCCGAGGCTATCGATACATTCCTCAAGAACAAGGTTACCTATGCTCCGGGCAAGGCTGTCAACGCTGGCGGCGTGGCTACCTCAGGCCTTGAAATGAGCCAGGATGCTGAGCACCTGCAGTGGAGCGCTGAGGAAGTTGACCGTCGTCTCCATGAGATCATGGCTAACATCCACGGCCAGTGCCTGCAGTACGGCGTTGAGCCCGACGGCTACATCAACTATATGAAGGGCGCCAACATCGCCGGCTTCATGAAGGTTGCTGAGGCTATGATGGGCCAGGGCGTCATCTAATCGCCATCCAATAACATCTCTATAAAGGCGGCTCCCCCCGAAGCCGCCTTTTCTATTGCAAATAATCAGGATGAGGGGGTGAATATTTAAGAAATTTTTTGTAAATTTGCAGCCGAAAACGTAATCAAGCGTTTCGCCACGTATGACATCTAAGAGATTCAAGAAAATAAGAATTGCTGCAAAGCACATCAGAAATGGTCGCTTCTTCGCGGCTATCCTACAGCCATTAGCTTAATAAACAGTTTCCAATAACGATCATAAATTGTACTCCCTTCGCGCCTTGGAGGCAAGAAGAGAGGAAGGTTTGTATATGTTCCAGAGTCCTGGGACCTGTATCACACTATTCTATGACTTTCTGTAACCCCAGAATCACAACATTAAAACCTTACAAATGCAAAAACCATTGTTATTGACCGCTGCCCTCGCCTTTATATTAAGCGGAAGAGCTCAAGAACGCGTGATTAGCATTGATGAGCTATTCATGATGGCTGAGTCAGCCAATTCCGAAATAAAAAGCAGCCAACTCCAAGTAGAGGCTGCCAACGAAGGCATAAGCGTGGCCCAATCTTCGCGATTGCCCGAAATATCGGCAGCATTAGAACTCAGTTACATTGGCGACGGCACCATTCTCGACCGAGAATTCACCCACGCCATGCGCGATAAGCTGCCACATTTCGGCAATTCGCTCTCAGTCAATGTATATCAGCCTCTGTTCACCGGCGGAGCTATCACCGGCGGTATCGAGATGGCCCAGCATAGCCAAGCCATGGCCAACATAAATCTTGACCAGACGCGAGCCGGCATTCGCTACCAATTGGTGCAAGCCTATCTCAACCTCTATAAGATGTATAACCTCAAGAAGGTGTATAAAGAAAACATTGAGGTAACCAACAAGATTATTGCCAACATGCGTGCTCGCCACGAACAAGGCACTGTGCTGAAAAATGACATCACCCGCTTTGAGCTGCGCCTGTCAAGCCTGACATATGACTTGCAAACTGTTGAAAATTCTCTCTCCATCCTCAACAACGACCTTGTGTCGCTGCTTTCCATGCAAGAAGGCACTCGCATAGCCCCCGACACCACCCTGCTCTCTCAGTCAATCCTCATAACATCAGAGGGTGATTGGCAATCCCTGGCTTTGGCCAACAATCACGACCTGCAAGCCGTGGATACCCAGAAAGCCATAGCCAACACCAGCCTCAAGCTCGCAAAGGCCGACTATTATCCTACAATAGGCATTTTCGCAGCCGACAACTTGAGCGGCCCGGTGACCTTCGAGATTCCAGCAATCAATAAAAATTACAATTTCTGGACATTCGGCGTATCGGTAAGCTATAAGCTCTCAAGCCTCTATAAGACCAACAAGAAAGTAAAGCAATCGAACATCGACATCGCGCATGTCACAGAGATGCGCACCAGCGTGGAAGATGCCCTGCAGCGAAAGATCCACGAGGCCTATGTGATGAGCACGCAAGCTCAGCAGATGCTGCAGACCGAGACTGTCAATGTGGCCCTGGCAGCAGAAAACTTCCGCATCGTAAATTCACGCTTCACCAACGACATGGCCTTGCTCACCGACATGCTCGATGCAGCCACAGCCAAGCTTGATGCCGAGACCCGACTGGTAAATGCCAACATCTCAGCCCTCCTCACATATTATAATCTTAAATTCATTTCCGGTACATTATGAAACAGAAGACACGCCGCCGCTGGCAAAACATAGGAGTAATCTTCCTCATCTGCTTAGGAATAGCATGGGTAATATATCAATTCTCAGATTTCACATTCAGCACCTACACTGACAATGCCCAGGTGCGACAACTCATAGTACCTGTAAATTCTCGAGTACAAGGCTATGTAGAAGATGTGCGCTTTGATGACTTTACGCCCGTAAAGAAAGGCGACACCCTGGTGGTGATTGACAATTCAGAATATGTGCTGCGTCTGGCTCAGGCCCGCGCTGATCTGGCAAATGCCCTAAGTGGCAAGCAGGCTATGAATTCCGCCATAGTCACCACAAACAACAACGTCAATGTCAACGCCGCTGCCATAGCTGAGGCTCAGGCAATGCTGGCCAATGCCGAAAAAGAGGTGCAGCGCTATTCCAAGCTTTATGAGCAGGAAGCTGTTACGCAGCAACAGTACGACGCCATAGTCACCAATTACAAGGCTCTGAAAGCCAAATGCGACATGCTCGCCAATCAGAAGCGCTCGACTCGCCTTACAGGCGAAGAGCAGACCGTGCGCCTGGGACAGAACGATGCCATGATCGAGCTGGCCGAAAGCCAAGTGGCTCTGGCTGAGCTCAATCTGAGCTACTGCACCATCTTGGCGCCATGCGACGGCTACTGCTCGCGCAAAGCCATACAGGAAGGACAGCTCGTGCAGCCGGGCCAGACTCTGCTCTCAGTGGTTGACACCTCTGACACCTGGATCATCGCCAACTACAAGGAGAAGCAAACCTCGAAAATGGCCGTATCAGACAGCGTGCTCATCACTGTCGACGCTTTGCCAGGAGTAAAATTCAGAGGCTACATCTCTGAAATTTCCCCCGCCACGGGAGCGCAATTCTCGCCCATCCCCACCGACAACAGCAATGGCAACTTCGTGAAAGTGCAGCAGAGAATACCTATAAAGATAAAGTTCGCCTCCAGCAATAGTCCAGAACAATTGGCACGCCTGCGCTCAGGGATGAATGCTGAGTGCAAAGTTTACTAAAAGTCAACGTCATGGCTCATCAAGGTCCCCCACCCGCCAGGGTGATGATGCAATTATTGATGTTTAAGAGTCGCTGGCCGCATTGGTTCAGATTCTGGTCAGTGATTACCTTTGCCCTCTTCTATCAACTTACAGGAGGCGTGTATGTGGCCTCGCTCAGCCAGATCGTGGGCGAGCTCGCTTTCATCAATGAAGATGTCACTATGGCCAGCTATTGCTCGCTCATCGGCCTCAACATCATCTTCCCGATGCTCTTCAGGTGGAAATTCTTTTTCTACACCCGACAGATGTTTTTCGTATCGAGCATAGGCTCGATAGTGATGGCTATCTTGGCCATGCAGGTGAGTCAGCCTTGGCTATTCTGGCTCATATGCTTTCTGGCTGGGTATTTCAAGATGATGGGCATGTTCAGCTGCATCTCCACCATCCAGCTCTGCATGACCCCCACGCGCAATTTCGGCGTGTTCCTGCCAGTGATATATCTATTGGTATGCGGCGGCATCATGGTGTCGGGCATAATATCCACCGTGATTGCCTATGTCAGTTCGTGGAAACTGATGTATGTCTTCATAGTGGCAAACATGATGATCATCGACCTCATCGTGTATTTCTGCATGAAGCCTGACCACCGCTCAGGTCCTTTCATACCGCTTAAAGGGATTGACTGGCTGGGCCAGATTCTCTGGACTGCTACATGCGTGGGCGTAACATGGATATTCAATTTCGGTGAACATTATGACTGGTGGGAAAGTGCCGAGATATGGACAAGCACCTGGATTACACTGGGTCTCCTTGTGGCAACGCTCTCTTATTCAGCCTACAAGAAAGATAAAGCCTATATTCCATTGGCTGCTTTCCAATACCGGATGACTTGGTACATCGGCATTGCCTATTTCGGCTACTTGGTGATGCAAGCCGTGGCCCATACCGTGCAGCCGGCATATGTGAGCGCAGTTCTGGGCTATGACACCTTGAACTCCGTAAGCCTTAATGTGCCGGAATTGATTGGCATCGGCGCTGGCGCCATAATCTCCTACTGGTGCTTGGCCAATCTGAAATGGAGTGTTAGGCAGTTCCTATTCCTGAATTTCATCTTCATCCTGACTTATGTGGCCATCATGTATTTCATCATCGGCACAGAGACAGCCAAGTACATGATGTATGTGCCATTATTCTGCTTCGGAGTGGCATTGTGCATGATCGAGACCATAGGCACCTGGAGCATGTCGCAGACAGTGCCTTTCCAGCACTTCTTCATGAACATCGCCATACTCGGATTCGTAAGATGCGGACCCGGCAATGCAGCGGCAGCAGCCATCGTGGAGCGAGTGTACAGCCATGAGCTGGCCGAGTGCATGGGCGACCTCAGCTCCAATCTCGACTATCTGAGCGAGCACATATCTTCGTACTCAGATTTCATAATCTCTCATGCCATGCCCGTGGCCATGAAAGAGACCTATGGGCATCTGGCCATATTCGGAGTGCTCATGCTTCTTATTGTGCTGATTTCCAATTATCAAACTACTATCCGCCAGCTCGTGCCGCGCCTCATCACCGTAGCCCGCAACATCGCCACTACGGGGCATGATTGACGATTCTGCGGAGTGTTGATAAACTGTTGATAACTTTAATTTGTTAAACGTTTGGGAAAATAAGAAAAATCTCTTAAATTTGCAGCGTGAATACCATCATCCGGCACATAGAATACCTGCTGTCGCGCACCGACTGCGTGATAGTGCCTAACCTTGGCGCCTTCCTGGCTCACTATCAGAATGCCAGAATCGACGCCGAGGGCATGGTCATTGTGCCACCGAAGAGAGTTTTCACGTTCAACAGCGCCCTTACGCACAACGATGGCACCCTGGCTTGCTCCATATCGCGCAGCCTGGGCATTTCCTATGAGGCAGCCCTCGACAAGCTCTACCATGAAGTACAGACCATGCAGCAGCATCTGCATAACAATGGTGAGCTTGTAATAGGCCGCATAGGGCAGCTCATCTACTACGGCGAGACCGATACTGTGCAATTTTTCCCCGCAAGCGCTGAAGCGATCTCGCCCTACTTCAACTTCCTGCCCACAGTGACGATCGATGAGGAGAAGCCAGAAGTTAGCCTACAGGAAGAAACTATGGATGAGACTCCCAGAGTTTCGCCATGGCCAAGAATAGTGCGCCTGGCAGCCTCGATAGCCCTATTGCTAATCATAGGATTTGTGGCGTCAACCCCCATTAAGGTCGATGATGCCGCATTAGCGGCTCTGTACCCTGAGTTGCGTCAAATGACAGTTGACGAGATCCTGCCTGCCTCGCCTGATACCATCGGCACAATCACAGCCTATGTCAGCGACAAGTCAATGCTGACCATTGATGTCGATTCAGTGATGAAGAGTTGGAAGGCTGCTGAAGGCAATTACATGATAGTAGTAGGCTCCTTTTGCGATCGGGAAGAGGCTCAGCGATTCATAGCTTCGCATCCCGAGGCTGATCTCAGCATCCAAGAAAGTCCTAACAGATGCCGCGTCTACGCCGGCTCATACAATGATGAAATCGAGGCATACCGCGCCCTGAAAGCCTCTCCCTTCGCCACCAAGGGCGCCTGGGTGTGCAAAAAGTAGTGATCATAGGATCGGGCAATGTTGCCTCCCATCTGGCCAAGCGGCTGGATGAGGTGGCGCACGTATGCCAAATTTATTCTCAGAACCTTGATCATGCCCAGGCCGTGGCTGAGAGGATGCGTGATTGCCAAGCAATCGACGATTTAAGCCTTATCGATACCGATGCCGATATTTATCTGATTTCCGTCACTGATTCTGCGCTCCCTCAAATAGCCTCTGCCCTACCCGATTTACGCGGCATTGTGGCTCATACATCAGGATCGGTAGGCATCAGCGCGCTCAAGCATAAGAAGAGTGGAGTGCTTTACCCTCTGCAGACTTTTTCCAAGGGAGCGGAGCTTGACATGAAGCGAGTGCCATTCTTCATCGAGGCCTCCGATACTGAAACTGAGCAGAAGCTCTGGAATCTGGCCCAGATGATTGCTCCGGAGACCACTCCGCAAATCGCCAACTCGCAACAGCGCAAAAGGCTGCACATTGCAGCTGTGTTTGCCTGCAACTTCGCCAACCATCTGTGGGCGATTGCAGATCAGCTGCTTAGCAACGATGGATACCCACTCGATGTGCTCTATCCTCTAATGGAGGTTACCCTTAAAAAGGCTGAAACCATGCCTCCGGCAAAGGCACAGACAGGGCCAGCCGCCAGGGGCGATCAAGGAATCATCAATCAGCATCTTGCCATGCTGGAATCGCGGCCCGACTTACAAGAAATTTATCTTACTCTGACTAAGCATATTCAAAAGAAATGAGCAGTATAGATTACGACTTGGCTTCCCTCCACGGGATTGCTTTCGATGTTGATGGCGTGCTGTCACCATCAACAGTGCCTATGGACTCTCACGGTGTGCCTCAGCGCATGGCCAATCTTAAGGATGGCTATGCCATACAGCTTGCCGTGAAATGCGGCATACAAATCGCAATTATCACTGGCGCCGACTCCGAGGCAGTGGCTCGCCGCTTCCGCACATTAGGAGTAACCGACATCTATCTCAAAACAAAAGACAAATTGCCGGTGCTTCTCGACTGGATGAAGCGCCGAGGGCTGAAAACTCACGAAGTGGCTTTCGTAGGCGACGACTTGCCCGACATCGAAGCCATGCAGAATGTGGGGCTGCCCGTGGCTCCAGCCGATGCCGACCCCGACGTAAAAGACGTGGCCTGCTTTATCACGCGCGCCAATGGCGGCTACGGAGTTGCCCGCGAGCTAATTGCCGAGCTGCTCAAAGCCAAAGGCCTGTGGCTTACGCGCGACGAAGATTGGCGCCAATGACCTCACCCAGAGGTCACTGACGCCTGCCTATAGTGATTATTTTTGCGCCGCTATTTGGGAAGATTGAATGCCCGCGACATTTCCTGCATCTGGGCTTTTGACATGCCTTCAGGCTCAAAGCCCATATTGCGCGAAGCAATGTAGATGAGGGCTGACTTGTTGAGCACATCGACCTGGTCGAATGCTTGCATGATATCGGTATCCACGGCAAACACGCCATGCTTCTCCCACATCACCACATCGTAATCATCGAGTTCGCGGATGGTAGCTTGCGCCAACTCGACAGATCCTGGAAGCTTGTAAGGAATGATGCCTAAGCCTCGAGGACAAAAAGCCTTTGTCTCAGGAATCATGCTCCACAGCAATTCGGTGGCAGCATCCTTCTCCAAGAATTTCGGATTATGCGACATGGCCACCAATTCGATCGGATGGGTATGCAGCGAGGCCTTGTAAGGCGAGCCCTTGCCTATCAGATAGTTATGCACGCTAAGATGCGAAGGCAGCTCGGATGTAGGAGCCACATCCTTGTCGGCTATTATCTCATAATGAGCGCAGTCGTCGGTGATTCTTATGATTGAGCCATTATCCATGGGCCAACGAGCCAAGTCGCGCATGCGGCGATTTGTGCCCTTGCAATAGAAGAAGCATCCCTTGAGATTTGGCAAAGTCACTCCGATGGGCTTAGGACCCGACAAAGCAGGAAGCCGACGCATTTCATCGTCGACATGCTCGGTCACATTGACAGTAATGTTGCCGCCATTGCGCTCGGCCCAGCCTTTCAGCCAAAGGTAATTGGCCACCTCGGCCACTTGCTCCACTTCATGAGCCAAGCCTGGCCGATTGTTCAAAACTGAATTCATATCAATTGGGGTAAGAAAGAAGATAATATGAGAATTGTAATTCCTGTAATCAGCACTGAGATAGTGCCTCGATCGCAGCCTTTCCATTCTTTCAGGATAATTCCCCAAAGATTAGAAAAGACCACATTGAGAGCCATCAGAATGCAGAATGATAAGGTGTAGAAGGCAGAATCCATGGGCAAGAAGCCTTTGCCAAGAGCCAAGCCGAAGAATTGGCTATACCACAGCAGACCCGCCAAGGCGCAGAACAGCAGATTGTTGGTCCATACGCTTCCCTTGGCGTAATCGCTCCAGGTGTGATTTGCCGAATTCTGCCAGAAGCAATATACAGCATTGGTGACAAAGCCGCCAGCTGTCACCAGCAATGTGGCAGGCAACGTAGCAAACATGGGATTCACCCCAGGATAGCAAATGCCCTGACCGAATGTCAGGCCTACATTGAAGCATCCGCTCATGAAGCCTGCGAGCAGAGCGATGGCTATGCCCTTAGGGAAATTAAAATCCTTCACGGCAGCCTTCTTTTCCTCTTCACTGAGCTTGCGCGCCTTCATGGATCCGGCCACGCCAATCACTGCTATGCCAAATAGAGTGGCCAATACGCCGATTATCACCGAGGCTGTAAGTGAGGCCAAAGCATCAAGATCGGGAAAGAAAATGTTGAGAAACACCGGACCCATAATGGTGCCTAAGGCTGCACATGTGCCCAATGCTATCGATTGTCCAAGGGCCACACCCAAATAGCGCATCGAAAGGCCGAAGGTCAGGCCTCCCACGCCCCAAAGCACCCCGAAGAGCACTGTCATCCAGAGCATGAAAGGATCAGCCTGGGCGAAGAGCTCGCCTAAGCTGTGTCCCGCAGGCACAGAAAGCAAAGCGCCTAAAAACGGAAACACCAGCCAGGCAAACACTCCTTGCACTATCCAGTAACTTTCCCAACTCCACTGCTTTACCTTATTGATTGGCACATAGCAGCTGCTCTGACAGAAAGCACCTAAGGCAATTATCAACAATCCTAAAAATATCATCGCTTAGATGTAACCTCGATTTCGTACTTTTCCACCTCGGGGATGAATGCATCGCCAACGGGCACATTCGATTGCAAGCAGTACATGTCCCAGACTGCTGGCCAAGGCATGGATTTGGCCTCTTCGAGCATTGCCAAGCGCTGGAATCCACGGCCTGTCATCTCAAGCTCGCGAATTGTAGGCACTGGCTCGAGCAGAGCGCACAGCATCGACTTTTGGGCAGCGCGCGAACCAATCACATAGGCACCAATGCGGTTGATCGAGGCATCGAAATAATCGAGGCCGAAATGCACGCGGCTCAACGCATCGGCGCGCACTATCTCCTTGCACAGATTCATCGTGGGATCTTCCATTATGGTCACATGGTCAGAATCCCAACGCACGCCGCGTGTCACGTGGAGCATCAGCTCAGGCACATACAGGAGCATTGCCGAAACCTTGTCAGCGGCATCTTCGAGCGGGTGATAATGGCCGGTATCGATGGTGTAGATTTTCTGATTCTCCACGCAGTATCCTACCACGAATTCAAGAGAACCGCTGGTGAAGCTTTCAAGTCCGATGCCGAAGGTCTTGGATTCGAGGCAATCCTTCATGTGATCGTACTTCACTGCGAAAATCTCATCGAGGCTTTCCTTGAACAGCTTGCGGTACAGGTACTTATTGACAGTGATGTCTTTTGATCCATCGTGGATCCAAAGGTTCATGATGCAGGGATCATTCTGAGCCTTGCCGATTTCGTTGGCAATGGCGCGGCAACGCTTGGTATGCTCGATCCAGAAGCGGCGGATGCCTTCGTCAGGATTTGACAGAGACAGATCGCCTGATTTGGGGTGAGAGAATGATGAGGAGTTGAAATCCAGCTTGATATCATGCTCCAAGGCCCAATCGATCCAGCTTTGGAAGTGCTTGAGTTCAATCTGATCGCGGTCAACAAACTCGCCCTTGAAATCGCCATAAATGGCGTGGAGATTTAGTCGGTGAGTGCCAGGGATGAGCGACATGGCCTTCAATATGTCGGCGCGGAGCTCATCGATGTTGCGAGCACGGCCGGGGTAGTTGCCAGTGGTCTGAATGCCACCTGAGAGGGCGCCAGCCTTAGGTTCGAATCCAATCACATCATCAGCTTGCCAGCAATGTATCGAGATGTGGAAATCCCGCATCTTTTTCAGCACAGCATCAGTGTCAATGCCAATTTTGGCATATCTGTCGCGAGCTATTTCATAAGCCTGCTTAATCTGAGTTTCATTCATTTCTCTATATTATTAATTGAATATTTTATAATTAAGTCACCTTTCCAAAGACTAAAGACTAAAGACTAAAGACTAAAGACTAAAGACCAAAGACCAAAGACTAAAGACCAAAGACTGATAGATATTTCTTGTAAGCTTGATCCCAAGAGAGAATATCTTGAGGCTTATATTCTACCGTCTCTACAGAATCCGCGATCTGCGATCGAGTAAGTCCCGCTTGGATCATAATGTTGCCCAGGGCCGTGCATTCTGTGGGTCCGGCAATCACAGGCATAGCCAAGGCATCGGCCGTCATCTGATTGAGATAAGCGTTGCGGGATCCGCCGCCGATGATATGGAGGCGCTTGATTGGCATCGGTGCCATTTGGCGAAGCGTGTCCATAACTTGGCGGTATCGCAATGCCAGACTTTCATAGATGCAGCGAACAAATTGGCCTTGTGTCTCAGGCAGCGGCTGATCGGTGCGCTTGCAGTATTCTTGTATAGCCTTGGTCATAGACTGCGGATTGGCAAAGCAGGGATCATCAGGATAGATCAGAGATCTGAATGGCTCTGCCTTCTTGGCTTCCTCAATCAGCTCAGCATAGTCAGTCTTTGGCCATTCGCGGCGACAGCTTTCCAGCAGCCACATGCCACAAATATTCTTCAAATATCTGATCTCGCGATGCACCCCGCCCTCGTTGGTAAAGTTGAGCATTTCACTCTTCTCTGTAAGGATAGGCTCATCCACCTCGATACCCATTAGGCTCCAGGTGCCGCTGCTCAAATATGCGAATTCCTTATCCTTGGCTGGAACCGCAGCAACCGCTGAGGCTGTATCGTGGCCGCCCACAGCCATCACCGGCACAGGACCCAGACCTGTGGTTTGCTGCACAGTGCGAGTAAGCTCGCCCACTTTTTCGCCGGGATACACCCAACGGCCGAATTTGTTGGGATTCAAGCCTACGGTATGCAACAAATCTTCGTCGAGAGTGCGCGACACCGCATTTACTATCTGGCCGGTAGTGGCTATAGTGTATTCCGTTACGAATTCTCCAGTCAGCATGTAAGCAATGGCATCCGGCATGAACAGCAGGCGGTCAGCCACCTTAAATGCCTCATTGTTGTAGACGCGCAGTGCCTCAAACTGGAAAAGAGTGTTGAAATCCATCACTTGGATGCCTGTCTTCTTATACACTACTTCCGACGGCACGCGCATAAAATACTTTTCTGGGATTCCCTGAGTATGAGGATCGCGATAAGAAATGGGAAGGCTTAAGATATTGAGATCCACTCCGACCATGACGAAATCCACTCCCCAGGTATCAATGCCTATCGAACGGGGCTCGATGCCCTTTTCTCCAATCTTCTTCAGGCCCTCAAGTATGTTGCGATAAAGCTCGAATATGTTCCAATAGAAATGGCCAGTGGCATGTATCAGATGGTTGGGAAAGCGATTGATTTCCTCCATCTCAACTTTTCCGTTTTCTACCGAGGCCAAAATGGTACGACCCGATGTGGCCCCGAGATCAATGGCTACATAATAGTCTTTCATGATATGCAAGGATTATGCGTTAATAATACTGATTATTCGACCACAACTCTGAGACGATCGATATTGGGAATCTGGGTATAGAGTTGGTCTTTCCCGCTGCGCTGGCTGGTTACGCGCAGAGCCACAAAATAAGTGCCGGGGGTGTCAAATGACACAGTGTGCTTGAAAGCTACTTCTGAGCCGTCGTCGCTGTAAGTGCCTTGGGTTGCCAGATCTGTGGTTTCTGTGTATGATGCGCCGTCGGTGCTCCACTCAGCCTTTACAATCTTGCCCATGCCCTTAGGCACATTGGCGATGGCTGATATCTCCACGCTTTCGCCCGGAGCCACTGTCACGGCCTTCTGTCCGTTGACGGTAATATTGGCCACTGGCTGTATTCCTGCGCGCTCATCGGCAGTGGCTGGCACCACTACCTGCCCTACCTCTTCGATGGTGTAGTTGGTTGACTTGGCGGGTGCAATCCCTCGCTCTACCCAGTCGCTAAGATCGAGCAGAGCCTGCTGGAGCACTCCATTATAACTTACGGCATGGGTGACATCGCCAAGCTGGCCCTCACCATCGCCATGAAGAGCGCGGTCAGTGTACCATAGGCGGAATGTCTCATCGCCATCAGTGCCCTTAGCCTCCTTCACGCGATTGCGATACCAGTCGCCCTGCCATGGGAAGGACTCGCGATCGTAGAGCGAACACAAAAGTATCACCTTGCCATTGATATTGCCAGTCGGGATACAGCCCGAAGCTCCCATCGTGAAAATCGGGCCAAGGAGCATCGGACGCTGAGGATAGATGGGATTTCCATCACTGTCACGCAGATAGTTCCAGACATAATAGTCAGGGCTTGGCACCTGGTGGCGGTGATAGGTCTGCACAGCTAAGAAATCAGAATTATCCACCACCACGGCATCCCCTTCGGCAATCTTTGCCAAAACGTCGAGGCCATTGGTCGGAGCAAGCACAACATACGGGCCACTTGAGGCGCGCAATTGCAGCACTTCTCCAGCCACTTTTCCGTCAGAGAGTATCAAGTCGGCACCCATGCCAATATCCCCTACCTCATCAGCGAGCTTAAAGGCTATGGGCTGGCCGGTGCCTTCATTCCCGGCTGCATCCCAGGCTCGGTCAGCACTGCCTCGGTCATTGGGATCCATAGGCGCCACCAAGCCCAAGGCTTCGGCTTGATCCTGATCCAGAATTTGTGCAATAGTTGTGGGCTTTTGTATGCGAGCCGCTAAAAGCGAAGGAGTAGGATTTGCCCCAAGATAGCCGTGCTCATTCCAAAAATCATGCTTGAAGTACTGAGAGTCCATCCCCACGACGCTTTTGTAGAGTACCAAGAAACCATGCACGTCCATCTCCTTATAACCGTACCATGATTTCAATGGGAATCCCATAGCTGTAGCCTCTTTGAGGGCCTGATATTCTTCCTGATTGAGACCGGCATAAGGATCTCCGCTGCCTCCGGACTCAAGAGCGTCGACAATTTGGGGAAGTTTGTCCTTAAGCACTCTCAGGGCATGCATGCGCACTGCAAATACGCTTGGGATTGCCATTGGCGAACCCAAGACATAAGGCACAGCGCCGTCCCAAGTGTGGGTGTTTTCGATGCAGCCAAGGGTGCGGTAAGCCCCGCCTGAACCGCCGAACACATATCCATAGGGACGATCGCAGCCATAAATCTTTTTCATGAGCTCGCGTGAGAGCTCGGCGCAAGCAGCGTGGGAGCGGTATGCGCCGATTGTAGCCTCCGGTGCTCGGTTGCTGGCAAAGTCAGTCTTGCCACCGCCATTGGTTTCCAGGAATCCAGCGCCATTTTCTACAGAGAAACCAATCATATTGTAGCTTCCGGTGGCATTTTGCGCCACTGTTTCACTATCCGGAAAAGGTGTGACATACTGGAAAAAGCGACCGGTAAAATCACTTTTCTTCACAGGCAAGTAAAGTGAAAACATGGTGCCATTGTCGTATCCTCCATGGATATACCTATGCTTAACCGGGGTGTTGCGCACCTCGTCGATATCGACATAGGGATTCTTGAAGGCTGTGTCGGGCGACACATAGTCGATCGGCTGATTCACCAATCCTCGAGCCATAGAGCTGAAGGCAATCGACAAAAGGCAGGCAAGTATCACAACTGCTTTTCTCATGATAATGATATTTTTGGTATATTTGTTTTATATAGGTGATGTCTCAAGCCATTGATTATCTCTCTATTTTTCACCTATGCAAATTTAGTCGAAATTATCCAAATCATTCCAATTATTCTTCCCCTAATTATTATCTTTTGGAACAATTTCAATAAAATTCCCCAAATCATCCACCATTTATGAAATATGGGAAAAAGAATCAGCGCCGCGTGGAGTCCAATTCACTGTCAGCGCTGACTCTGTGATTCACTTTTTACTTTAAGCCTTGCTATTTAGCGGTCTCTTGAAGCTGAAGAATAGGGCGACATTTTTCCACAGTCTTTCCTTCGATAGATATCGGAAGTGACTGGCGGATGTCACGGCTATTAGCTGCAAGCTCTACCATGTAATCGCCTGATTCCAAAACCCATGCTGAGGCTTCTTCATCGAAGGAGGCCAATGATGCCATCGGAATCTCCAGGGCGATAGTCTGGGTTTCACCTGGCTGAAGGAGAGCTGTCTTGGCAAAAGCCTTAAGTTCATGGATTGGCTTTACCATGTCGCGGCCCGGAGCTTTTACATAGCCTTGTACTATTTCCTTACCTGCTTTTTTGCCTGTGTTCTTTATGTCGAGTGTGATGATAAGAGAATCATCAGTTTTATCCATTTTTGGATTCAGATATGCGAAATCAGTATATGAAAGACCATAACCGAAAGGATAAGACACCTCCTTGCCCTCTGTATCATAATAGCGGTAGCCCACCATGATTCCTTCGTCGTAATAGCTGTCATACAAACCTGTGCCTCGGCCTATGGTATCCACGGGGAGATGTCGCAAGAGATTGAAGTTGTCCTCGGCCGTAAAGGCATCAGGGTTGATAAACATTCCCGATGAAGGCACATCAGCATATGTCACAGGGAACGACATAGTAAGCTTGCCCGAGGGAGTCACTGCGCCGCTGATGATATCAGCCATTGAATGGCCTGTTTCTTGGCCGCCCATCCATGCTAAAAGGATGGCATCGGGCTTGCCTGCCCAAGAAGCAGCCTCTATCACGCCGGGGATATTAAGCACCACTATGGCTTTTTTGCCTTTCTTGTGGAAAGCGTCGCATACATTATTAATCAGTTGCTTTTCGCCATCGGTAAGGTAATATTCATCATGAAGGCGGTCAGAGCCCTCGCCTGCTGATTTACCGATAGTGATCAGGGCTACATCCGCTGCATTGGCCATTTCAGAGGCCTCTGACATGCTTACTGGCATTTCCGGGATAAGGGTGCGAGTGTCGAACCAGCTTTTTTCAGGAATCTTGGCATTCTCAGCCGCGCAGTAGGCTTTATAGGCATCAGCCAAATTTTCATCAAGGATGAATCCGGTCTCGGTCAGGGCCTGATCAAGATTGACAATGCCTGTGCAGTTGACATCGCCGCTGCCTGTACCGCCAGGAATAATTTCATATGACGATCTTCCATAAAGAGCCACCTTTTTGCCAGGCTCCAAAGGCAGAGCCTTCTTATTATTCTTTAGCAGAACCATGCCCTCTGCGGCAGCTTTGCGGGCTGTTTCTGCATGGGCTTTCAAGTCAGGAGCATTCGATGGCTTGTAGCCTTGGAAACTTGGAGTCTTCAAAACATATTCCAAGATTTTAGTGACATTGCGATCCACGATATCCATCGGAAGAGTACCTTGCTGAATAGCTGACTTTATTGCTTCCACCTGATTTTTATGGCCAGGCTGTATCATGTCGTTGCCTGCCAATACCATCTCTACGGGATTGCGGCCGCCATACCAATCACTCGTCACCATTCCCTGGTAGCCCCACTCGTGACGCAATAGATCGGTCAGCAAGTCAGCTCGCTGCGCTGCATAAGTGCCATTGATAAGATTGTAGGATGACATCACAGTCCAGGGCTGCGACTTCTTTATTGCGATTTCAAATGGCTTTAGATAGATTTCGCGTTCGGTGCGGGGCGATGCCACTGAGTTGTTGCCCGTGCGATTGGTTTCCTGATTATTCAGGGCGAAGTGCTTAAGGCTTGTGCCAATGCCATTGCTTTGCAAGCCAGAAATCATGGCCGCTGCAATTTCTCCTGACACAATGGGATCCTCGCTATAGTATTCAAAGTTTCTGCCGCACAAAGGATTGCGATGTATGTTGGTGGCTGGAGCCAATAGCACATCGCAGCCGTATTCCTTCACCTCATTGCCCATGGCGGCTCCGATCTGCTTCACCAAAGCAGTATCCCAGGTGCAAGCCAAAAGAGTCTCAATTGGAAAATGCGTGCAGTAGTATGTATTAGGATCATCTTTGCGCGTGGGGTTGATGCGCAATCCGGCTGGTCCGTCGGCCAGCACAGTCACCGGGATCCCCAGACGCTCCACTCCGTTGCTCTGCCCGGCAGCTCCAGGCACCAAGTCGCCGCTATTGCCAATAGCTGCGCTATAGTCAGCAGTGAAAGTGCTTCCAAATCCTACGATAAGATTCACCTTCTCATCTACTGTCATGGCATCCACTACCTCCTGGATAGAGGACTTTCCCAACTGTGGGGCCTGCGCATTAGCCGCACCCGCCACAATGCTTGCAATCGCCATTGCAATGATTTCTTTCTTCATATTTTCCGTTTTGAGATTTATCTATTTTTATTCAAGTCGACCCGTAGCACGCAGATATTCCGACATATAAATGCGATATTGCGTGCGCGCCTCGATCAGGTTGGATTGTGATTGCTGCCATTGGCTCTGAGCGTCGAGCAGATCAG
>CAYTXF010000007.1:41137-47409 GCA_964440745.1 uncultured Bacteroides sp.
TCGATCAGGTTGGATTGTGATTGCTGCCATTGGCTCTGAGCGTCGAGCAGATCAGTGAGGGTGGCCATCGAGGCATTGTAGCGCTCGGTCATCACTCTCAAATTCTCATCGCTCTGCTTCACGCCCTTTTCAGCAGTCTCGATCTGCACATAGCCGTCGGTCACATTCAAGATGGCCTGTCGAGCCTGGATGCTTAGGAGGCGCTGATTCTGCTCCAAGTCGAGGCGAGCATTTTCAACATCGAGCTTGGCCTTTTTCACCTTCTTAAATCCTTCGCCCCAGTTCACCAAAGGCACGCTTACAGCTACCCCTACCAAGAAATTGGTGTCATTCAGCTTATTGCTGTAGCTATATGGCGCGCCATCTACCTCAGTGGTGCCTTGCATTTTGATGTTGCCATATGCGCAGTATGAAGCCATTGCCGCTATCGATGGCAGATATTCGCCGCGTGTCAGATTCACCTGCTTTTTCTTGGCATCAATATTGAGCTGCAAGAGGCTAAGTTCTGGCAAAGCTGAAATATCTTCGCTCAAATCTCGAGGTTCTGAAATGGGTATGTCCTGATCGGCAGGAAAGACATCGGTGCCGAATTCCAAGCCAATGTAATTGCAAAGCATAAGCTTGCAGAGCTCGACTCCCGTCTGCGCTTTGCGCATATTGTATTCGATCTCATTCTTCTTAGTTTCGATGCGCAGTAGTTCGCTTTCCAGAGCCATCTCAGCCTCCACGCTGATAGAAACATCTCTCAGCAAGGCGTCCATGTAGCTGATGTAGGTTTCGAGCATCTCCACCTTCTTTATCACAGCCACAAGCGACCAATAGGCATTGTCGACATCGGCTATCACATCTTGGCGCGTCTTTCTGAAATTTTCCATGGCCACCTCCTGACCGATTTTGGCCAAATCTTTGCCAGCAATCAGACGGCCGCCTGTATAGATGGGCTGCTGCAATGTAAGGCCAGCCAAATAGGTGCCATGCATCACCATTTTCATGCCCATGGTCTCTGTGGAGGGCGTCAGATAAAAGCCCATCAAGGATCCGTCGATCTTAGGCAGAAAACCGATGATTGACACCTGACGGTCGATTTCCGCCTGGCGCTCTTGGTTGCTCATCTGCTTGATTCTCTCGTCGTGCTTCAAAGCCAACTGCCGGCATTCATCAAGAGTCAGCTTTATGGGCTCTTGGGCCCAAAGCCCTGCAGCCATCACCAGCGACAGGGCCAATAGGATTATATTGCGTTTCATGCGATGCTGAGATTCATTAAAAGTTCCTGACGGCGCACTCGGTAGAATGATGCGTAGAATGTAGGCAACAGCAGCAGAGTGATGATGGTGCCCATCATCAGACCGCCCATGATGCACACAGCCATGGAGTTGTACATAGGATCACTAAGCAGCGGAGCCATGCCCAAGATAGTGGTCAGCGACGCCAGCATCACCGGCCGCATGCGGCTCATGGCAGCATTAATCACCGCATCATAATCGCTCTGTTTCTCTTCGGTCTTCAATCGATTGATCTCATCGATGAGCACTATCGAATTCTTTGCCATCATTCCTATCAAGCCTTCAAATCCTATAATGGCCATGAAGGTGAAGGGGATGTCAAATAGCAACAGTGATGGCACAATGCCGCAAAGCACGAATGGGAAGCAAATCAGGATTAGGAAAACCTTGCGCCAGCCATTGAATAGCAAGAGCAGGATGGCGAAGATGATGAAGAAGGTAAGCGGCAGATAGTTGACAAGATTCTTGCTGGCCTCGGCGCTGGTGTCTTGTTCGCCTACCCAGATACGCTCGTAGCCTTCGGGCAACTCTATGGCATCCACCTCGCTTTGGATGGCAGCCAGAGCCTTGGCCGTAGTGGCCTCCTCCAGGAAGGGGTTGGGATCGCACTCGGCCTCAATGGCTCTCTGGCCATTGTAGCGATAGATCTTAGGCTCCTCCCATTCCATTTTCACTCCATTTGTAACGCTGCTCAGAGGCACGCTTCGGAACATTGAAGCCTGCAAGTCGCTCCCTTTTGTAGCGCCGGTCATCAATCCCTGCGCGGCCTCAGTGTCAAGGTTGAGATTAATGCTGCTCCACACCGGGATATTGTTGAGATCCTCAATTTTAGAGCCATCGGCATTGCGCATGCGCAGATTGATAAGCACCTGCTTGTCATTGTCGGTAAGCACGCCACAGGTCATGCCGTCGGTAGCAGCCTGCAGGGCATTGCCCACATCGCCACGCTGGATGCGACCGCGAAGAGCATCCTGCTGCACATAATCCGCTACCATGGTCTTGCCCATGGGCTTCCAGTTGTTCTGCACCGAATAAGGATCGATGTATTGACATCTGCGCATTATGTCCTCAGCCTGAGCGCAGAGGTCGTGGAGCACTGCCGGGTCTGGACCGGTGAACATCACCTCGAGCGTATGGCTGGTATCAATGGAGAAATTATACTTCTTTATGCGCACAGTGGCATCGGGATACTGCTGGCGCAGCATTTCGCGAATCTCCGGGATTACCTCTTGCACTGTCTTGAAGTCGGGGCAGTCGATCGTAAGTTCGCCGTAACTGTTGCCGCCCTTGGTCATCGGGCGCACCAGGCAATAGTGGGCCGGCGCATTGGCCATGGCAGCAGCCACGCGCTCTATCTTGGGATTCTTCAGCAGCGTATCGGTCATGGCCATCAAGTCATGCTTCACGCGATCAGGACCCGCTTCGGGAGGCAACTGGTATTCCAGCACGAACTGCTTGTAATCAAAGTCAGGGAAGAAGATATTCTTAACCTTTGACATGCCAAATATGCACACAATCAGCAAGCATGCAGCTGTTCCTAACGACAGAGCCTTATGGTCGATCAGGAACACTAAGGCCCGGCGGAACACGCGATGCACCGGAGAATCCATAGGCTGACTCTGCTTGTCTTTTTTCTCCGGCTTGAGGAATCGATTAGCGCACACAGGCACCTGTACCAATGCCAATACCCATGAGCACAGGAGGCTTACGCACAGCACCAAGAACAAGTCGCCGGCATATTCTCCCGTTGACCCCGGAGTAAGATAAATTGGCAAGAATGTAGACGCGCCTATGATTGTGGCTCCCAACAGAGGCAAGGCTGTCTGCCGACCTATGCGGAAGAGATAGTCCTTGACTCCCTTGGCTTTGTCAACCAAGATGCCATCCATGATTACAATGGCATTGTCGACAAGCATGCCCATGGCTATGATGAAGGCGCCCAGAGATATTCGCTGCAGAGTGGTGCCCAATTGCAAGAGTATGGGGAATGAAAGGCAAATTGTCAGCACCAAGCCGAAGCCTATAATGAGACCGCTGCGCAACCCCATCGAGAACACTAGCACGATTACCACAATCAGCACTGACTCAAGCAGATTGAGCATGAAGCTGTTGATAGCAGTGTCGACCTTGTCGGGCTGAAAGAAGATTTTGTCAGTCTCCATGCCCACAGGCACATTCTTCATAGCCTCGGCCAATTGGGCATCAACCAGTTTGCCCACATCAGGCACAATGGCATCGGAATTCAAGGCTATGCAGATAGCCATGGCGGGCTTTCCGTTGACAAAGAATCCCTGGGTCTGAGGCTCGGCATAGTCACGTGTCACCTCGGCTATATCTCCCAGGCGTGTGGTCTTGCCGTCGATGGTAGTAATTTTCAGATCGCGGATATCGTCTTCATTCTTTACCGCATCGTTGACATTTATCGCAAGGCGCTGATTGCCTGTGTTTAGATTTCCTCCGCTCACGACTTTGCCAGCACCTTGGAGCTGCATCATGATCTGGGTGGGGATCATCCCATTCTGGGCTATCTTCTCCTTGTCAAGCGTGATATTGATCACCTCGCTGCGATTACCAGCCACCGTGATGCGCTTCACGCCCTTTACTTTCAGGAGTTCGCGGCGCAGATATTTGGCATATTTCTCCAATTCGGTGTAGGAGTAGCCATCGCCTGTCAACGAATAGAACAAGCCATAGACATCCATCATGTCATCCACCACTATGGGGTCATAACAATCTTGCGGCAGCAGGCTCTTGCTATCGTTGATTTTGCGCCTAAGAAGGTCGAAGTACTGCTCCAAGTCTTCATTCTTAGTCTCAAGCTCATAATTGAGTGTGATTTGGCACATGCCTTCGCCACATTCGCTCTTGAGCTTTCTCACCTGCGGCAAGGTGCGCAGCACATCTTCAAGCGGGATGGCCACTTTGAGCTCTATCTCATGAGCTGTGGCTCCGGGATAAGGAATCACCACCATCGCCTGCTTGACAGCTATGGCTGGATCCTCGAGCTTGGGCATGCGGGTAAAGGCTATGTAGCCGGCAATCAGAATGCCAGCCACAAACGACCAGAACACCGTAGGCCGCTCCATGAAAAATCGTATGATTTTTTCCATCAGATCAGTCCTCCCACATTAGTTGCGCTGTTGTCGTCAATTACCTTCACCTTTTCGCCTTGCTGCAGCAGATGGGCACCAGCCTTTACAATCTGTTCGCTGCCATCGAGGCCCTCGATTATGGTGATTTGGCCTTCTGAGGCCAAGTCGCCTGTAGATACAGCCTTCATGTTTACTGTGCTTGTCTCTGCATCAAGCACCCACACATAGCTTTGACCATCGCGCTGGAAAAGCGAACTGACAGGCACTGTCATCCCCTGCCCCTGAGCCGACTGGTTCATTTCGATCTGCACCTCCACATTCATCCCCGATGTGAGATGATAGGCAGTGTTGGGATTAAGCCCGAGTCGCACGCGATAAAGCTGGTTGTTGTCGGCCTTGGGAGTTATGCTGAGAAGGCGCAGCTCTACTGGGGCACCCTGACTGAAGGGACCGCTGCATGTAAAGCTAAGCATATCGTCCTTATGCATGTATAGAGAGGCAGGCATGTTGAAAGTGATTTCCATCTGATTGACATCAAGCAGATTGATCACTGATGTGCCTGTGCCTACGGTTTCCGCCACTTCGAAATTGACTTTTTCTACATAGCCGCTCGTGGGCGCATAGAGATGGGTATAACTGAGCTGGTTTTCATAAGTCTGAAGCTGCACTTTCAGCTGGTCAAGACCGCTAACCGCCTTATCATAATCATTGCCTGTGATGCTCTTCGCCTCATAAAGCTTCTTTAGGCGAGCCACTTCGCGCTGGGTTTGTTCGTATTGTATGCGTGCTGCTTCGACAGCCAATTTATAATCGGCATCGTCAAGGGTGGCAATCAATTGGCCTTGGCGCACATAGTCGCCTTCTTTAACTCGCAAGGAAGCGATCTGTCCTCCAGTCTTGAAACCCAACCCTATTGTGCGGGATTCTTCCACCACACCGGAAAAAGATTTTTGTGTCTGCGCGCTTGTGCCCTGAGGTTGCACCAGCATTACGCTATGCACAGGCGCATCGCTCTGGGTCGTTGCGGAACCACACCCCATAAGAAGCATAAAAAATGGCATTGCTGCCAAGAAAAATTTCCTCATATTGAAATGTTAGATGATTAGTTTCTGAATTAAGGTACAAAATTATAATTTTTACCCCACACTTACAATATCTTATCTCCCAACATTATGATATTTTGGATTATTTTCCCTAAAATTTCGTCTTTTAGCTTATAAAATTTTCAGCTTTTCAAATTGAGAGGTCGAGGCTAAGGCAAACCGAGAATTGAGCGCAGTTCTGGGTCGGAGAATACTTGAGCGGTGGAGGTATCGGCCACCACTTGCCCTTGCTCGATCACTATCGAGCGAGGACACACTTCCCTCACCAAATCCAGGTCATGAGTGGCGATCAAGCATGTGTGCATAAAGCTTTTTATGATGTCGATGCATTGGCGACGCGAAGGCTGATCCAGATTGCTGGTGGGCTCGTCCATAACCAAAATATTGGGCTCCATCGAGAGCACAGTGGCTATGGCCACAGCCCTCTTCTGGCCTCCCGAAAGATGATAGGGTGCGCGATCCCTCAGTCCCTCGCAGCCCACAGCCTGCAAGGCGTGGGTCACTCGACTGTCGATTTCTCCGGCGGTCAGCCCCATATTGGCTGGTCCGAAAGCCACGTCCTCCTCCACAGTGTTCATAAACAATTGATCGTCGGGGTTCTGGAACACCATTCCCACTGATTGGCGCACCAATTTCAAAGTTTTTGGAGTCACCATCACTCCTCCGATGTCAACGGTGCCCTGGGTCGGGAGTAATAGGCCGTTGGTATGCAACAGCAGAGTGCTCTTGCCCGCGCCATTGCGCCCGAGCAAAGCCACCTTCTCGCCATGAGTGATGCGAAAAGTCACACCCCT
>CAYTXF010000008.1:0-47151 GCA_964440745.1 uncultured Bacteroides sp.
TTCTGGCACCATTGGGCGTCTTGGAAATGGGTGAATTTGCTGAATATCCCTAAATAATACCCCCAATACTGGTTCGATTATGCAAGGTCAAATTTGATGAATTTGCGATCCTGAATTATTATATAAAGCAGGGTGCAAGGGGTGCCTCGTAATAGGCCGCTGGTATTAAGATGTATGTCATTTATATACCTCTGGAGTTGATTTTTGGCGTCCTCAATAGCTTTTTCAATATCTTTATCCCCAGCTTTCATATATTTGAGTTCAATGATGTAGCTATATTTGGTAACACAATATTCTGTAGCTTTAGGAATAAGCATTATGTCACTGAATCCTTGATTGAGCTCCAATTCTGGCCAAAGGTCAAAATAGCTATTGAGGCACAACAGACCGCGTAGAAAACCTTGAGCATCAGGCTCACCATAGATAGCATTGCGTACACTGCTATAATGATTGAATATCTCACCTGATATTTCAATCATAGATTTCCACTCACCATTCATTGCTGCATTCTTAATGGCTTGATTCAGCTCAACAGCTAATTCATTGTCAACGAAATTAGGTTCGAGAATGTGATCACGCATATAGGTGAGATACAAATCTGCCATTGTCTTATTAGTGACTATTAATTTTTGACCAAAATTTTGATCAAACTCCCCAAAAGTCAACGCACCAAAATAAAATAGCATGCTCTTGAAATTTGCCAAATCACCTACTTCCTTTGCTGGAAATTGTCTTACGATAGAGCCTTCAGTGTAGCCTTGACTACAAATTTCTCTCAAAATATCGAACCTTGCACGTTCGTTGTTAAAATCTTCGGCCTTAACCAAATAGTTAAGTTTTTTGTAGTCAACCCTAGAATTGTAATCTATCATCTCTGTAGGCATATCGCCATTGTTAATTAGATAATTTAGGCAATTCATCACCATTGCAGGATTATAAATTGGATCCACAGAAGTCCCATAACGCTGTGAAAAGCGGAAATTATCATACCAAGGCTTCATTTCTGAAATGATAAAGTCGGTATCCAACGCTATTGCTTTTTCATCACGGTAGTATTCTATCATCTCCCGAAGCTCTGTCTCCGTGATACCCAGTATGTGGTTGAATTTAGGTTCTAATGAAATAATAGTAGCGATGTTAAATCCTGATGTTAAATCATCATAAGTCACAGGGGCTACTCCAGTCATATAAATTCTTTCGAAACTTCCCTTACAGCATTTGAAGAATTCTCTATAGAAACCTTCACCATGAGTAATTTTTTCATGAGCCTTTACCCCACGTGTTGTTAATACGACATTCGAAAAGTTGTCGTATTCGTCGATGAATAGATATGATCTCCACCCTTTATTTTTAACAATGGATGTAAAATTATCAATAGCCTGACCCGCATTTATGGCATCAAGTATGCGATTCTTTTCTCTACCAGTGAAGCCTCCATAGTAATCAATTGCACGTTCTAATTCTTCTTTACAATAGCAATGAAATACTTTGGGTAAATTTTCCAAGTTCTCTGCGCCACCTACTTTGGAAAAATCGAGTTTCAGAACCACGTATTTATTAGCCAGAGAAGTGGGATGCTTACCAATCCAAAGATTACCAAAAAGCTTTTGAAAATCGTCTTTCTTGGCCATGTCGTAATAAGCCATCATCATATTGCTAAACAGGGTCTTACCCATCCTCCTTGGACGCAGTAGCAAAATGAAAGAAGCCCTATTCTCAAGGTATTCAATATATCGTGTATGATCCACGAAGTAATAATCTTCGCGAATAATGCGCTCAAAGTCGTCTATGCAATAGGGTATGCGCTTCATAAGTCTCTATTAAAGTTATTCATACGCAAAATTAACATTTTCCTTCCATTCTACCAAATAGTTCTAAGACTGTATAAAAACGAATTTCATATGTTTTTGGCTTAAGCCCTAAATCATACCCCCACCCCCGTTCTGGCTTATTACGATATTGTTCCGAGATTATGTAAATTTAAAATCGTATTTTAAATTTACATAGGAAATACAGGTCTTATGCAAATCTCTAAATCTGCTTTAGCAATTGCATCCAGGGGATGAGATTCCCTTGGGAAGTGGTAAGGGCATTAGAGCCAGCATATATGACACTGCGATTTTCCACAGGCACCTTAGCCAATGGTCCCCATTTCTTAAGGTTGTCGAAATACTCAAGTTTTTCATGTTCCCAATTCTTTGAATAACACTGCATTTAATATGGAATCCCGTAGGGCATTCTTTCGATTAGTTAGGGAATACAAAACCACCTTCAACCCCGGAGGGGTTGTTTCATGCAAGATAATGAAACAACCCCTCCGGGGTTGAAGGTGGTTTTTATTCATTTAAGCTATATGAAATAACCTCTACGAGGTTCAAACAACCCATAATTACAAAAGAAACTTGAATTATAATAAAATATGCTAAAGCATTTTACGAATAAATGCCACAAAATTTTTGTACGCCCTATTTATTTTTTGTAATTTTGTGTATGTAATTGCGACCACCATGGAAGAGATACGTAAATATCCGGCAGGCATACAGACCTTCGAAAAGATTCGAGAGGAAGGATATGTGTATATCGACAAGACAGCCCAAGTGTACAAGCTTGTGACGTACGGTTCGCAATATGTGTTCCTAAGCCGGCCGCGCAGATTTGGAAAGAGCCTGCTTGTGAGCACTTTGAAGGCTTACTTTGAAGGGCGCCGAGATCTCTTTAAAGGCTTAGCCATCGATCATTTGGAAAAGGATTGGACAAAACATCCGGTGCTGCTGCTAAGCCTGGCAAGCGTGCGCACAGATGATACCGATGCTATAACCCAAGTAATTGATAAGCAATTTGAAGAATACGAGGCTCGCTATCAACTTCCCAAAAAGTACACCGACCTTGGTACAAGATTGGCCTATATAGTGCAAGGCATGAGCAAAGCAACGGGGCAAAAAGCCGTAGTCCTCATTGACGAATACGATGCGCCATTGCTTCATACTGCTCACGACAAGAAGAGGATGGACAAGATGCGCCTATTCCTTCAGATGCTGTATGCGCATCTTAAGGACCTTGACCCTGTGCTCAGGTTCGTGTTTATCACTGGCATCACCAAATTCTCACAAGTGAGTATATTCAGCACGCTGAATAATATACACAACATTAGCATGTGGGATGCCTACGCCTCAATTTGCGGGTTTACTCTTGACGAACTCATGTGCCAAATGAGACCTGATATTGAAATGTTAAGTGAAGCTCTCCATCTCACAATCGATCAGGCTCTCGACACCCTCAAAGAGTATTACGACGGTTACAGTTTTACCCCTGCCCTGATAGGACTGTTCAATCCTTTTAGTATTCTTCGGTGCTTTCAGGAGGAGCAAATCCAGCCTTACTGGTTTTCATCTGGCACCCCAACCTTCCTAATCGAATTGATGAAACAGTACAATGTGCACCCATCCGAAATAGGAGGTTATGAACGTGAATCTTCACAATTCGACACCCCAATAGATGAGATTAAGGATGTGGCTTCCATTCTCTATCAGAGTGGCTACTTGACCATCAAGGGCTACGACCCTGAGACTGAGAGCTTTTTCCTTACCATCCCTAACAAGGAAGTGCGCTTAGGGTTGATGAATTCTCTGATCCCTAATTATCTGCAAAGCACCATTGAAGTTAAGGATGTACTTCGCGAGGTTACCCGCAGTTTGGCTAAAGAGGATATAGAGGGGGTGTTGAAAGAGCTAAAGGCTTTTTTCGCCACAGTGCCTTATTGCGAGAACATCAACTATGAGGGACATTGGCAGCAGATGCTGTATGTAGTGTTTTCCCTGATGGGAGCACGCGCTGATGTTGAGGTGCGTACCAGCAAGGGGCGAGTGGACATGGCTATGGTGTATCGCAACCGACTTTACCTGTGGGAGATAAAACTCAATGGCTCGGCTCGGAAGGCTCTCCAACAAATTGACAAGAACAATTACGCGGCTCGTTTCCGCAATCTTTCCTATCCCATCACCAAAATCGGAGTCAACTTCTCAACCCGCTCCCGCACCATCACCAGCTGGCAAATCGGAATGGATTCTCAATCTTAGCCCAACCAAAGCCAAAAAAACCTGTGTTTTTGACAGGGACGAAAATTTACGAATAGACGAGAATCTACGAATAGACGAAAATCTACGTCATAGTCAATATTTCAATTATTTGTATTTTAAGGAAAAAGAGCGTAACTTTGTACGGTCCTAACAGATAAATCCTCGAAATTAGAGAAGAAAATTCGGTGAAGACAGTCCCTAAGTAGCTTTATGTTACAATTAGACTGCATCTTATCGATCCTGCAGAAAAGGCAAAGATAGTCGAAGTCTATCGGCAATGGAAATCGGGAAGTGAGATATAGGAGGATTCTTTTCACACGAAGAAACGATAGGAAAATAAAGAAATAAATTATTGGATAATAATGAATTATGAGTTGTTACCAGCCTGATATGCAGTTCACGGAACTGCACTCCCCAAACCCAGCCTGACGACACCCATGATACCCTTCTATATAACAAATCATAAATCTTTGATTTCTAATTTGTTATATTAGTGCAGTTTCAAAAAGCTTGGGGCAAACTGTCCCCTGTTGCATGCAAATAGAAGCAGGATCATTCTATGGGCAGTGACAGGACTGGGCGGGGAGGCTGCATGTCGGGGCCTCGGAAAAGTAGGGTGATGCCGTGGAGGGTGCATCCGGAGATGGCACGGAGTAAGCGTGGGTCGGTGGCATAGGAGCGGATCTGGGCTTCGGCCTCGGCATACTGGTGCGAAATCTCCGCCTCCGAGGCGCTGGAGTCGGCGTATTTCATCTCGAAGATGTAGCAGTGGGTGGCTTCGGGAAGATGACTGCGCAGGGGCAGCATCAGGAAGTCGCTGTACCCATAGTTGAGCTCAATCTCCGGGCAGAGCACGGTGAGGTTGCACAGGCCGAGCATAGCCTTGAAGAAGCCGTGCTGATTGAACTCGCCCCCACGCGAGTCGCGCACGGCCGACAGCTCCCTGTACATCCTGCCTATCCGGTCGATGGCCGGGCGCCAATCGCCATGGTAGACCATCTCCAAATAGTCGTAGCCAAGGGCATCAACGTCTATGGGGCACTCCTCCTGGTACATGCTGGCCAGAAATCCCCACAGCTGCTGCTTGACGCACTGGTTTGGGATGACCATCCTCTGCATGGCGAAGCTCCCACCCCCTATGGTAAGCATGCCGTAATAGTAGATGAGGGAGCGGAAGTTGTCGCGCTTGAGCAGGTCGGCCGCCGGGAACGATGTCTTTAGGCGCATCATGATGTAGCCGTCGTTGGCTATGCGCTCGATGTCGGAGAGCCGGTCGGCTCGCTGGATGCCCCGGTCGAGATTGATCAACTGTCGCAGCTTGGCGAAGTCGGTGCGGATGTTCTTGTCAACCATGTCCTCAGGCGGAAAGCCCTCCTCTATCATCGGCTTCAGGTAGTAGAGGGCCATGTCGCAGTTGTAGACTGTCTCCTTGCCGTAGCTGCGCGTGGCGAAGCAGTAGTTGTCGTACCACGGCTTCATGTCGGCGATGACCGTATCCTCATCAGCCGGCACATTGGAGCATTCGCAGTAGTACCTCAGCATTTCCCTGACCTCCCTCTCCTCGAAGCCCAAAATGGTGTTGAATTTAGGCTTGTCCGATATGTTCCAATCGATGTTGAAGCCGCTGGTGAGGTCGTCGAGAGTCACGGGCGAGATGCCCATCATAAAGATGCGGTCGAAACTGTCTTTGAAAAGCTTGAAGAAGCGCCTGTAGAACCCGTCGGCGTGTGTCAGCGAGTGAAACACTTCCTTGCCCTTGCTGCTGAGCACGTCGTTGGTAAAGTTGTCGTATTCGTCAATAATCAAGTAAAGACGATTCTTCAACAAAGAAGCAGCCCCAGTGACAATATTTAATTTATTCTCTGCAGAATCTGCATTTAAAACCCGGTTTACCCAAAAATCAGAATAATAATCTTTGTATTTTTGTATGAATCGGTCCAATGCTCCGCAGCAGTATTCGTTGAATTTCTGTTCGAGTGTCTCTATCGGGCCTCCGGCCTTGGAGAAGTCAAATCTCAGCACTTGGTAGGCATTGGCATCCTTAGTGGGATTCTCCCCTATGTAAAGCCCATCGAAATACTTGTGGAAATTCTCCTTTTCACTGACATCGTAATAGGTCTCAAGCATGCTCAGGAAGAGGCTCTTGCCAAATCGACGTGGCCTGATCAAGAACAGGTATCTATTCTCGTTTTCCATTTTAGGCAAGAACATAGTCTTGTCCACATAGTATAGGTTTTCTTGTCTGAGGAGCTTGAAGTCGGAGACTCCGTAGGGAAGCTGTTTCATTGTCATGGGCGTTAAGAAAGTTTGCCGTAAATTTAATAAATAATCCTTACTTAAACCACTTGGCGTTCGCAAAGTTAGCAATTAATTCGGAACGAACCAAAAAACATTGTACAAAGGAATTCGCCACGTAGATTCTCGTCTTATTAAAAACACAGTTTTTTGTCCTGATCCGAATAAATTTTGTTTTTGTATTTCAGATGTATTAACTTTGCATGGAAATATTCTGGATTTTCATCTTGACTATTGCAATCACACTACCCCTCTTCTTGTGTGCTTCATCTTGAGAGCAACGGCATTGAGATCTGGTGTGAAGACATCGACTTTGAAAAAGGTCCCGAATACACCGAAGAGGGCATCCCCTGCACCATATGAAAAGAGGGTGGCGTCATTGTTTTGAGATTCTTGAAGCCGACAATGAGTTAGAAATAGACAATAGGGAGAATCATAGAGAGGTTGCTTCTCCGTATTTGAGGAATTTACGGTCTTTTATAATGAGATAAAGGAGGTTGCATTGTGTCCCCTTGAGCAAGTTGCTTGATTTGAGGTGAATGTCCTGCGCATATCGCTTCAATTGCGTAACAGCTTCATTAATGGCTCCATCCACATCTTTATCATCACTCTTCAGATACTTTAATTCAATAATATAGCTATGCTGAGTAACACAATTGCTATCTGACCTGGGTATAAGGAGAATATCGCTGAAGCCTTGATTAAGTTCTAATTCTGGCCAAAGATCAAAATAGTTGTTGAGGCACAGAAGTCCTCGCAGAAAGCCTTGTGCGTCGGGTTCACCATAGATGGCATTTCGTACACTGCTATACTTATTGAAGATATCTCCTGCTCGTTCTATCATGGGACGCCAGTTGCCGTAGATCGCGGCATCAGCAATTCCCTTTTCTAATTCTTGTTTTTCTAATGGAGTAACCTTAGCTGTCTCATAAACATGGGTAGCCATGTAATCTAAATAGAGATCGGCCATGGTCTTATTGGTCACAATAAGTTTGCGACTGCCTCGAGGGTCAATTCCGCCAAAGGTAAGGGCCCCATAATAGAAGAGCATGCTTTTGAAATTCTCCAGGTCGCCAACCTCGCGAGCGGGGAACTGACGTTTTACACTGCCGCAGGTATAGCCCTTTTTACAAATTTCCCTGAGGATTTGGAATCGGGTCTCTCGATTTGCCAAATCGTCGGCTTTTACCAGGTAATTCAGCTTATTATAATCGATTCTGGCATTGTAGTCAATCATTTCCTCGGGAGGCACTCCATTGTCTACCAAATAGTTCATATAACTCATTACCATTGCCGGATTATAGATTGGAGCCTCTTTGCCATAACATGAAGATGAAAAGCAGAAATTGTCGTACCAAGGCTTCATATCCGCTATGATGGCGTCAGTTTCTGTTTCGAAACCACACTCCCCACGATAATATTCTATCATTTCTCTAAGTTCTGTTTCCGAGACACCAAGTATGTGATTATATCTGGGTTCAAGAGAAATGATAGTGGCTATATTAAAACCAGAAGTGAGGTCGTCGTAAGTGACAGGAGTCACTCCTGTCATATAAATCCTATCAAAATTCCCCTTGCAACATTTGAAAAATTCACGATAAAAACCCACTCCATGAGTGATGTCTTCATGAGCTTTAACACCCCGAGTAGTTAATACAATATTGGAGAAATTGTCGTATTCGTCGATGAAAAGATATGACTTTAGGTCCTTGCCTTTAATCATCTTATCGAAATTGTCAACCAATCGGCCAGCATTTGAAGCATTCAATACCCACTCTCTTTCGGTTGCGTCAAATAATCCACCGTAACGATTAAATGCATTTTCTATCTCATCTTTACAATAATCATAAAAGACGTCAGGAAGTTGGTCTGTATCGACTTTGCCTATCTTTGAGAAATCTAACTTGAGCACTACATACTGGTTTGCCTCTGGTGTAGGATGCTTACCGATGTAGAGCTGGCCAAACAGCTGATCAAAGACATCCTTTTTGGCTATATCATAATAACTCATCAGCATACTTGTGAACAAACTCTTCCCCATTCTTCTGGGTCGAAGAAGGAGGATATAGGGGGCCCTATTCTCAAGATACTGAACATAATTTGTATGATCAAGATAATAATATCCTCCACATATCAGTCTCTCAAAATTTTCTATGCCGTAAGGTATAAGCTTCATATCAAAAAGAAATTAACAAATGGTATTGATTGTGCAAATATACAAAAATTCATTGACATATGCCAAAAGCTTGTTTCACAAGATATGGCAAAAGTGAATAATAGGCTCTGTATCATAAGGCCTCTTAAACAGGGAACCTCGGAGAGGCTCTTTCACATAGATAGGGAAATCACCTAAAATTATCAAAATTGGCTCATAAACAGCGGAATCTATCTAAATTTGGGTAGATTCCGCTGTTTATGAGGCAATTTTATGTGGGGAGTGATTGGATTAGGGGCAGGAAGAGGTGATCCAGGGTGATGGAGTTGTGAATGACATCGGAGTATTTGTTGCGCTTAATGCCTTTTGTGGTCACCAGTACTATATGAACCGCCTTTTCTATGCCAACGGCTTCCTTAAACCTATTCTTCTTATTGATAAGGGATTCTTGATCTTTCTCTGTGATTTCGTAAGGCTCCTCCACGCATTTCATCTCACAAATATTGATTCGATTGTCAGATCGGTCAATCAATAGGTCAATCTGAGCACCCTTTTTGCCATCCTCCTTCCTTGCAAACCAAGAATACTCATTAGAGACAATTCCAGCAATTCCTAAGGCTTGCTTAATTTGTCGTATGTGCAACAGACACAGGTTCTCAAATGCCAATCCTTTCCAAGTGGAATGTACATGGGTATCAATCTGTGACATCCAGAATGGCCCATTTGGCATAGGTTGCCCAGCTCTAAAGTTAAAGTAAAAGAGAGTAAAGTTATCTATCAGTTGATATAGGGCATCTTTTACATTGCGTGTAAAGTGACAATATTTCCTGATAAATCCGCATTGAATAAGTTCCTCCAAAATATCGCTAAGCGAACCATTATCGGGGAGTTTTGTGTGTTCCACAATCTCGGTGCGCGTCAAACCGCATTTCTTCTTCCCTAAAGCCTCGATAATTTTGATATGCTTCTCAGGATGAGCATAAAGCGAAGCATACAACTCTTCATATTCATGGGCCAATTGGCCATCCTCATTGAAAATGAGTTCATCAATATTTTGGGGCAAACTCAATTTCGGACTAATGAGTTTCCAATAATAAGGAATACCACCGAATACCATATATGTCTCAGCGATTTCCTGTCGTAACATTTCCAATCCATTGTGATTAGCGTAAAGTTCACACTCATAGAGTGAGAACGGATGAATACGCATCCTATCAGTAATGCGATTATGCAGACCTCCCTTGTTTTTAAACAACTTTTTTATTATCCAAGATGTAGCGCTACCGCAGGCAATCAACAGTACATCCTGGCGAGCTGATACCCAGGAATTCCAAAAATGTTCCAAAGCGGGCATGAAATCGCTGCGAGCTGTGTCAAGCCAAGGCATCTCATCAATGAAGATCACCTTGCGGGGCTGCTGTGATTGCTCTATTAAATGAGAAAGTCTGGTAAACGCTTCCGACCAGTCCTTTGGTATTGTTTTGTTTTCTCCATATAAATGGAGCGATTTGGCAAACTCCTTAAGCTGTCCTCGAGTTTTTACTTTGGAAAGGCCAGCATGATAGAAGGTGAAGTTGTTATCAAAAACTTCACGCACCAACCAAGTCTTTCCCACGCGCCTCCTTCCATAAATCACCACAAATTCCGACTCCCTGGAATGGTAGGCCTCTTGTAGCCTTGCTTTCTCCTTTTCTCTTCCAATAAAATTGTCCATATCTCCGTTTTTTCAGCAAAGATACTAAAAATTTCGATATAAATAGCGGAATCTATCTAAATTTAGGTAGATTCCGCTGTTTATGAGCCACTTTTATGTGGGGAGAGTATTGAATTCTCTGTCATGCACAATGCAAAACTCACCCGTTTGCTTGGTGATTTAAAATAATATTTTTAAATTTGTGGCATTAATTTAAAAGGCCATTTTAAATGCCAGTATGAAAATGGCCTTTGTCTTACCTAATCTGTCCATGCGCATAATACATACCAGCGATTGGCACCTTGGCCAACAATTCTACAGATATGACCGCGACGACGAGCATCGCCATTTCTTCCGGCAATTGGCCAAAATCATGGTGCGCGAACGCCCTGACGCCCTGGTTGTAAGCGGCGACATCTTTCACACTGCCGCCCCCTCAGCCACAGCGCAGGCGCTTTTTGTAAACGGAGTGATTACCCTAAGGGACGCCAGTCCCGACACTGTCATTGTGATTACGGCCGGCAATCACGACAGTCCCAGCCGCCTCGAAGCCTACAGAGATCTATGGCTGCGCAATGGCGTCCACCTCATTGGAGGCGCCAGGCGGGCGGCCAACGACCTGCTCGACCCCGAGGACATGATTGTGGATGTTAACGGAAAGGGCTATATAATAGCAGTCCCTTTCTTTCACCCCAGCAACTTTCCCGCCATTAGCCCTGACATTCCCAGAGAAGAACGCCAAAAGACTTTCTTTGACGCACTTTTGGCTCACGTGCAAGAGGCCAACCTCCCCGTGGTGCTGATGGCCCATGTGGCAGTGCAAGGCACCGACATCTCGGCCCACGATGATGCTATTAGAGGAGGCTTCACAATGGAAGAACTATCAACCATGGGCGAAGGCTATGACTACCTGGCTCTTGGTCACATACATACCAACCAGCAACTTAGCGAACGAGCCTGGTATTGCGGAACCCCGATTCCAGTAAGTTTTAGCGAAGGGAACGAACATTACGTGAATCTGGTCGACATCCCGGCCCACGGCGCCATTCCCATAGTTGAAAAAATCGCCACAGAATTGATGCGAGGAGTCATTACTCTGCCTTTCAATGGCGGCAATTTTGAAGAAGGTTTGAAAGCATTGGCCCAATATTCCGATGGCAACATGGATTATGTGCGCCTGCTCATCGACCAGGAAGATGTGCTCCCAGCTGATGCCGAGGAACGCGCTCGCACCATATCTGAGGGAAAATCTTATCGGTTTTGTGAAGTCCGTAAAAAGCCCCGTCAGCAGCCGCTTTCCCACAGAGACAACTTCGACATTCAGGAAGTATCGGATTTCACCCAAATCGACCCTCTCGAACTGGTTCGTCGTCATTGGCTTCGCACTAAAGAGGCAGAGCTCAACCCTACCCTTACCGAATTGATGGAATTCGCTATCCGACAAACTCTCAACTCGCAACAATGAAACTTAAAAAACTTGTCATCCATAATATCGCGTCAATAATTGATGCTGAGGTGAATTTCGACCAACCCCCGCTGTCATCTGATCCCCTGTTCCTCATCACCGGCGATACCGGCACCGGCAAAACCACAATCCTTAATGCCATCTGTCTGGCGCTTTACAATCAAGTGCCCAGCTTAGAATCAATGGGCACCAACGAAAAGGATCCACGAGACAATATCAAAACCAAGGACCCTGTGCAACTCATGCGCCGAGGCACCGGCGAAGCTTGGGTAGAATTAACATTCATTGGCAATGATGAACGCCACTACAAAAGCAGTTGGCGTATCCACAGGGCCCGTAACAAAGCCACAGGAGCTCTGCAAAGTTTGGAACGCACCCTACAGCGAGAGGATGAGGATAATATCGAACACAGAAGCAAGGAAATAGACCAGCGCATAAAAGATGCCGTGGGTCTGACTTTCGATCAATTCACCCGCACCACTCTTCTGGCTCAAGGACAGTTTTCGACCTTCATGAAGGCCAAAGAAGGAGATAAAAGTGAAATCCTGGAAAAGCTCACAGGCACTGAAATTTACACGCGCATCGGGAAAGTTGTAAATGATTTATTCCAGAAGAAGAAGAGAGAGTATGAGGTGCTGGATCAAGTCATAAAAGAAGCCAGGCTGCTCAATGACGAAGAAAAAGATCAGTGCCAGGCCGTCATTAACCAAGCCAATGCTCAACTTGAGGAATTGAAGCCACAATTAGACACGATCGACCGCCATATAGGCTTGTTGACTCAGCGGAACACTTCGCAAGAAGCCATCAACGGATATCTGCGCAATCTTGCGAGCATTAGCACAAATCCCCTGCGTGATGGCGTGTGCTGGATGGAGCTGCACCTTAAGAACTTGCAAGACACTCTTAACGGAATTGACATCGAATTAGAAAAACAAGCGCCTTACCTGTCAATATTCCATAATGCGCAGCGCATCGACCAGCAAGCTAAAAGCATTCAAGATGCTCTCAAAAATGCATCATCCCACGAAAAAAAGCGTCAAAAACTGATCTCCGATACCGAAGCTTCAAAAAAAGCCGAAGAGCCCTGCAGAGAGGCTTACGAAAAAGCCGACAAGGAGTTCCAAAGTCAAAATGCGGAATGCATAAAGACTCAAGAAGAAGCTCAAAAATTTGATTTAACGGCTCTGCAGACGGCCTACAATAAAGCCAATGAGGACGCCGAGCGCTATAAAAGCGCCCACGATGCGCTTAAGGCTTTCGATAAAGCAAAAGAAGATTGCGATAAAGCTAAAAAGCAACTTGAGGAAGCGAAAGGCCTGCTGAGCACCTACCAAGAACAACTGAGCAGCAAAAAAACTTCTCTCCCAGATCTTCAAAATCAATATCAATACCTCGAGGGTATCTGGCAGGGCCAAAAGGATATCCATGACCATATTTCAGAACTCCGCAACCTTTTTGCCGCCTCGGAGGCATGTCCGCTGTGCGGCACTAAAGGAGTGCACCTCCATACTGACGAAAGAATCAACACCATGCTTAAAAAAGCGGAGGATGAGAAAAACGAAGCCAAATCAACGCTTGAGAAACTGTGCCAGGAAATTTCTGGCCTTGAGGCTAACATAAAAGTCCAAAAAAGATATTTGGGAACCCTGCAGAAAGATTATGATAAAAAAGCAAACGATCTGACCCAAGCGGAAAAGCGAGCCAAGGAACTGTACCCCAATTATAATTCTCCAGAAGCATTGGCGCAAATAGAAGAGTTGATGCAGCAATCCAATGCGATGAAAGACCAACGCAACCAGTCGTTGATCGCCGCAACCTATGCCATCAATTATGCGCAAAAAGCTCAAAAGCTAACAGAGAGCTTGCGTTCAACCAAAGATAAGGCCCTCCAAAAGCTCGATTCCCAAAGAGAAAACACTCGCAATCTAATCCATCGGGCTGACACTGAAGCACAACTCAAGGAAGCCTCGGAAAATGGCGCCCAAGCATCGCTAACTGAAATGAAAAGCCTTACACAGGCTTGGAAAAACAGCCCTTCTCTGGAGACAGTAGCGGATGTTGCCCGTGAGATTATGCAGGCTGCCACGGCTTATCAAAATCTGGAAAAACAAAGGGAAAAATTAGTGGCCCAGTGCAAGGATGTGGCCCAGCAATTATCCACATGCCGGTATGACCTCCAAGCCCTGAAGCCCTACGAAGACTCCTCTTATCAACCCAAACCTGTTGAAATTTATGACCTGAACACTAAAATCCGCGAATTGGGCATGGCCATAAATAAAGCGGAGGGACTCCTCGACGCTGAAAAGAAAAAGCTTGATGAGATTGAATCAAAAATCAAGAACGAGATATCTGATGACACTACTCTCGATTCTCTTACTGAGTCAAAACAGATAGCAGAAAAGGCAAAAGACGAAGCCATCAGCCTTCGAGCCAAAGCCGAAGAAAAATTGACCCATAATGCCGATGCGGAAAAGGAACACTTGCAAAAGCTGGAACAACTGGGGAAATTGACTGAAGAAAAAAACAACTGGCAACTCCTCAACGATGCTTTCGGTACCGCTGATGGCAAGAAATTCCGCAACATCGCACAGAGTTATGTGCTGCGAGCCCTGCTCTCCAAGGCTAATTATTATCTGCGCATGCTGTCAAATCGTTATGAGCTCGATTGCGAAGACGGTTCGCTGACCATCAATGTGATCGACTCTCATCAGGATAATGCCATCCGCAATGTGGGACTTCTGTCGGGAGGCGAAAGTTTTATTGTATCACTGGCTTTGGCACTGGGACTCTCAGCCATTAGCAAAGACCAGATCCAAGTGGACACTCTATTCATCGACGAGGGTTTCGGCACCCTCGATGCCGACACCCTGGAGACCGTGATCAACACTCTTGATAGGCTCCATTCGATCGGCGGCCGACGCATAGGAATCATTAGCCACGTAGCCGAACTAAAGGAACGCATCCCCACACAGATCCGTCTCAAGCGCTCCGGACCATCCTCAAGCCGCATAGAAATCGTATAACCATACTATGCAAATCACTTTTTCTTGATTTTTTGCACTATGGGTTGGCGGAATTTTAGTAACTTTGTAAATTATTGACTTCGTAATCACTTTCTCAAGATATGGCAAATTCTCAAGATATGTCAAATATGCAGCAACATCCCGAATGGAACATGGTGCATCCTGAAAATGATCCCCACTGGAAAGGACTGACTGTGAATCAAGGCATCGCTCAGCCCCCAAGCGTGAATCCCTATGCCCATCTGCGCCCCAAGCGCAAGCCCCTGCCCACAGCCTCAGAGCTGGTCGAGGGCATCCTCAAGGGCGACACCACCACCCTGGCCCGCGCCGTGACTCTGGTGGAGAGCATGCAGCATGCCCATCAGGCGATTGCCCAGGAGGTGATCGAGAAATGCCTCCCCCACAGTGGCCATTCCCAGCGCATAGGCATCACCGGAGTGCCCGGTGCCGGAAAGAGCACCAGCATCGACGAATTCGGCATGCACATCCTCAAGCAGGGGCACAAATTGGCGGTCCTGGCCATTGACCCATCGAGCGAGCGCACCAAGGGCAGCATCCTCGGCGACAAGACACGCATGGAGAAGCTCTCAGTGCAGGACAATGCCTTCATCCGTCCCAGCCCATCGGCAGGCAGCCTGGGAGGCGTGGCTCGCAAGACTCGCGAAACCATTGTGCTCTGCGAGGCTGCCGGCTACGACCGCATCTTCGTGGAGACCGTAGGCGTGGGACAGAGCGAGACCGCCGTGCACTCGATGGTCGATTTCTTCCTGCTGATCCAACTGGCAGGCACTGGCGATGAGCTCCAAGGCATCAAGCGCGGCATCATGGAGATGGCCGACGGCATCGTGATCAACAAATGCGACGGCGACAATGTGGAGCGCGCCAAGCTGGCGCAGGCACAGTTCCGCAACGCCCTGATGCTCTTCCCCACCCCCGCAAGCGGCTGGACCCCCGAGGTGCTCTGCTACAGCGGATACTACGGCATTGGCATCGACCTGGTATGGGACATGATCGACCGCTATTTCGACTTCGTGAAGCTTAACGGCTATTTCAACCAGCGCCGCAACGAGCAAAGCCAGTACTGGATGTACGAGACCATCAACGAACAGCTCCGCGACAATTTCTACAATAATCCAGAAATCGAGAAAATGCTGCAGGACAAGGAAAAGCTGGTGCTCGACAACAAGCTCAGTTCTTTCATCGCTGCCCGCGACGTCACCGATTACTATTTCAAAAACTCTTTAAAATGAAGACTTCACTCCTCCGCTTTTTAATCTTGCTGATGGCTTGCCTGGCTCTGACCCCGGCCATGGCCGCTGACAAAGTGCCTGCGGTCAAGTTTGAGACCCAGCGCCAAGATGTAGGTACCATCTACGAGAAAAAAGGCAAAGTATCGGTGGAATACCAATTCACCAACACTGGCGATGCTCCGTTGGTGATCATTTCCTGCTCGGCCTCATGCGGCTGCACCAAGCCCGAATACCCGCAGGAACCCATAGCCCCCGGCAAGAGCGGCGTGATCAAGGTCACATATAACCCGCAGAATCGCCCGGGCGAGATCAACTCGGCCATCACCGTGCGCACCAACGACAAGAAAAACCGCAAAATCACCCTCCGCCTCACCGGCCTGGTGGTACCGTAAGGGTGATTTGGTGACACCAAAACACCAAATGAGGAGAAGCCTCCCGGTTTCTCCTCATAAGATAATAAACCAATCATTATCACATTTCTTGCAATGGAAAAAGTATTTCTTGCTTTGTACTATTAAAACAATGGCATGACAAGAAAGTTTAAGGAATGCTATCCATTAACATCAATTAACTACAATGTGCAAATAGTTGGCACATACTCGGTGCTAACTTTGCATTACAAAAAGAAATAAAGAAATAAAACGCATACATATGGAAAAGCCAAAGAAAACCACTGCCAAGAAGGGAGCCAAGCCCGAGGGCGTTGACGCAGCAAAAAGCGCCAAGCTCGATGCGCTGAACCAGGCTCTGGGCAAAATAGAAAAGTCATTTGGCCGAGGGGCCGTGATGAAATTGGGCGACGATGTGATCGAACAAGTAGAGGTGATCCCCTCAGGCTCAATCAGCCTCAACTACGCCTTGGGCGTGGGAGGATACCCCAAAGGCCGCATCATCGAAATCTACGGCCCGGAGTCGTCGGGCAAGACCACCCTGGCCATTCACGCCATCGCTGAGGCGCAGAAGGCTGGAGGCATCGCTGCCATCATCGACGCTGAGCACGCCTTTGACCGCTTCTACGCTCAGAAATTAGGCGTCAATGTAAATGAGCTGCTCATTTCGCAGCCCGACAATGGCGAGCAGGCCCTGGAGATTGCCGAACAGCTCATCCGCTCATCGGCCATCGACATCCTGGTGATCGACTCAGTAGCAGCTCTCACCCCCAAGAATGAAATCGAGGGCGAAATGGGCGACCGCAACATGGGCCTTCAGGCACGCCTGATGTCGCAAGCCATGCGCAAGCTCACCGGCGCCATCTCGCGCACCAACACCACCTGCATCTTCATCAACCAGCTGCGCGAGAAGATAGGCGTGATGTTCGGCCCGTCGGAGACCACCACAGGCGGCAACGCTCTTAAGTTCTACGCATCGGTGCGCATCGACATTCGCAGCCGCAATCCCATCAAGGACGGCGAAGACGTGCTGGGCAAGCGAGCATTCATCAAGGTGGTGAAGAACAAGGTAGCACCACCCTTCAAGCGCGCCGAGTTTGACATCATGTTTGGCGAAGGCATCTCGCGCTCAGGCGAAATCCTCGACCTCGGCGTCGACTACAATGTGATCCAAAAGAGCGGATCATGGTTCAGCTACAATGGCACCAAGCTGGCTCAAGGCCGCGATGCCACCAAGAAGATGATCCAAGACAATCCCGAACTCGCCGACGAGCTGGAGAAGAAAATCATGGAGGCCATGTATTCGGCCGACCACAGCGGCATGCCACGTCCTGTAAAGAAGGAAGAGCCCAGTGCTGCCGCAGAGACAGCGGCTCCAGAGCCCCAGCAGGCTGCCGGCGATGAAGGCCTCTTCGACGCTGACCTGGGCGATGACGATGAATTCGGCATCGAAGAAGATCTTTAAACCTTTACCTATCATACACAGCAAGGCCCCCAAAGAACTCAGAGCTCTTTGGGGGCCTGCCCTATTTACATGTTACTCGTATGTTACTCGTAAGCGCCACGCATGATCGCATTTGCGAAATGCGGCATGCCTACTGCACAAGCGGTGCGGTTCATGATGCCGAATGAGCCAATGCCCGGAGTGCCGTTGTCCCAATAGAAGGGAGCCATGCCATGCTGGATGGCTGCGCGGGTCACATATTCCAGATAGTATGCCTGGCTTTCCATCACATCCTCTTCTGAGGTGCTCCAGCACTCTGTGCCGTACTCGCCAATCACCACGGGATAGCCGTTGTCAACGAAATGGCTCTTGATGCGAGCGAAGAAGTCATCGACATAATCCTCCTGCATGCCGTCGTTGGTGTCGACATAGCCTGCACGGTAGCCCCACTTGGTGGTAGTGCCATTGTGAGTCATCGACTGAGGATCGTAGAAGTGCATCTCATAGATGAGGTGGCCCTCAACCTGGTCGGTAGGCATGGTGGTGGAGTCAAGACCGCGCCAGCCATTTGCACACCACGACGGGATGATCAGGTTGCGGTACTGATTGTTGCCGCCAGTTGCGCGCACTGCATCCACGAAAGTCTGCATGTAGCAATCGAGAGCACCTTGCTCGGCAGCTGAAGGCTTGCCCCAATTGTCGCCATTGCGAGGCTCGTTGGCACCGGCAAACAGCAAGTGATAGTCATAATCCATCAGAGCGTTGGCAATCTGTGTCCAATAATCAGCCACCTGGGCATTTACGGCTTCCTGGCTCTCAGCATTGCACTGCTGCTCCATCCATCCGCCATCCCAGTGGATGTTGACGATGACGTACATGTCATCATTGATGCAATAGTCGATGATTTCGCGCACGCGAGCCATCCAGTCAGCATTGATCACGCCGTCGGTCGAGTGGTCGTTCCAAGCGGTAGGGATGCGCACTGCATTCCAACCAGCAGCCTTCACAGCATCGATCAGAGCCTGAGTAGTCATCGGGTTGCCCCAAGCGGTCTCGCCGCCGATGGCCTCCATGGTGTTGCCCAGATTCCAGCCGATAACCATGTTCTTCACAGCCTCGGCTGCGCTTTCGCCAGTCTCACCCACATATCCGGCCTGTGACACAGGCACCGACACTGTGAGCGACTCATCAGCATCAAGAGTGAAGACGATCTCCGAAGAGCGCGAACCGCCAAGATTCTTCTTAACTGAGAAAGTGAGGGTGCTGCTGCTCAGCGCGCGGCTCTCTTGCTGCTCGACCCATGAGGGAGCCACCACGGTGTATGCGCCAGTGGCCTGAAGCGAGATTGTAAGCGTGCCGCCCTCGGTGGGGAATTCGTCGGTCTTGGACACAGTGCCCAGGAGGATGCCTTCGCTATTTGTCTGCGAGATGGCCACAGTGGCATTATTGCTGCCAGCGGTCACGGTAAGGGTAGCAGTGCGCAGGTCATAGGTGGTGTTCTCATCTACGGTGATGTCCACTGCGTAGGTTTTGGTCGACTGGCCATTGAGGGCCACGCTGCCCACATGAGCCCACTGAGCGTCGCTGACGACGCTGGGAGCGATCGAGCTTTCGATATACAGCTGCTTGGTGTGAGCGGTTTTCAGAAATGCCATCTGAGTATCGGAGACCTTGAACTCTACGGGAAGGGCGGGAGCATCGTAGGTCTTATCGTCGTGGCACCCTGTCATTGCTGCCCCTATAAGAGGCAGCAATAAAAGTGCTTGCATGAATTTCATCCTTATCATTTATTTTTAGGGATTATTGAATAGTGGGAACATTGATGTCGTTGATGGTTACGCTTACCTGATCGGTATTTAAAAGATCCTGCCATAGACCGTAGATTTCCACGCACCATACCACTGCGCCATCGCATTGTGCTTCGAGATAGCATTGTGTGCTATAGGTGCCGTCGCCAGTCACATTAGCTGTGCCGCAACCGCCTCCCCAATAGCTGGGCCACCATGCTGCGGCGGCATAGGAGAGGTCAGCCATATAGTTACCGGCTGCGCCTGACTTGAGGTTGCCGTCGATGCCATTGATGGTGAACTCCACGGTCATTGTGCCCTGGCCGAACGACATCGAGCTGTAATCGTACATCGAACCAGTGTCGCCATACTCGTTGTAAATTTCGATACGGCCGTTAACACCGTCGCCGTCCTTGTTGACGAAGATTGCGCCCTGAGGAGTTACGCTCTTGTAGCGCGGCTGCTTTGCATCGAGAGCGATGGCGTCGAGAGTCACGCTCACCTTGCTCCAGTCGTCGATATCAGCGCCCAGGCCATCGATGTCGACACAGAATACCACAGCGCCCTCGGTGTGAGCCTCAGCCTCCATCCATACGGTGTAGGTGCCGTCGCCGGCTACCAGGCAGTCGTACTTCTCATTGGTGTAACCGCTCCAGCGCGATGGCCACCAGCCGTCGGCTGCGTATTGCAGACCAGCCTTGTATGAGCCCTTGGCGCCATCCTTGAGGTTGCCGCTAATGCCCCATACGCTGAAGGTCACTTCCATAGTGCTGTCGAAGCTGATCAGATTCTTGTCGATCAAGCAATTTGCCGGATCAGCAGCGCTTGAGCCATACTCATTGTAGATTTCGATGCGGAGGCGGCCGTTGCCTTCAAGGTCGCCAAATATCAGATTCTTGCCTTCGGTGGTGATTTCAATTTCATTGTTGTAAGGCTTGCGCACGGGGCGCACAGCCAGGCCCTGATAGCGAGGTGCTTTCTCCTGGCTGATGCTTGCGCCATCCATGGTGTAGGCCAATGCATAGTCGTTGTTGTCAGCGTAAAGTTCGCCGGTCCAATAAGCAGCCAGGGCGCTATTGGTCACCTCATCGCCCTGGCGCATGCCAGTGAGAGGGAAGAACAGGGTGTTGCCATTGGCAGCGGTGAAGAGCACGCCGTCGGTGCCATCGAGGGTTGTGAACTCCTGAGTGGTGGCAGCGATCAGTTCATTCCAGTCGCTGGCGGTGGGCAGATAACCCATGCCGCTCGAGAGAGCCACATCGTATTTCTCAACCTGTGCGATATCGCTTGAGGCATAGTCTGACAAATTGGTCGAACGCACCACGCCACTGATATCGCCATATCCGTAGAGACCGCCAACCTCTGAGGCTGTGGTTGCGCCCACATTATAGCGAGCCCACTCTACCTTTGTGCCCATGTTGACATAATCTTCGGGGCTTTCCTCCTTGGCCAAGCAGGCTGACTCGGTGGTGAAATTCTTCACGCTACCCAGTTCCATATTGCCGTTGAGCACCATGTAGGCTGCATAGTAGTAAGTGGTGTTAGGCACCAGGGCATTCACATCCACTGTATAGCTGTTGGCGCCCTCGGTGTTGTCAGCCAGCTGCAAACCGCTGGTGACATTGCTGTTGGCTGCCAAATACACGCCATGCTCCAGGCTGCCATCGCTGGTGAGGTGATCCACGCCATTGAGGGTGCCTCCCAGGCGCACACTGGTAGCTGTCACAGCAGCTGCGTCGGGGGTAGCGATCAGAGCGTCGGTGGTGACAAACTGCTTGACATCGCCATAGTAGGTGATCTGGCTTTGCAGAGTCACATAAGCTGCGTAATAGTAAGTGACATCGTCGGAAAGGCCGCTGAGAGTCACTGTGAAGTTGCCGTTGTCGCCCATGGTGCCGGTGGCCTTGGTGCCAGCGGTGATGGGATCGGCCTGGGTGCCGTAAACTACGCCCACCACATAAGCCTCGCTGCTCTGCGAGCCGAGGTCGGCCACATGGCCGTTAATGGTGGCGGTGGTAGATGTCACCTCGGCTGAGCCGGTGGTGACATCTGAGATGATCGGGGAGGTGTAGATTGTCACATCGTCATCGTTGCAGCTCACTGCCACAGCGCCCAATGCCAACACGCTCACACATCCTATGTATTTAAAGATTTGCATAGTCATTATCTTTTCTCTGTATTAGACTTATTTATTGAATGAAGGGTGAGCCGGTGTCGAATTTCACCTCGAAGGTTACGCTCAGGGTAGAGCCAAAGCCAAGGCGATCGGCATACACGGCGCTTTCGCCCCAAGGATTCATGATGTAGCGGCGTGCGGTGGTAGCGTCGTCGCCGGTGCCACGGTCGATGATGTTGTCGTCGAAGTCAACCGAGCTGCCATCCACCTTGATGTCGCGGATCACGAGGTCGCAGTTGGGATAGTCGCCCAGGAGCTTGAAGCAATCGAGATACAAGCCGTAAGGACTGCTGTCAGCGCCGCTGATGGTGATTGTATAGGTGCCTTCGCTACTGATATAGAGATTCTCAGAGCTCCAGAATGTCCAGTCGGTGTTGAAGTAGTTGAGATTGGTCTTATAGGTCACGGCCTCTTCCACTCCGTAGTCAGCCACCAGATGATAGCCGAGGTACTGCACGCGGCTGCCGTTGATGTCGGTCACGATGCGGCCGAGCCACAGGTCTGACAGGCGGCTATAGTCGTCGGTGCTCATGCCCAACACTTCGAGTTGAGAGTTGGCATTTGCCGAGAAGGTGACATTGTCGCCAGCAATGACAGTGTTGCCAAGGCCGTTGCTGAAGTCGATAGTGCCGTTGGAGTTGATCACGAACTTGCCGGTCACTGTAGATCCGTCGGGCAGAGTCACGCTGTAGTCATCCAGGTCGGGAGCGCCCATCTTAAGGCGAAGTGCGCTTACATTGTCCTCGTTGAAGCTGTATGAGAATGTATTAGTAGTGTTGCCATAGAGGTCGCACCAGTCAGCCGGATTCTTAGTGTCGAATTTCCACTGAGCATAGTGGTTCTGTGTCTCGAGAGCTTGCATCCAGCCATCGGGGAGGGTTGGAGCGGGCTCGTCGCCGACCTCGGGCACATAGCTGTCAGCATAGTCCTTGCTTACGAAATTGTAGCAGTAGATGCAGCGACCCTCGCCTGACATGGCCTCGTCACGGTAGTTGGCAATCATCATCTGATTCTCGGTGAGCACCAGGATCTGGAAGCCCTTGCGGAAGTCAACAGCCTTGCCATTTACCCATGCGGGATGCAGGAAGTCAACATTGGTGGCATTCATTGTATGATTGTCAGTGTTCATATCGAACATGCCCTCAACCGTGGTGGGCACACCGCCAGTGTAGGTAGTCACTGTAAGGCCGGCACGACCCTTAAGATCGAATGTCATCTCGCCGCGAAGGTCATCTTCGGTAATGCCTACATCAGCGTTGCTGGGCTCCCACCAAGTGAGATTCTGAGCATACCAATTGTTCTTGCCCTCATCGCGCACCATGTCGACCCAAGTAGCCGAGGGATCGAAGCATGAGTAATAGCCTTGCTTCATGCCATAGGTGCCATCGTCAGGGATCCAAGTCTTGCTGCCGCCAGCGCCGCCAGCGAGCATATCCCACATTTCGCCAGTCACGAAGTCAGCGCAGAACTGATCGATCGTAAACTCATAGGGGCTGCCGTAAACCAGGCCACCGCGTGTCTCCACGCCGAAGATGATTTCATAGGTGCCGTCGAAAGCGATGTTAAGGTCGAGTTCGCGCTCTTGCGAATAGCCTTGAGGATGCTGCCACTGCACAGCGTAGCTGCTGGGCAGGAGGCTCTTCAGGTGTATGATGTTGGGGTTGGAAGCATCGGGAGTCACCGAGTAGGCAAGACCCTGCACCAAGTCGTCGGCCTTGATATCCTTTGTGCCCATGTTCACCTCATCGGGGCTGCACCCGGTGAAGGCAATTGCCAAGGTAGCAAAGGCTGACAATATATATGATTTTGTTTTCATGACTTCTTTTATTTTTTAATTTGAAAGCTCAAAAACTGATGTCAGATGCTTACCAGCCGGGGTTCTGCTTGAGCACTCCGTTGCTATTGGTGATCTGGTTGTAAGGAATCTGCATGAGACCGCGCTTGTTGATGATGTTCTGCGCAGTGATGGTGTAAGGCACATCCACATTTGCAGTCTTCACAGTGGTAGAGATTGCGATCTTGTTGGCAGCGTAATCCACGCCCTGACGCAGAAGATCCCAGTAGCGGATAGCCTCAAAGGCAAACTCATAGTGGCGCTCCTTCATAATGTTCTCCTGGGTAAGAGCCACGTGGGGCAGACCTACGCGGTCGCGCACTGCATCGAGGCAGCTCTTGGCGTCCATGCTGGTGGTGCCACCCAGCTCGGCTGCCATCAGCAGCACATCAGCATAGCGAAGCACGATGAAAGGCTGATACTGATATTCCTGCACGGCGCTGGTGCTGGCGTGCTCAGGCACTGAAGATGTGCCATCATAATAGCAAGTGGGGCTGTACTTCTTGGTGCTGTAGCCAGTGTATTCGCGCTGGTCGCGGAGATACTCCTTGAAGTCGATGTCCATGCGATCGCTTACGCCTTCGCCCTCGATGTCGATGATCGAAGCGGTGCGGCGAGGATCAAGTTCGTTGAATTCCTTGAAGGTAGCGGGATTCACAGTGCAGCATCCCCAGCCATAAGCGTAGGGCGAGCAGTTGGCCTTGCGCAGACCCATCATGATCACCCAGCGGTTGCCGTTGACATCGTCGTTGCCGGCATATGGAGTCGATGCATAGTTAAACTTCATCTGCAGGATCACCTCAGAGTTGAGATCGTTGTAAGTGGTCTTGTCAGGATCCCACTCCAGGGCATTGTCCTTGGACACGCTCGATGCAGCGGGCCACAGGCTTGCGAAATCAGGCACCAGAGAATATTCCTTGCTGGCGATGATATCGTTGAGACCGCCAACAACCTCAGCCTTGCTGATCCATGCGGGCTCTTTGCCATAATAGCCAGTGTAGTAGAGGTAAGCGCGAGCCAACAGACCCTTGGCGGCATAGCAGGTGATGCGGCCGTCGTTGGTGCTCATGCTTGCTTTGGGATAAGCATCCTCGGGGATGTTATCCGCAGCATACATCAGATCTTCGAAGATCACCTTGTATACATCGTCGGGATCAGCCTGGGGCACATTGGCATTGTCGGTAGGCACTGTGAGCAGAGGGATGTTTTCCCACATGCGCGCCATGTCGAAGTAGCAGATAGCGCGGATAGCGCGGACCTCGCCCAGGATGCGGCCGCGAGCAGTGAGCTCACTGGCGCTTTCGCCCCACTGGAACTGACCGATGCTATCGTAATGAAGCATGGTGTTGCAGCGCAGGATGCAGCGGTAATAAGCCTTCCAGGCCGATTCCAGCAGCGAAGTGCCGGCTGAATACTGACCCTGGTCAAAGCGGTCGCATACTGCATAGTTGGGAGCGTCGGCAGCGCCGGTGCCAGCAAAGCAATCGTCGCTCATAAGCTCGGAGATGATGTAGAAGCCCCAAGTGTCGTCGCTATGGGTGCGCTTCCATCCATTGTAGCAGCCAATCAGGCCATTTTCGGCATCCTCCACGGTGGTGTAGAAGTTGCCAGTGGTGGTGCTGGTCTTGTCCGACACGTCAAGGAAGCTGTCGGTGCAGGCTGCCATAGTGCTGACAGCGGCCAAGGCCATTATTTATTTTTAAATTTTCATATCTGTGTCTTGTGTTTAATTATGCATTAGAAAGTGAGGTTAACGCCTACCATATAGGTGCGTGGGCGAGGATAGAAGCCCTGGTCGACTCCGCGTACCCAGCCATAACCGCTGGGGCTTGAACCGATTTCAGGATCGAGACCATCGTACTTGGTGAATGTGTACAGGTTCTGGCCCTGGAAGTAGAGACGAGCCTTGGTAAGCCATTTTTGGTGGATCAGAGGAGCGAAGTCGTAACCGATGGTCACATTGCTGATGCGCAGGAAGTCGCCCTTCTGGATAAAGAGGTCTGAGAATGCCCAGTTGTCGGTGCTTTCAGTCACGCGGGGCATCTTGTTGCTGGTGCCTTCGCCGGTCCAGCGGCCCAGGATCTTGCTGTCGTAGTTGTTCTGCTTGCCAGCCACATTGCGGTAGCTTTGCACGATCTTATGTCCTGCCATGCCGGTGAGCACTACGCCCAGGTCAAAGTTCTTATAGCTTGCGCCAAAGTTGAAGCCGAAGTTCCACTTAGGCACGCCCGAACCGAGGTCAACCTTATCGTAAGTGTCGATCACGCCATCGTGGTTGATGTCGACATACTTCACATCGCCAGGCTTCACATCGCTTTGGTAGATGCCATTGCCAGCTGCGATCCAATCGTTGATTTCCTGCTGGTTCTGGAAGATGCCATCGGTCTTGTAGCCCCAGTAGTAGCCAATCTCGTGGCCGTTCTCTGCACGGAAGAATTCCTCTGAGTTGTCGTAGAGAATGCCTGTGCCGCCATGGATGATGCCGTCCTCGGTGGGAATCTTGCCTACTTCATTCTTATTGTATGAGAAGTTTCCTCCTACGTAATAGTCAACTTCGCCAATGCGATCGCGCCAATTGAGAGCTACTTCGACACCAGTGTTCTTCACATCGCCGCCATTGATCAGCCAGCTGTCGAAACCTGAGGTGTACACCAGCGGAGCCCATACCAGCCAGTCCTTGGTGGTCTTGATGTAGAAGTCGGCGTTAAGTTCGAGGCGGCTGTTGAGGAAGCGCACATCGACACCCACGTTGGTTTGCTCTGAGGTCTCCCACTTCACATTCTCATTTGCGAGTGCGCTGGGATAAGCGCCGAGCACATAACCGTCGCCGGCTGAGCCATTAACCTCGCCGAAGGTGTAGTGGCCGTCGTAGACCACGCGAGCCAGATACTGGAAGCTGTCGATATTGTTATTACCTACCTGGCCCCAGCTTGCGCGAATCTTCATGAAGTTCATCACGTTGCGCACGCCTTCCATGAATTTCTCATTGGTGATGTTCCAACCTACAGAAACTGATGGGAACCAACCCCAGCGGTGACCCTTGGCAAACTTTGAAGAACCATCGGCACGCAGGGTAGCGTTGATCATATACTTCTCATCGAAGTTCCAGCCCAAGCGGCCGAAATAGCTGAGGTTGCGCACTGAAGTCCAAGGAGTGCCGCTTACGCTAAGGCCGTCGGTTGTGGTTGTGGCCGAGCCATTGGAAACCCAGGCATTGCCCCAGTTGTCGAAACCGGAGTTGAGCATAGCGTTCTGAGCAGAGAGCGATTCGCCATTGCTGCGCGAAACTTCCATACCGAGCAGAGCGTTGAACTCATTTTTGTCGATGCTCCAATTGTAGGTGGCAGTGTTTTGCCAAGTGATAGTGAAGCCGCTGCTTGAGCTTTGGTTTACATATGTCTTATCCTGATTGGTGTAAGCATCAAACTGATATTGCGGAGTGAATGAGCGGTAGGTGCTGCCGCTGTAGCTTGCAGCGACCAGGGTCTTGAAGGTGAAGCCTTGGAAGGGATCTACCTGCAGGAACACATCGCCATTGAAGAGAGTGTTCTTGCTCATCTTGTCCTTAGTGGTCATCATGAGTCCGTAAGGGTTGCCGTCGCCAGCATTCCAGTCGCTGTTGACTGTGCTGTTGAAGGGCGAGCCGTAGGTGCCGTTGTCGCTATAGATGGGAGCCAGAGGCGAAGAATTGAAGGCAGAGTAGATGCGGTTGCCATTGTTGCCATTGCCGGTGTCGCCCATGTTGCGGGTCTTGGTGTGCACAAAGCTCATGTGTTCGCCAATGGTAAAGATGTCGTCGAAGAATTTGTGATTGCCGTTGACACGGAAATTGTACTTCTGATAATTTGACACGTCCTTGCCGCCAATGAGGCCTTCGTTGCTGGTGTAGCCGAGCGAAATGGCATAGTTGCTCTTAGCGTTGCCGCCCGATACGCCCAGAGTGTAGCTCTGCACGTGGGTGTCATCGGCAAACATCGAGCTGAGCCAGTCGGTGTCGTAAACATTGCCGTTAGGATCATAGATGCTCTTATAAGATGACCAATCGTAGGGAGCTGAGCCCGAGTTGACGGCCTGCTCGTCCATGATCATCATATATTCCTGAGCATTGAGCAGGTCTACTCCGCGGAGCTTTTCCTGCCAGCCGTAGTAGCCGTCGAATGTCACAATGGTGCGGCCATCTTTTCCGCTCTTGGTAGTCACAAGCACTACGCCATTGGCAGCCTGTGCGCCATAGATGGCAGCCGAGGCAGCATCCTTAAGAATATCAATGCTCTCGATATCGGCGGGGTTGATGGTATTGATGTCGCCGCCTACGCCATCAATAAGGTAGAGAGGAGAAGCATCATTGATAGTGCCAAGACCGCGAATCTGCACGCTCATGCCCTTGCCAGGCTGACCGGTGGTCTGGCTGATGCTTACGCCAGGGGTTTGTCCCTGCAGAGCCTGCAGAGGATTGGTAGTGTTCATCTTCTGGATGTTCTCGCCCGACACCTGGGTGGTGGCGCCAGTCACGAGTTTCTTCTTCTGCACGCCATAACCAACGACCACCATTTCCTCAAGCACATTGCTATTGTCCTTAAGGCGGATGTTCATCGTAGGAGCGGCCTTCATTTCCATAGGCTCATATCCCACATAGCTTACTGTGATGATTGAACCTTCGGGCACGTTAGGGATGGTGAATTCACCATCAATGTTGGTGGAGACACCGATAGTGGTGCCTTTCACTTGCACGGCAGCCCCGATTAGAGGCTCATCGTCTGAGTCCGACACCACCGTACCACTGACGGTGATCGTCTGGGCCATGGCCGGCATCAAGCTTCCAAGCACAAACGCCATCATTATGGCCAGCGCTGTTTGCAGCTTGTTGCGGCAGTGTTTCAAGAAAAACTTTCTCATAAAAAGTGTGTATAATTATGGTTTGTTGTTATCATGGTTCTCGTCGAGTCCCCTTCGCTTTTCTGATATTTCGAGGTAGGTGCAACGAGTTTTTCATGCGGTAAAATAACTGTTGCAAAATTACATCAAAAACTCGGCAAAGGCCTTTCTTTTTGTAATACGAGAGTACACAAAGGGTTTATAGGGTCCGAAAAAATGTTTTCGATGAGGTACAAAAATGTTAACATGACCCCTAAACCCCTATTTCTTACTACATTTTACATTGAAAATTACATTTTTTTGTTATACTTTTGCAATGTAATAAATGATACCATAACATTCACCATAATCCACAGCCATGACTTATCATATTCACCGCCATATCATTCTGGCTCTGATGTTGCTCTCTGCATTCTTTGGCCACTGCCAATTGCAATTCCAGAACCTCGAGCTCAACACCAAACTCTCGAGCAACATGATCAACACCATCTTCCAGGACAGCGATGGAAGCCTGTACTTCGGCACCGGCACCGGCCTCAACCGCTACGACGGCTATGCCATAGAAATATATCGCCAGGACAGGGAGGACGGCTCCACCGACAATTACGTGCAGTCGATCCAGGAGGGCCCTGACGGGCGCCTATGGGTGGAAATGGACGAAAACTACACAATCTTTGACCCTCGCACTCGCAAATTCCAGCCAATCGATGCCGACTTGCGCAAGATGGGCGTCGACCAGCAACCCATGATCATTCGCATCGAGGGTGACAAATTCTGGATGCGCACCCCTGATGGCAATCTTAGCCTCTATAGCGGCGGCCAACTCAGGACTGTGGAAGATCCTCTGCGCCAGCTTGCCAACCACGACATCACAGCCATGGAGCAAATCGCTCCGGGACGCCTGGTGGTAGTCAACAGCCAAGGCAAGATTTTCATGATCGACACCGACGCCCTAAAGATAAAGGAGACTCTTGACCTCCCTGGCCATCAGGATGCCTTTTTCATACATAATTTATATATAGATCGCGAAAAGAACATTTGGATTTATGGTGTCGACGGCCTTTGGGTCCTTGACTACAGCACCGGCAAATGGCGCGACAATTATCGAGGTCACTCTCTTAAAATGCCCATTATCAAGGACCTGACGCAAGACCACGAAGGCAACATGTGGATTGCATACGAGCACGACGGCTTGGCCCGAATCTCCCCCGATGGCCATTTGGAAACATCTAATGATACCGTGAATCCCCAGCGTGCCTTATCAAGCAACAGCCTCACCGCCCTGCTAACCGACCGCACCGGCACCCTGTGGATCGGCTCTCGAAAAAGCGGCATCTCGAGCTATAATCCCAACGGATATCAATTTGACTATTATTCTTTGCCCGATGTCAACTGCATGATCCAGAATGCTGAGGGCGACGTATGGATTGGCTCTGACTCGGAAGGCTTGCTATTGTGGAATTCCAGCGAGGGTATCAAGCAGAAACACAAGGCCCCATTTGAGCAGGGTAGCGACGTGAATGCCATCGTGTGCCTTACTCCCGACACCGACGGCTCGCTATGGATTGGCACATACAATGGCGGCATGTATCGCTTTGATCATGGCCGATTCTCCCGCTACAACACTTCCGACGGCCTGACATCAGATAATATTTGGAGCATCCAAAAGCTCGAAAATGGCGATATGCTGATTGGCACACTCGGCGGGGGCCTTCAAGTTTTCAACCCGACTACAGGCTCGAAAAACATCTACACTACGGCCAATTCCGGCATAGGCAGCAACTATGTGGGCTCTATCTCCAAAATCGATAATCGCCACTATGCTCTGGGCACATCCTACGGTCTCAGCATCCTTGACCTGGACTCTGGCGAAATCACAAACCACCTGGGCAACAAGCGAGGCGATATGATGTTTTCGCATCCCAATATAAATCAAGTGTTTGTCGATAGCCGAGGACTGATATGGATGGCTTCCTATTCAGGCATCGAGGTGCTGGACATGAAGACTGACAAAGTATATAATCTTCACCCCAACGAAAAGCTTCCAGAGTTCATCCTGGGCTTGCAGGAGGATAAGAATGGCCAAATGTGGGTAACCATAGGCAATAATCTTGTGCGCTACAAAGTAAGCGAAAAGGATGGCGACTATGAATTTGACATGAGGAGATATGATGAGTACGACGGGCTACAGCGTGGCGACTTCAATCAGCGCTCTTTCTGTCTGCTCGATAATGGCGAGCTTCTGGTAGGCGGCCTTAAGGGCGTGAATGCTTTCCACCCCGAAAAACTATCAAGCAAGACTGTGGAGCCGCGCGTATTCTTCACCAAGGCCCCCGAAGTGGTTGACGGCGGCTTCTTCACCGAATTCGCATCTGACGATTATCTCAATCCCGAGAAGACTACTTTTGCGTACAAGCTCGATGGCTGGGATCCCGACTGGGTAATGCTGCCCCCGGGTGTCCGCAATCTCAATTTCGCCAATATCGCTCCCGGATCATATACTCTTAATGTAAAGGCTATCAACGATCAAGGCTTGGAATCGCAGCCAATGTCGGTGCCAATCAATGTGCCGTCGCCCTGGTATATGCGATGGTGGGCCCTGATGGTGTGGGGAGCCATAGTGTTCGTCCTTTTCTATCTTTCCTACGCCTTCATTAAGAAGCACGAGCGCACTCTCTATCTGCGTCGCCAACAGGAGGAAGATGTGCGCAAGCAAGAAGAACTGAATCAGATGAAATTCAAGTTCTTCACCAACATCAGCCACGAGCTCCGTACCCCTCTCACCCTGATCACAGCGCCGCTCGACTCTATCATGAAACGCGACCACGACGAGACCACCAATCGCCAATTGGGCATCATCCAGAGCAATGCCAACCGCCTGCTTATGCTGGTGAATCAACTGCTCGACTTCCGCAAGTCGGAGATGTCGGGCCTTACGCTGCATGCCTCATCGGGCGACATCGTGTCGTTCGTGCGCAATATCTGCGACTCATTCATGATGTTCTCGGAAAAGAAAAACATACCGGTTACGTTCACCAGCGATGTTGACAGCTTGTACATGGATTTCGACGAGGACAAGATGAGCAAAATCGTGATGAACCTTCTGAGCAATGCTCTGAAATTCACACCTGATGGCGGAAAGGTAACCGTGGCGATCTCGCGTGACAATGACCAGCTTATGCTGAAGGTGATTGACACCGGCATAGGCATCAGCGATGAGGCAAAGAAGCATGTGTTTGAGCGTTTCTACCAAGGTGCCGAGTCGCTCAACAGCCATATCTCCGGATCTGGCATTGGCCTCAGCCTGGTCGCCGAATATGCCAAAGTGCACAATGGCACTGTAGAGGTGACCGACAACACCCCGACAGGCGCTATTTTCACTGTCAAAATACCCATCAAGCAGGAGCTCTCTCAGCCTAAGCCTGCTGAGAGCCAGGAGAAAGGGCTGCCTGAAGCCAGCGTAGCCAAGCCCAAGAGCGATGAAAACGCCACTATTCTTCTGGTGGATGACAACGACGATTTGCTTGAATTCGTAAAGAGCGAACTCACTGAAGAATACTCCATCGTAACCGCCCACGACGGCAACGAGGCCTTGGAGAAAATAAAGCAAGAACATCCTGACATGATTATAAGCGACATAATGATGCCGGGCATGGATGGCATCGAATTGTGCCGCCAGCTCAAGGCCGACAAGGAGACCGCATCGCTGCCTCTGCTGCTGCTCACTGCCAAGCACGATGTGGCTGCCAAGATCGAAGGCCTTACCTTAGGCGCCGACGATTACATGACCAAGCCTTTCAACATGGATGTGCTCAGGCTGCGCATACGCGCCTTGCTCAGCCTCCGCAAGAAGGGTCTGCGCCGACCCCTCATAGATCCTGAGCCCGAGCCTATACAGATCACCTCGCTCGATGAGCAACTGATCGAAAAATGCGTCAAATATGTGCAAGATCAGATGGATGATCCCGATCTCTCGGTAGAGCGCCTCAGCGACCATATAGGCATGAGCCGCGTGCACCTCTACAAGAAGCTCAAGCAGATCACCGGCAAGACCCCGATTGAGTTCATACGCATCCTGCGACTGAAGCGCGCTGCCCAGCTGCTGCGCGAAAGCCAGCTCACTGTGGCCGAGATCGCCTACAAGTGCGGATTCAACAATCCCAAATACTTCAGCAAGTATTTCCGCGACGAATTTGGGATGATTCCGAGCCAATATCAGAACGAATGCAGCCGCGCATCCAGCCCTCAAATACCATAAACACAAACCTCAAAATACCCTAAATATCAACCCTAAAAGGCCTTAGATAAGAGCAATATAACATTTTCGACCCTCATCGATAACATTTTTACGAGTCAGTTAACAAAAATGGTAATGATAGGATAATTTATGTAAATTAAATTTTTCAGAAAGGCAGTAACTTTGCTGTAGAAAAATTCTACACAAATTTAATTTCATGAATAAGCCTATCATCTCTACATTTCTGATGACTGCTCTTGGCTCAATGGCCATGATGGCAGCTTCGCCATACCAGGTGGTTGACAATTCAGTAATCGTCACTCCTGACAACGCTCCCAAGGTGCGCGTTCAGATCCTGGGCGATAAGATAATCAGAGTATCAGCCACTCCCGACCAAGATTTTGTGGCTGATGCAAGCCTGATCACTGTGCCACAAACTCCCTATTCCGACTTTAAGGTTAAGGATGAGAACAACCGCGTGGTGGTGTCGACCCCCTCGGTCACCGTGGCCATAAACTATGCCGACGGACAAGTCAGCTATTACGACTCAAAAGGTCGGCTCTATCTGGCCGAGAACCATAACGGCCGCACCTTCAGCCCTATTACAGTGGAAGGCACCGACGCCTATACCGTGAGTCAGACTTGGGCGAGCCCCGATGACAACGAGGGCATCTACGGCCTGGGCCAGCACCAAGCCGACGAATGGAACTACAAGGGCAAGAACGAAGAGCTTTTCCAATACAATACCAAGGTTTCTGTGCCCATGATTGTGTCGACAGGCAATTACGGCCTGCTCTGGGACAGCTACAGCCTATGCCGCTGGGGCAACCCCAACGACTATCTCCAGCTTGGCGAAGCCTTTGACCTGACTGACGCCGACGGAAATCCCGGCGCACTTACCGGCATCTATGTCGACAAGAACGGCAACACGCTCACCCGCCGCGAGACCGCCCTCAATTTCGAGAATCTCGAGCGCGGCAATCTCGGCCATGTGGTCAACATGCCGGAGAACTTTGATTACAATGGCGCCCACGTCACCTACAAGGGCTATATCACCCCCAAGGCCGACGGCGAGCACAATTTCATCCTTTACTATTCAGGCTATCAGACAGTCAACATCGATGGCAACGAGCTCGTGCCCCGTCGCTGGCGTACTGCATGGAATCCCAATAGCTACAAGTTCAGCGCCAATCTCGAAAAGGGCAAGAAGACCCCAATCTCAATCGAATGGGAGCCCAACGGCGGCGTGGCATACTGCGGCTTGCGCGCATATCTGCCAGAAACCCAAGACACCAAGAATCAACTGCGCTGGTGGGGCGAAATGCAGGACATGATCGACTATTATTTCATAGCAGGCGACAACATGGACGATGTGATCCATGGCTACCGCACACTCACCGGCAAGGCACAAGTGATGCCCCGCTGGGTCATGGGATACTGGCAAAGCCGTGAGAAATACAACACACGCGACGAAGTGCTCAGCACTCTGCGCGAATACCGCGAGCGCCAGCTCCCCATCGACAATATCGTGATCGACTGGCTCCACTGGCCGCAGGATAGCTGGGGCTGCCACGAATTCGATCCCGTGCGCTTCCCAAATCCCAAGGAAATGGTCGACAGCATCCACGAACTCAACGGCCGCGTGATGGTCAGCGTATGGCCCAAATTCTACGCCACCACTGAGCACTTCAAGGAATTTGACCGCAACGGCTGGATGTACCGCCAGGCTATCACCGACAGCATTCTCGACTGGGTGGGCCCGGGTTACCTCGGTTCGTTCTACGACGCCTATCACCCCGAAGCTCGCAAGCTTTTCTGGCACCAGATCCAAGATCACTACTATCCTTTGGGCATCGATGCCTGGTGGATGGATGCCAGCGAGCCCAATGTGCGCGACTGCGTGGATATCCAGTATCGCAAAGATCTCTGCGGCCCCACAGCCCTGGGCCCCTCAGCAAAATATTTCAACGCCTACGCTCTGATGAATGCCGAGGCCATCTACGACGGCCAGCGCGGCGTGGAGCCCGACAAGCGAGTGTTCCTGCTTACCCGCAGCGGTTTTGCCGGCCAGCAGCGCTACAGCACTGCCACCTGGAGCGGTGACATCGCCACCCGCTGGGAGGACATGAAGGCTCAGATTTCAGCCGGCCTCAACTTTGCCATGAGCGGCGTGCCTTTCTGGACTATGGACATCGGAGGATTCTGCGTGGAAGACCGCTACGTGGCTGCTCAGGCAGAATTCAACAACACTGGCGTGGAGAACGAAGATCTCAAAGAATGGCGCGAACTCAACACCCGCTGGTTCCAATTTGGAGCCTTTGCTCCTCTGTTCCGCGCTCACGGCCAATGGCCCTTCCGCGAAGTGTACAACATCGCTCCGGAAGATCATCCCGCCTACAAGTCAATCGAATACTATCTGCAGCTGCGCTACCGCATGATGCCCTACCTGTATTCGCTCAACGGCGCCGTGCATTTCGATGACTACACCATGATGCGTCCGCTGGTGATGGATTTCACCTACGACCCCGTGGCTCGCGAAGTCGGCGACCAGTTCATGCTCGGCCAGGCTCTGATGGCTGCTCCCGTGTACACCTATCAGGCTCGCGAGCGCGAAGTCTATTTCCCCTCAGGCGCCACCTGGTATGACTTCTATACTGGCAAGCCCATGGCCGGCGGCCAAAAGGCTGTGGTCGACGCTCCCTACGAGAGAATTCCTCTGTATGTGCGCTCTGGCTCGATTCTGCCCATGGGTCCCGACATGCAATGGAGCGGCGAAAAGCTGCCCGAGGAAATCAATCTCTATGTGTATGCTGGCGACAATGGCCAATTCAACCTCTATGAGGATGAAGACCTCAACTACAACTACGAAAAAGGCTTGTACTCCATCATCCCTATGGCGTACGACGACAATACGAGTACAATTACAATCGGTAATCGCCAAGGAGAGTATCCTGGCATGCTCAAAACCCGCAAGTTCAATGTCATAAAGGTGGATTCAGCCAATCCTGCAGGCATTCAGGTGGCTACCATCAACTACGACGGAAGCGAGGTATCACAAGCAATTTGACATTTCTACCTATGGCAAGGTTTAGGATTATTTTAGGTTTCTTGATGGCCGCTGTCTGCGCGATGAATGCACAGGGAGCAGACAGCGTGACCATCTTCAACAAGGGTTGGCATTTTGCCCTGGGCGATTGTCCGCAAGCCGCTGAGCCTAATTATAACGACAGCTCCTGGCGCTTGCTGGACCTTCCCCACGACTGGGCCATAGAGGGTGACTTTTCATTTGACAACCCCTCAGGCCCAGGCGGGGGAGCCCTGCCAGGGGGCATAGGCTGGTACCGCAAGCATTTCCAGCTCAGCCTTCAGGATGGGCAGCACGCCTACCTTGACTTTGACGGCGCTTACATGAACGCCACCGTATTCATCAACGGCGTAGAACTGGGCACACGCCCTTATGGCTATGCTTCTTTTTCTTATGACATCACACCCTACCTGAGCAGCGACAATGTGGTGGCTGTGAAGGTAGACAATGCCGAGCAGCCCAATAGCCGATGGTACAGCGGCTGCGGCATATACCGCAATACCTATCTGCGCATCGTAAACTCGGTGCACATCCCCAAGGATGGCGTATTCGCTTACTGCGAAGGAAATGTGCTCCACGTAGAAAGCGAGATAGCCAACTTTGGCAAGAAGGCGGCCAATGCTCAAATCCAACTGCAACTCATGGATCCGCAGGGCAAGATGGTGAACTCAGCCAAGGCGCAAGCCAAGCCAAAGGCTGGAGCCTCGGTTACGATAGCCCAGCAGATCACGGTCGACAATCCGCAACTTTGGGATATCTTCAAGCCCAATCTGTACACACTGGTGGCAAGCGTCCTGGATAGCAAGACCGGTCAAGTGCTTGACACTTACTCTTTGCGCACAGGCTTCCGCCAATTTGACTGGGACGCCTCCAAGGGCTTCTCGATCAATGGACGCTCAGTGAAAATCAATGGCGTATGCCTCCACCATGACCTCGGTGCCATGGGGGCAGTGGCTAATCGCCGCGCCATACAGCGCCAACTTGAAATAATGAAGGAGATGGGCGCGAATGCCATCCGCTGCTCTCACAATCCTCCGGCTCCGGAACTGCTCGATCTCTGCGACGAGATGGGCCTTCTGGTGATGGACGAGACCTTCGACATGTGGCGCAAGCGCAAGACCAACCACGACTATTCGCGCTACTTCGACCAATGGCACGAGCGCGACATCGACGACCTGATTCGCCGCGACCGCAACCACCCCAGCATTTTCTGCTGGAGCATCGGCAACGAGGTGCTGGAGCAGTGGAGCGATGCCGGAGCTGACACTCTCAGCCTGGCTGAGGCTAACCTGATCCTCAATTTCGGCCACTCTGCCGACATGCTGGCTAAAGAGGGCGAAATGTCGGTCAACTCGCTGCTCACTCAAAAACTGGCTGACCGCGTACGCACGCTCGACAATACCCGCGCCATCACGGCCGGATGCAACGAACCCGATCCGGGCAACCACCTATTCCGCTCAGGCGCTCTCGACATCATCGGATTTAATTACCATGATGATTGGTTCAAGGATGTGCCTGTCAATTTCCCTAACAAGCCCTTCCTGATCACCGAAAGCGTATCTGCTCTGATGACTCGCGGCTACTACGACATGCCCTCGGATTCGATTAGTCTGTGGCCTGTAAGATGGGACATCCCGTTCTTTAAGAACCATTACAGTTGCAGCAGCTACGACAATTGCCATGTGCCTTGGGGCAATACCCACGAAGGCACGATGCGCCATGTCGACTCCAACGACTTCATCTCGGGACAATTCGTATGGACTGGTTTTGACTATCTCGGCGAACCTACTCCCTATGGATACCCGGCACGCAGCAGCTATTTCGGCATCGTGGACCTGGCAGGTTTTCCCAAGGATATCTATTATCTCTACCAAAGCCAATGGAATCCGGATGCCAATGTGCTCCACATACTGCCCCATTGGAATTGGAATGAAGGTGAGACAGTGGATGTGTGGGCCTACAGCAGCAATGCCGACGAGGTCGAACTTTTCCTCAATGGCAAGTCGCTGGGCGCTCGCAAAGTAGAGCCGGGCGATTATCACCAGGATTGGCGCGTGGCCTTTGAGCCGGGCACTCTCACTGCCGTAAGCCGCAAGGATGGCGCTGTGGTGAAGGAAACGACCGTGCGCACTGCAGGCATGCCGCATCATCTGCGCCTGGCTGCTGACCGCCAGGAGATCAATGCCGACGGCTCTGACCTCAGCTATGTGGCTGTGGAGGTTGTCGACGCTGATGGCAATCTCTGCCCCTGGGCTACCGACAATATCACATTTGATGTGCAAGGCGCTGGGTTCAATGCCGGTGTCGACAATGGCAGCCCGATCTCTCTGGAACGCTTCAAGGCCGACCATCGCAAGGCTTTCTATGGCAAAGCCATGTTGATTGTGCAGAACGACGGCCACGCGGGCGACATCCGCGTAAGCGCCTCGGCTCCGGGCCTGGGCTCTGACAATCTCACCTTAAAAGCTCTCTGATAACACCTCTCATTTATTGATCATGAAGCATTCTTCTTTAATATTCTCTCTGTTAATTTCTTCGTCAATGATGGCCCAGACTCCCATCTATCTCGACGTCAACGCTCCTCTCGAAGATCGAGTGGAGGACGCTCTCAGCCGCATGACCACTCAAGAGAAAGTGGCTCTCAGCCATGCGCAAAGCAAATTCTCTTCAGCAGGCTGCGAACGCCTTGGCATCCCGGAACTTTGGATGAGCGACGGCCCCCACGGCGTAAGAGCCGAAATCAACTGGAACGACTGGGGATATTCCAACTGGGGCAACGACTCAGTCACTGCCTTTCCGGCCCTGACAGCCCTGGCTGCCACCTGGAATCCGGAAATGGCCGCCCTCTATGGCAAAAGCGTGGGCGAAGAGGCTCGCTATCGCGAAAAGGATGTGTTGCTGGGCCCGGGCGTGAACATTTATCGCACCCCGCTCAACGGACGCAATTTCGAATACATGGGCGAGGATCCTTATCTGGCAGGCGTGATGGCGGTGCCTTACATCCAGGAGCTCCAAAAGAATGGCGTGGCGGCTTGCGTGAAGCATTTCGCTCTCAACAACCAGGAGCAATGGCGCGGCAGCGTGAACGTCAACGTCAGTGATCGCGCTCTCTATGAAATTTATCTGCCGGCCTTTAAGCGCGCTGTGGAGGATGGCGGCGCTTGGAGCATCATGGGCGCTTACAATCGCATTTGGGACCAGCATTGCTGTCACAATGACCGTCTGCTCAATGGCATCCTCAAGGGTGACTGGGGTTTCGACGGAGTCGTGGTGACCGACTGGGGTGGCGCGCATGACACTCGCGAAGCCGCTCTCAACGGCCTTGACATCGAGATGGGCAGTTTTACCAACGGCCTCACCTCGGAAAGCGATTTCGGTTTCAACGATTATTTCTTGGCTGATCCTTATTACAATATGATTTTAGAGGGTCAAGTGCCTGACTCAATCGTCGATGACAAGGCTCGCCGAGTGCTGCGCCTGATTTTCCGCACAGCTATGGACCAAAGCAAGCCTTTCGGCAACAAATGCACTCCCGAGCACTATGAGGCTGCCAAGCAGATAGGCGACGAGTCGATCGTGCTGCTCAAAAACAATGGCATTCTGCCTTTGGTGCCTGCTGGTAAGAAAATTCTGGTAGTGGGTGAAAACGCTACTCGCCGTCTTACCGATGGTGGCGGTTCTTCGGAACTCAAAGTCAAGGATTACATCTCGCCTCTGCAGGCTCTTACCGAAACTTTCGGTGCCCAGAATGTGGACTACGCCATGGGTTACAAGAGCGGTCGCCCAATGTACGGCCAAGCCGATGTGATTCCTCAGGAAATACAGGATTCGCTTCGCGCCGAGGCTGTGGCAAAGGCAGCACAGGCTGACTATATCATCTTCGTGGGCGGTCTCAACAAGAATTCTTTCCAGGATTGCGAGGCTACCGACCGCGAAAGCTACAATCTGCCTTTCGGCCAGGACGAATTGATCGAGGCTCTCTATGCAGTGAACCCCAATTTGATCATCGCTAACATCACGGGCAACGCCTATGCGATGCCTTGGATCGACAAGGTGCCGGCTGTGATGCATATCTCTTATCTTGGTACTATGGGCGGCGCCTCGATTGCCGATGTGATTTCTGGCAAGGTCAATCCCAGTGGAAAACTCCCCTACTCCATCGCTAAGAAGCTCGAGGATTGCGGCGCTCATGCCTTCGGCGAAAAGTCCTATCCGGGCATCGACTATGGCAATGACAACCAGCAGCAGGATTACATGGAGGACATCCTGGTAGGCTATCGCTGGCATGACACAAAGAAGATTCCCGCTCTCTTCCCGTTCGGCTATGGCTTGAGTTATACTGCTTTCGACTACGGCAAGGGATCCATAGCTGAGACTGCCGATGGATGGACTGTCTCCGTGCCTGTTACCAATGTGGGCTCGGTCACCGGAAAGGAAGTGGTGCAGCTTTACATCTCCGATGACAAAGCATCGGTACTTCGTCCGGTCAAAGAGCTCAAAGGTTTTGAAAAGATTGCCCTGGAGCCTGGAGAAACCAAGACAGTCAGCTTCGATATCACCGTTGACGATCTCAAATATTACGATGAAGGCAGCGCCTCATGGGTAGCCGAGCCCGGCAAATTCAAAGCCCTCATCGGCTCTTCCTCGACCGACCTTCGCGCCACCCTCCCCTTCGAATTAAAACAATAATTCATACGGCATTAAACATTCGTAAGTCCATGATTCCTTGGTAGACAATGGTCTTAATCTGGAATCCCGTAGGGATTATTTCAATTAGTTAGGGAATAAAAACAACTTTCAACCCCGGAGGGGTTGTTTCATGCAAGATAATGAAACAACCCCTCCGGGGTTGAAGGTTGTTTTTATTCATTTAAGCTATATGAAATAGCCTCTACGAGGTTAAAGTAACCCATAATTACAAAAGAAACTTGAATAACATGTTACATTAGGGGCAGGTTGGCCCAAGCGTTCTGAAACCGCTCAAGCATAACTAATTAAGGGAATTTAGAATTTGTTATATAGAAGACACTTTTTGTAACTCTGACGTTCAAGTTGATTGAGAACAAGGAGAAGCCGCGCAAGAACAATGCCGTTAAGGAGTTCCTTACGATTGAAACGGGTAGGTGTTTCAAAATTTACACTCGATCAGCAAAAATACCACGTTATTGAGACAGTCTTTCGATTTAAATCAGTAACTTTGCCAAATAAACAAAGAATTTGATATAAACGATGGAAAATTTGAATAGGCTAAAAGTGGTGCTGGCAGAAAAACAACGAACTGCCAAGTGGTTGGGTGAACAAATCGGGAAAGACCCTGCCACAATCTCAAAATGGTGTACCAATACTACACAACCATCTTTGGAACATCTAAAAGCTATTGCAGATGTACTACAGACGGACATTAGAGAACTACTTGTGCCTAACTCAGATAAAATATTACGTTAAGACAAGGCAAAGATGAACCTGGCCATTCGTGGCATTTCAGCCAACCTTGGTAAAGAGGCGGCAAGCACATTCCAGAATGAGAAGGCAATCCGCTCTGCGCTGCTCTCACCCGAGCATGACGCGGTGGAAGCCATCGTCATACTGCCGCGCAACATGTTCTACACCACCGATATCTCCGTTACTCTCTGGATATTGAACCGTAACAAACACGCCCGCACAGCCAACGTGAACGGCGAGATGCGTCAATATCGCGAGCGCTCGGGAGAGATTCTATTCATGGATCTGCGTACATGGGGCGAGCCGTTTGAGAAGAAATACATCCAATTCAGCGAAGAGGACATTAGTCGTGCCGCCCTGCGTTTCCACCAGTGGCAGCGTACTGACCTGGGCGAATACCGAGATGAGCCGGAATTCTGTAAGTCTGTCAAAGTGACTGACCTCAAGGATTCGTCGCTTGTACCAAGCAAGTACATAGAGTTTATCAACCGCGATGACAACGAGGGCTACGAGGAACGGATGGCTCGCCTGCAAGTCGAGCTACGAACCCTCTTCGCCCAAGAGGCCGAGAGCCGACGCGAAGTTGAGAAAGTGTTTAAGGAGTTAGGATTTGAATTAACGATGGGAGACTGACATGGAAAGCAAGAAACTGACAATAGAAAAGTTGAAAACAATGCGTGAAAGTGAAGATCACGTAGAGTTCAAAGCTTGTCAAAACGGGAATATGTCCTTTAATGGTGCGGATAAGACAAAGTCTTCCGACAGAAGAAAATGTATTCTTGGTTATACAGTTGCCTTGTCCAATGCTGGTGGCGGCTATTTGGTCATGGGCATGGCTGACGCTTTTCCTCACAATGTGGTGGGCACCAAACAGTCAGAAAATGCTCTGGGTGTGTTAGAGAATGATATTTATAAAGCCCTGCAATTGCCCGTATCTGCTTACGAACTGTTTGACGAGCAAAACAAAAGGGTTGTCGTCCTTGATATTCCTCGTCATCCCATTGGCAAAGTGCTCAAATTTGAAGATGTCGCTTTATGGCGGTCTGGCGAGGATTTAGTACCTATGCCAGATTTGGTGTATGTATCAATCATACAGGAACAAGACCCTGATTTCTCTCAACAAATTTGTGAAGGAATCACAATTGAAGATCTTGATTCTATAGCTATTCGTATTCTTAAAGAGAAGTATGCACGGAAGCAAAAGAATCCGACATTTATATCTCTTCCAGATGTTCAGGCTCTGAGAGATTTGAAACTTATTGTCGGCACCAAGGTTACAAACGCAGCTGTATTGCTTGTTGGAAAGGAAGAAATCATACATGAGCGCTTTCCGCAGGCGAAAGTTATGTTAGAATACCGGGCGGTTGAGAATCAAGAACGGTTTAACAACAGGACGGTTTTTGGAGAGCCTTTCTATGTCCTCATTGACAAGTTGTGGAATGCTATAGACAAACTCAACGGCAGCGTTCCTGTGCAAGAGGGTGCATACATGTTTGATATCCCCTTCTTCAACGAAGAGGTAATCCGCGAAATTGTCAATAACGCCTTTTCACATCGTGACTACCGCAAATCAAGCGAAATTGTGATAAAGCAGTCGCCTACGAAACTGGCTGTCATAAGCCCTGGAGGTTTTCCTTTGGGAGTTAATCTGGACAATATACTCACCGTTTCCAGCACGCCACGCAACAGGCTTTTGGCAGATGTCTTGGCTTCAACCGGAATAGTAGAACGTTCAGGTCAAGGCATGGATGTCATATTCAGATTGACACTCTCCGAGGGCAAACAACGACCAGATTACAGCAAAACCGACGATTATCAGGTTACGGCTATCCTGTCGGCTGCGGTCAAAGACCCAGGCTTTGCATTGTTCGTCAATAGTATTCAGCAAGAATTGCCAGACAATCAGAAACTAACTGTGTTTGATGTACTGACGTTCTGCGATATACGCGAGGGTAGTCAACCAAAGGACAAGGATATTGCCAAACGGTTGCAGGAAATGGGCTATCTTGAGAAACGTGGCAAGACCACAGCAATTCGCTATATCCTGCCGCGGCGATACTATGAACTTACCAATAAACTCTCAGAATATTCCGCTCTGACCGACTGGGATGATGAGCAGGTGTGGGCCGTATTGTTTCCTTATCTCAAGAAATATGGACAGGCAAAAAAGGGAGAAATAGCAAAAGTTATAGGAAATCATATTTCTGACACTCAATTGCGCAGAGTTATTGAGCGTCTAACAAAAAATGGCATCCTTAAAAAAAGGGGAAAGACAACAAATACTGTCTATTCCATTGCTTCCGATTATCTCGACCAGCTAAACTTGCTTAACAGGGCCACACAAATTGGACTAACACAAATAATGCAAGAGGCTAATAATTCCGAGAATATAAATGACGGAACAAGTGACGAAACAAAGGTCTCAATTGAGAGGTAATTTTGGATGTATGAGAGATGCAAAACATTGATTATTAATAAGAAAAAAGTGACGGAATAAATGACGGAATATAACGCCACATACCAACGGCTGGGTGACTACATCCGCGAGGTGGATGTGAGGAACAGGGATTTGCAGTGCAACAATCTTTGGGATTGTGTTACATTGGGGACAGGTTGCCCCGAGCGTTCTGAAACCGCACAAGCATAACTAATTATAAATCAAAGAATTTAAAATTTGTTATATAGAAGGCACTTTTTGTAACACTTTTTGAGGCAGCCAAATTCAGATGAATGTTTTCTATATTAATCGACCTTGAGTCTCTTGAATGGCCTGATGTAGATAAAGCAAGTTATTGCTATGGAATCTGCTCGCAGTGGGGTGATCAATAACATGGACAATTGTATCGCGGCCACATAAAGCAACATGGTAGTTATTGTATCCAAATTTGCTGGCACTGGGATGCACAAAGACAAAGAGATTTTCAGACAAGACCGAACCCCATAGCACTACGACATCGGGATAGTCAGGAATCTCACGCATGTTAATTATAGACTCAATACGTTCTTTAATATCAGGTATCTGGATTTTAGGGGTTGGATTTCCAGGTTCGATTCCAGGCACAATGTATTGGAACAGATTGCAGAATGCCAGTTGCTCCCAAATTTCACGCTTTTGGTCCGACGTCAACGCAGGGTCTCCCGGCTTGCATTGACGCAACCAGCGTGTAAAGTTGTTGTAGGCTCTATAGTTGCCCCCTCCATTTGGGATGGAGATGTACTTGTCCACTTCTATATTCGGCATATCGTGCAGGCAATATCCGTCAGGCTCATAATCGGGGCAATTCTTATCGTGCTTGCGAGTACCTTTTTCGTCTCGAGTACACTCCTTGAAAAATTCACAATTTTTATATCCACAATAATGCGAAGCCCCAAGAACTAGCACTTTAGCGCCCATATATCCTTGCTCATACTTCTTGCCCACCCATGGTTTGAAAAAAGGATCATTCATTTATTTTGATGTTATAACGATTGATTAAACGTCGGATTTCTGCACTAACTTCCTCCCTCACCTCGGGTGGCGAGACAACTTCTATCTGCTCTCCTTGCATAAGGATATTTTCGATAAAATCATAGTTGGGTTGCACCGTCAATTCCAATACCGAAGTGTCGGATACTTCATCATATGACAATTCCACTTGTGATGGATGCAGGGGCAAAGAGCGGTGATACTGGGGATTATAAGAGATTAATCGCACTTTTTGAATTGGGTCATAGTCATCTTTAATTATGCCCATGCATCCTTCAAAATATTCTTTCGCGTCGAAACCAGGCACCATAGAAAATTCGTTTTCACCGGGTTCGACCGCAAGAATGCGGTCGAGGGCATAGGTGCGAAATCCATAATCACTCCGACCAAGCAAGTACCAGCGACGTTTTACGATTTTCAGGCAGTAAGGCTCAACTTTGAAAGTGTTCGCTTGAGCCTGCTCAAATCCTTTATGTGTGATTTGTAGGGTAATTCCTTTGCGCATGGCTTCAGTTATCACAAAAAGCCATTTCCTCCCCGAGGGAATATCTTCCATGAGGATGCGCCCGGCTAAACGTTGGTCTGCCTGCACCTGGAACATGATGGAATAAGTGTCGATCAGCCAGGTATGAAGATTGTCGAGCAGCTCAAGGTTGGCTATGTAATATACATTTCCATGGAGGCGATCGCATTCGATGTCGATGCCGAAATTGTCAGCGATGTTTTGTCTATGTCGTTGAAATGTACGCCACTCGTACTTATCTTCACGATCGAGATGTACCACAGAATCCAACTCCCATAGTTGTGTTATCTCTTGGAAAGTCAGACGTCCATGGTCAAGAAGCTGCTTTATCAGCCAGATTTGCCTACGGAATGCGTTAGAAGTCATACTGCAAAGATAGCAATTATTTATGACATCATCTGTCATAGGCTTTTGATAAATGCAAGTATGTCGTAGATTCTGCCATAAAGCCAGTAGGTTCCGTTCTCTAGAAAACCATGTAACTTTCGATTTTCTTTGATTTGCGGATAGCCCCAGATCTCATGAGTGTGTTCGACAGTTGTTTGTTCGGCGAACCATATCGACTCAAGAGTGAAATTTTCAGGCACCTTGCCGTAAATTTCCCGATACCGGTCCGTAATGGCAATGGCACAGCCTCGAATGATTGGGATGGTTTCACCCCCAGGAGCCGCTCCAAGATATTCTCCAGTACCATCAGAGTTATACATTACGGCTCCATACCATTCGGGAGCTTTTTTCAGGCTCTCCCCACTTGAAGATAGGGTTAGTGAGCCCTACAGCTGATAGGGCGATCCCACCCTCATTGCTGGCATTGGGACTGATGTTGAAGTGTAGTATGCCTGGATGGACTTCATGGAGACTCATATATGCCAGTTGAGTAAGGTCGTGCTGATTAGGGTACACCTTTGCCAGCATAAGCCAGTTGTCATAACTATTCTCGACAACTGTATTTTCACACCAATCAATTATGGTGAAGACATCTCGGAAACTATTCACCGTCAAATTCTTGGCAAAGATATGGTAATCCAGGGCATCCAACCAACGATCCTTGAAGGCCAACTTTTTTAGGAATGTGGCAAAGGTCATGCCCTTGCAGTGTTCATACCAGGCACGATGGTTTTGCTCCATTCGCGTTCTCACATCCTTTACCCATTTCAAACGTTTAGGTGTAGGGAAGCCTTTGAATTTGAGGCATAGGTCAATATCTTCCTTATGAATTACCTTTATTTGTTCCGGCGTGTATTCCTTGGGGCAGTCGTCCTCATCGACCAACCATGTTTCTTCCTCCGTTCTTGTGCCGCCAGCCTTCAGCCGAGAATGGGTGGAGTCATAATCGCTCCACAACAATGCTGCAATAATTGAATCCTCAGAGGCATTAAGGCCTTCGGAAAGAAGTACCTCCTGCGCTGCACGCGCATAGATGTTCCCTTGAAGCGTGGGTCTGGCCACAGGAAATCCTTTGCGGTCTGCCTCTACATATATGGGTGCACTGCCCATCGGATGAGCCGGGCATCTGCTCAATATATCGAAATGGTCCCTGAAACTGTCACAGTCGTCTTCATCTGCACCGATGGCAAGGAGTAAGGGCCAGATATCCGTGAAATTCGACGCCTTGCGCATCCATTCTTGAAGTGTCATAATGAATTTCTTTTTGAAGTTAGCTCAAAAATATTTTTGAGTGCTGCAAAGTTAACAATACCAGTATGTCATATCGTGTCATAATAAGATTTAATCTTAAGTAACGAAATTTTCCTTGCCTTTGGCAATCTGAGGATTTTTGAGTATTTTATCGTTGATTTTGAGCTATTATTAAAGAAATGGGCTCCCATTTTTTACTCGAATATACCATATACAAAAAATGACTTCTAATTACCAAAATTTCAGAGGCTGCGCCAAAAGATCTGGGCATCTTTGGCGCAGCCTCCTTTTTTGATCT
>CAYTXF010000009.1:0-47133 GCA_964440745.1 uncultured Bacteroides sp.
CACAGGGCGATAAAAAATTGTCTCATAATAAAAAGTTGATTTAGGATTTTGTATTAATTATCAGGGGGTTGAACCCCCTGATGTGAAAGATTGTCGAGATTTATTCTCAGTCAAAGAATAGATACGTGGTCAGCGATTCCTTGCCGTTGTAGAAGAGGCGTGCGCGCACTTCGGTGAGGCCTTCGGCCGGCAGAGGTTCGCTGTAGAGAGCCGATGAGGCGGTAGGTTCGGTGCCGTCGGTGGTATAGCGGATCTCGGCGCCGGGGTAGGGCGAATTCATATAGATCTTGCCATCAATCTCCTTGATGCCTGCCTGACGCAGATGGAAGTTGCGACCCTCCTTAGCCCAGCGCGGAATCTCCTTGAGGCCGACCACGGCATTGAAATCGCGATCTGTGTAAGTGCTGTCATTGTTCCAGGCACGCTCCACCAAGCCCAGCATCTTCGGGAAGAGGAAATATTCCACCATCTCCGGATTGCGTATTGTCTCGGCGAAGAGATGGCCCGACACACCCTTGATGCTGCCTTTCTCCTTGCTCACATCCACCGGACACAGACGCGCGGGATAGCCATGCAGGCTCTGGAACTCATCCACCGTGCCGCCCCAGTTGAGGCCATACTCCTCGGGATGATTGTTGTACATCATGTCCATGTAGAAATAGTTGACATTGCTCAGGATGGTAGGATAGCCGTTCTTCACCGACTGCGCGCCCACAGGATTGGGGCCGCTGGCCTCGGTCCAGCAATTCACGCTGTACACCTCGGGGGCAGTCGAGGCATTGTACTCGACGCTATGGCCCAGGGCAATCTCCTGCCAACCGCTAATCTTGATGCCCTTAGCGCGAGCCATGTCGATCACGCGGTCCACGAAATAGCCGTGAAGGCCAGTCTGGCCGTCGAGCTTGTGCTCCTCGATGAACTTCTGGGCCACCTCGCTGCCGTTCCAGGCGCCGCGAGCCACCTCGTCGCCGCCGATATGGATGGCGGGCAGAGGCACGCCAGCATCCTGGTACATCGATTGAATCTCAGTCATAACAATGTCCATGAAACGATACGGACCCTCCAGGGCCGGATTCATCACGCAGTCGTGGAAAGCCTGGGCCGAGGTGTATTTCGAAGTGTCGCCATCGTGGATCAGACGCAGACTGTCGTCGCCCGTGCGGCGATAGCGCGCCTCCATCGACTTTACGGCAGCGCGGGCATGGCCCGGCGACTCAATCTCCGGAATCACGGCAATGCCGCGATCGTAGGCATATTTGATGAAGTCGATAAACTGTTCGCGAGTATAGTAGCCATTGCTTGTGGTGCCCTGGGTGTCAGGATTGCCGTCGCCCGAGAAAATCTGCACCAGGAAGTCATGCTCGTCGGTGGTGTAGCCACGGCGCGCGCCCACCTCGGTGAGCTCCGGCAACTGCTTGATCTCGAGGCGCCAAGCCTCGTCGTCGAGCAGGTGAAAATGCAGGGTGTTCATGCGGTACTGAGCCATCAGGTCGATGAAATGCTTCATGGCCTCGGGGCTCTGGAAATTTCGGGAGATGTCGATCATCAGGCCTCGATAAGCGAGGTCGGGCCAGTCGGTGATCTCCACATTGGGCAAAGTATCGTAGTTGTCAGCCACCAGTTTTTCAAATGAGTAGCGGGCAGCATTGGCCACTCGCTCGTCAGCTGCGGTGATGATCAGGCTGTCGTCGCGCACAGTCAGAGTGTAGTATTCAGGGTTGTAAGCCACATCGTAGTGGTTGGTATTAGCTGGATTTATCCAGCGGTAGGCCAAGGGCGTCTTGCTTGTGCCCTGAGTCAGTCGCACTTGCTTATAGCTTGGCACCACAGCATAGGGGCTTGGGACCTCCTCGCTGTAAATCTCCTCGTTGCGGTCGTAGATTTCCGGTCCGTAGGGCATGCGGTCCACGCCATCGGGCGTGGCCCACTGCTTGCGCTCGGTCACTGGGATGCGGGTGAGGGCGATGGGGGCTGTGGTGCCATCGCTCAGGATGCGGTGAAGGCCGTCGAGGCTGTAGGCGCGATTGCGGTAGCTGCCCCGGGTGTTGATGTCGATCACCAGACTGTCGGCATCCTTGTCGAAACGTCCCGAACTGATCACATAGTAGCCCGGCACCACCTCGGTGATGGTATCCAGCTCGTTGACCGGAGTCATCTGTCGGGCAAAACAGTTGAAACCCAATTTCTGAAAGTCAAGATCCCCTTTCAGCGTGATGCGATGGGTGTAGAATCCATCGCCATTCTCCACCACCTGCCAGGTGGCTGAGGTGCCCTTGTCGTCTTGGTGGGCGCAGCCGCATAGCATAACCCCGGCGGCCGCAATAATGATTGTTTTGTGCATAAATTTTATTAATGTTGGTTTTTATCCTTTTATCCTTTCTTCCTTTCAGCCCAACCCTTTCATCCTGTCATCCTTTCATCCTGTCATCCTGTCATCGGGTTTTAAAGGATGAAAGGATGAAAGGATGAAAGGGTAGCCCGGGTTGGTGATTTGGCGAGCTGCGCTCGCCTATAGGAGGAGGCGGTAGTATTCCGCCTTCTTGGCGAGGGGCATGGGGTAGGCGCGGCTGGTCGAGGGCATGCGCCATATCTCGATGTCGCCCCAGCGCACGCATTCACCCATCTTCGGCACCGGGGTGCCGGTGAGTTGGGCTATCACCTCGGCAGCCTTCTGGCCCGTGGTGGCTATTGCCTTGAGCCCCGGCATGCGCTTGATCAGGGCATCGAGGTCGACTGGCTCCACGATCTCCAGGAACTTGTCGCTGGCATTGCCGCGCAGGCGGCGTATGCGGTGAGCCGTGTCGTTGAGGGCTATGCCGCGCTCGGTGAGCAAGGCCTTGATTTTGTCGAGTCGAAACGTGCGATGCTCCGCATCCACCAGAGCGTCCTTGTCGCCCAGGCATATCAGGCCCATGATGCGCCAGAAGTCGTTGATGAAATTCGGGTAGTAGAAATCCATCGACCAGCGGCTGGGCGCAGCGGGAAAAGTGCCCATTACAAGAATCTTGGCATTAGCGGGTATGAAGGGCTCCCAAGGATGCAATTCATCGGTAGAACTCAACATTTTTTAGATTTTGTTTGTTTTATAATGCAAATTTCTTTAATTTTGCTGAAAGAAACAAACATTTTCAACTATTTTAACTTTAAGGTATGAAAAAATTCTTAGCTGAGGGTGTAGGCACCATGTTCCTCGTCCTCCTGGCCTGCGGAAGCGCAGTGCTTGCCGGTCCCAGCATTGGCGGATACGGCATTGGCGTATGCTTTGGCCTCGTATTGATCTGCCTGTGCTATGCCATAGGCAATATCTCAGGATGTCATGTCAATCCGGCTGTTTCGTTCGGCGTATGGTTGGCAGGTCGCATGTCGTTAGGCGAAATGATCGGCTATTGGATTTCACAGCTCATCGGCGCTACGATCGGTGCTGGCTTCCTGTATGTGTTCATGGAGCTGGGTCTGGCCGATGTGTTCAAATATGGCGGCATCACCGAGACAGCAGCTGGCAGCTATGACCTGGCCACCAATGTGCTTCAGCCCGGCGCCACCCCGAGCATGGCCCTGCTGGCTGAGTGCCTGCTCACATTCTTCTTCGTATTCATCGTAATCGCCGCTACCGACTCCAAGAAGGGCGCTGGCAAATTTGCCGGCCTGGCTATCGGTATCGCTCTGGGCCTTGTCAACATCGTGGGCATCCCCGTGGACAACTGCTCGGTCAACCCGGCCCGTTCGTTCGGTCCCGCAGTGTTTGATCCCCACGCCTTTGGCGACATCTGGATCATGATCCTCGGCCCGCTGGTAGGCGCAGCCATCGCAGTGCTCTGCTGGAAGGCCATGGCCAACACCGACGCCCAGTCAGTAGAATAATCCCGTATTAACGTAGGGTTTTGCTCGCTATTGTACGGAAAAATCTTAAAAAGTGCTTAAAACGTCAGTTTTGGGCACTTTTTTTGTGTGGGTAAGAAAAAAAGCAGTAACTTTGTACTTACAAACGCGAGCGCCCCCGGCCTCGCAGCGAATAACCATCATTAACAATTCAATAAAAACCTAAAACCTTTTTGCCTATCGCACATCTCTACTCTAACAATAAATTGAGAATAGAATGTTACAACCGACCAAGCTAACCGACGACCAGTTGGTAGCCGCATACGTGCAAGGCGATAATTCTGCATTTGACACACTGCTCCAGCGTCATCAGACCAATGTGTTTTCATACATCATGCATCTTGTCAAGGATGAGGAAATAGCTAATGACATCTTCCAGGAGACATTCGTCAAGGCAATCATGACCCTAAAGCAATCAAGATATACAAGCGACGGAAAATTCGGCGCTTGGCTGGCACGCATTGCCCATAACTTAGTGATTGACTACTTCCGCCAGGACAAAGGCATGGTATCGACCGACAATCAGGACATCAACATCCTCAACCGCCGCGATCTCACCGAGGGCACCATCGAGGATGCAATGATCGATGCCCAGATCCTCGAAGATGTGCAGGCGCTGGTGCGCCAGCTCCCTGCCGACCAGCGCAAGGTGGTGGAGATGAGATATTACGAGGATTTGTCGTTCAAGGAGATAGCAGAGCGCACCGGAGTGAGCATCAACACCGCTCTTGGCCGCATGCGCTACGCGATCCTCAACATGCGCCGTCGCGCCAAGGAGGCCGACCTCGTACTTGCCCGGTAAGATTCGGGATTTAGGATTTAGGATTTGGGATTTGGGAACGACACCAAATCCCAAATCCCAAAACCCAAAACCGAAATCCTGAATCCCAAATCCTAAATCCCAAAACATGGACAAAATCAAAGACTTCATCGTAGCGGCTGCTGACTTCCTGGGTGGGTATCCGCTATTTTTCTTGTTAATAGGGGGCGGACTCTACATGTTCATCGCCTCGGGCATGGTGTCGCTCAGGCGGCTGCCTCATGCCCTGCAGGCACTGCGCCAGAAGAGCGATGCCAAGAACGGGCAGATCTCGAGCGCTCAGGCCCTGGCGTCGGTGGTGGCTGCCACCATCGGCATGGGCAACATCGCGGGCGTGGCCATCGCGCTGGTGATGGGCGGCCCGGGGGCCATCTTCTGGATGTGGGTCAGCGCCATGGTGGGCATGTGCACTAAGTACCACGAGGGCGTGCTGGCCATCATGTACAAGGGCCATAGCGACACGGGTCGCCCCGCCGGGGGCACCATGTACATCATAGAGAATGGCCTGGGGCCCAATTGGAAGCCATTGGCCATTTTCTTTGCCGTGGCCGGAATGTTCGGCACCCTATGCATCATGAATGCCAACCAGTTGACCGAGGCTGTGATGAGCGTGTTCACCTCGGCGGAAAGCATCGAGGGGAGCAGTCTGCTGCATGGCATCTCGGGCATCACGGGCCTAAGCCACGAGCAGTCGTTCCGCCTGATCTTTGGCATCGGCGTGGCGCTGATAGTGGCGCTGGTGGTGCTGCGCGGCATCACTCGCATAGCCAAGGTGGCGTCGGTGATGGTGCCATTCATGGTGGGCCTGTATTTTGTGATGGTGCTTTACATCATCATCAGCAACATCCATCATGTGCCAGAGGTGATAGTGAGCATCTTCCGCGAGGCCTTCAGCCTGCGGGCCGGATTCGGCGCATTCGTGGGCATCGCCATCATCGGGGCGCGCCGCGCCATGGTGGTCAACGATGCCGGCGTGGGCACGGCCACCATCATGCATGGCGAGAGCCGTAACAACGAGCCGGTGCGCGAGGGCCTGGTGGCCATGCTTGGGCCGAGCATCGACTCGGGCCTGGTGTGCACCCTTACGGCCTTGGCCATCCTGCTGACTTGCGACATCAACGTGGAGGGCGTAAAGGGCCTCTCGCTGGCCATGTCGGCATTCTCCAATGCCATCCCTTACGGCGAGTATTTGCTGATTGTGGTGGTGATATGCTTCGCCATGTCGTCGATGTTCTCTTATTCTTTCTACGGCACTCGCTGCGCGGCCTATCTCTTTGGCGAGAAGCGCAGCAAATACTATACCTGGGCGTGGATTGCCACCTTGGTGCTCTTCGCTGTGATTCCGATCGAGGCTGCTGTCGGCCTCTGCGACCTCTTCTACGCGCTGATGGCCATCCCCACCATGATCACCCTGATTGCGCTGAGCAGCAGGGTGCGCAAGGTCACCCGCACTTATTTCGCCGCCCTGAAAGGCCAAAAGCCTCAGGTCCCCAATACTTGATAATTAAAAAAATTGACATATGCTTGACTACATTGTATGGAATGCGGACCCGATCCTATTCACCTTAGGGCCGCTGCAAATCAGATGGTATGGCTTGATGTTTGCCATAGGCTTCTGGATAGGCACCAACCTGGTGGCAAAGATGTTTCGCCACGAGGGCGCTCCGGAGCGCTGGGTGGGCATCTTGCTGATATGGGTGGTAGGCGCCACCATCGTGGGCGCGCGCCTGGGCCATGTCTTTTTCTACGAATGGGACTACTACAGCGCTCATCCCGACAAGATCATAAAGTTCTGGGAGGGCGGCTTGGCCAGCCATGGCGGCACGATAGCCATCGTGATAGCCGTGTTCCTGTATTCGTGGATTACAACCAAGAAGAGCGCCATGTGGACCTTCGACCGCCTGGTGATCGCGATTGCCCTGGTGGGCGCCATGATTCGCATCGGCAATCTCATGAATTCCGAGATCTACGGTCACGCCACGACTCTGCCCTGGGGCTTCATGTTTGTGCGTTCGCGCGAATGGCATGAGTTCTACGAGGGTCTTGCCTGCCATCCCACGCAGATCTACGAGGCCTTGGCCTATCTGGGGCTCTTCGCGGTGCTGATGTGGATGTACTGGAAGAAGAATCTTGAGGAGAGACCGGGACTGATCTTCGGCGTGTTCTTCACCTGGCTGTTCACGGCGCGATTCTTCATCGAATTCCTGAAGAATCCGCAGGTGGACTTCGAGCGCGACATGGCGCTTAACATGGGCCAGCTGCTGAGCATACCGTTCATCATCGCCGGCATCGTGATGATAGTGGTGGCCATGATCCGGCCGCGCCAGCATCTGACATTCCCCAATCGGTTTGCCGACGAGAAAAAGACTGTGCGCCAGCGCCGATAACCCCTTATCCCCATTGCGGCAATACAGGCGTGGGGCGCCACCTTCTCGGCGGCGCCCCACTATAGTGTTTCCCGGATTGGTAATAGATTTATTTCTTTTCTTTGCGCTTTTCGAGCTGGCGGTCGAGGGCTTCCATGCCCAGATCGACGGCCTCCTCAAAGGTGTTAGCCACCTTGGTGGCCACTATGTCTTCGTGGGTAGGAATGCTTACCTTGATCACAGCCTCTTTGTTCATTGCGGTCTCTGGCTTTACCACCTTCAGGGTCACGTCGATGACCGAGATTGCGGTGTTGTGGCGTGCCAGACGCTCTGCCTTCTTCTGAATGAAGGCCTCCAGACGCTCGCTCGCGTCGAAGTGGATAGCTTGGATTCTAACTTCCATGGTGTCCTCCTTTTTTTAGTGCACGAGGATGTGCGTGTTCATAATTCTGTTTGAGTTCACTCAAAGATATATGGGTGTATATCTGTGTCGTTTCTAATGACTGGTGGCCCAGGAGCTCCTTCACGCTGTTGAGGTCGGCGCCGGCATTGAGCATGTCGGTGGCGAAGGAGTGGCGCAGCACGTGGGGGCTGCGCTTGGGCGATGACACGCGGCCGTCGAGGGCGGCGTGGACAGCGCGGCGCACAGCCTGGTAGTCGATGCCGAGGCCTTTGTGAGAAAGGAAGAAGCATGGCGAGCACTGGCGGGGCAGGGTGCCTCGCAATTGGCGGTACTGGTCGATGCTTTGGCCCAGGGCGGGGCCGAATGGGATGATGCGCTCTTTGTTGCGCTTGCCGATCACGCGCAGGGTGCCGGCATGGGTGTCGACATTGGCGTCGAGCAGCGAGGCGAGCTCCGAGGCTCGCATGCCGGTCTGGTAGAGCATGTCCACGATGAGATGGTCGCGCACGCCCATGTAGTCGTCGGGGGCTGGCTCGTCGCTGAGCACGGCCTGGGTCTGCTCGGGGGTGATCACCGAGGGCAGGTATTTCTTGGGACGCGCCAATTGCAGGTCGGCGGCCGGATTGGATTTCAGGCCGTGGCGCTTCATGAGATAGGTGAAAAAGCTGTTGAGGGCCGACGCTTTGCGCTTGATGCTGCGGGCGGAGATGCCTTGGCGGCTGAGCGAGGCTATCCATTGGCGCAGGTCGGTGGTTGTGACGTCCTCGGCCACAAATTGGCGCTTACCCCCTGCAGTAGCGAAGCTTGCCCATTGGCGCAGGTCAGCGTTGTAGGCTTTCACCGTGCACTGAGCCAGATTGAGCTCATTTTGAATATATGTAATATAGTCATCGATTTGCATTCGCTCTGAATAGAGGGGTTTTTAAACTATTACCCAAAATTACGGCAAAAAGTTCGGATTACCAAATTTTTTTTGAAATTTTTTACAAAAGATCGAAATTCTTCGACGGATCGAATTAATTACGACGGATCGATGCATCGACAGATCGACAGATCGAATTCTTTTCGACGGATCGATGCATCGACAGATCGACAGATCGAAAAAATAGGCGCTGCCCAGCAGCGGTTAATGTTTGCGAGCAGCGCCTAAATATAAATGGAGCTTAAGATTAAGAGCCTTATTTAAGTGACAAATGACAAGTGACAAGTTACAAGTTAGTGACAAGTTACAAGTGACAAGTTACAAGTTAGTGACAAGTTACAAGTTACAAGTTACAAGTTAGTGACAAGTAACAAGTGACGATGGTTAGCTATTAGCTTGTCACTTGTAACTTGTAGCTTGTAACTCCAAATTTGACGATGGGTAGCTATTAGCTTGTAACTTGTAACTTGTAGCTTGTAACTCAAGAGCTATTAGCTTGTCACTTGTAACTTGTAGCTTGTAACTTTATTGGTACATGGGGGTGAAGGGGGCGCTCTTGACCATCTTGGCGGTGATGTCGCCTACGACATCGGTAGCCTTGCTGGTGTCAAAGTAGAGCACCGATGCGCCCTCGCTGAGGTCGCATTCCCGGAGGTCGACATAGTAGAGGCCCAAGTCAGTGACATTCTCGAAATAATACTGGCGGTCGCGCAGATTGGAGAAGCTGCGCCATTGGGTCTGGCTCAGATTCTTGTCGCCGCGCTCGTATTTGAAGGGCACCGACACATTGTTGAGAATGCTGCGGCAAATGGCCAAGCCTGTCGACAGGTCGTTGGTATGCTCGGTGCTCTCCAGGAAGAAGTAGCCGCGAGCAAAACGGTCGGCGCTGCGCACAGTACCCGGCAGCATGTTCTGGCCGCCTACGCCCTCCCAGTACTTGTTGATTGCCAGCATGTCGGGGTAGGGGGGCTCATTGGTGAGCATCGGTATGTCCTGACCCTCATAGATGTTGAGCTTGCCCTCCTGGAACTCCAGGATGCAGCTGTAGCCCGTGGCATCGGTGATGCCCCAGTGGAGAGTCGACACGGTGCCACCGTCGAAGGTGGCGCCCACAATCTTGAAATCCTGGCTCTTGACGAGGTCAATGGCTTCGCGCGTGGTTGCGCACTGGTCGAGCACCCACGCGCATATCACAGCGAGCGACATCTCGGGCTTGTCGTCCTGTGCCGGACTATTGTATATGGTGTTGCGGCAGAAAAGGCCGTTCATGACGAGGCCCTTTTCGTTCATGCCCTCGGTGATGCCGGCATTGTAGCCCACGGCATAGACAGCTCCGTATTTCGAGGTCCAGCGGATGAGCTTGCCAGAGCCGTCCTTGTTGCTTTGCTTCTTCATGCCGCGAGGATATACGAATATGTTGGTGGGGATGGGCGTGGCCCAGTCGAGCGAACGGCCCACCACGCGCAGCACCTCATTGGCTGCGGTGGCGGTGGTGTCACCCACATAAAGCGCGCGCGAGCAGGCATGCGACCGCTCGGGCATCGCCAAAGCTCCCATCACGAGGAGGAAAAAGAGGAGCAATCGGGTTTTCATAATGTTTTCTGATTAATAGTTGAACTTGTTTTGTAATATCAACAATCAACCCCTCGCATTGGTTTACCGATTCACCACAGAGACACGGAGAACACGGGGATATGGTGAATATGTGATATATTTTGAGCAGTTTTTAATTTGGGGTGTTGTGATTTTTTATTAATTTTGCGATATCCTGAATCAAATGTACTGAAATCAATCTATTTTAAATCTATCATGAGCAAATATCCCAAAATAGGCATACGCCCCACTATCGACGGCCGCCAAGGCGGAGTGCGCGAAAGTCTCGAAGAAAAGACCATGAAGCTTGCCCAGGCTGTGGCCGACCTCATCACCAAGAATCTGAAGAATGGCGACGGCAGCCCCGTGGAATGCGTGATTGCCGACGGCACCATCGGCCGCGTGGCCGAAACGGCAGCCTGCGCTGAGAAATTCGAACGCGAAGGCGTGGGCTCCACCATCACCGTGACCTCATGCTGGTGCTATGGCGCAGAGACCATGGACATGAATCCCCATTGGCCCAAGGCAGTGTGGGGTTTCAACGGCACCGAGCGTCCCGGAGCGGTGTACCTGGCAGCCGTGCTGGCAGCTCATGCCCAGAAGGGGCTGCCCGCTTTCGGCATCTATGGCCACAATGTGCAAGACCTCGACGACAACACTATACCCGACGATGTGGCAGAGAAGATACTGCGCTTTGCCCGCGCCGCTCAGGCTGTGGCCACAATGCGCGGCAAGAGCTACCTGTCGATGGGCTCCAGTTCGATGGGCATCGCTGGTAGCATCGTTGATCCCAATTTCTTCCAGGAATACTTGGGCATGCGCAACGAGTCAATCGACCTGACCGAACTGATCCGCCGCATGAACGAAGGCATCTACGACAAGGAAGAATACGAAAAAGCCTTTGCCTGGACTGCTGAGCACTGCAAGCCCAACGAGGGCGAAGACTTCAAGAACCGCCCCGAAAAGCGCAAGACCCGCGAGCAGAAGGATGCCGACTGGGAATTCGTGGTGAAGATGATGATCATCATGCGCGACCTTATGCGCGGAAATCCCAAACTCAAGGAAATGGGATTCAAAGAAGAGTCGCTGGGCCACAATGCCATAGCTGCCGGTTTCCAAGGTCAGCGCCAGTGGACCGACTACTATCCCAATGGCGACTATGCCGAGGCGCTGCTGAACACTTCGTTTGACTGGAACGGCATCCGCGAGGCCTTCGTGGTGGCCACCGAGAACGATGCGTGCAACGGAGTGGCCATGCTCTTTGGCCATCTGCTTACCAATCGTGCCCAGATTTTCTCGGATGTGCGCACATATTGGAGCCCGGAGGCTGTGAAGCGTGTGACTGGCAAGGAACTGACTGGCCGCGCTTCCGGCGGTATCATCCACCTCATCAACTCGGGCGCAACCACCCTCGATGGCGCTGGCCAGATGGTCGATGCTGATGGCAACCCCGTCATGAAGGAGCCCTGGAATATTACTGACGAGGATGTGAAGAAGAGCCTCGAGGCCACCACTTGGTATCCGGCTGACCGCGACTATTTCCGTGGCGGCGGTTTCTCGTCCAACTTCCTGAGCCGCGGAGGCATGCCGGTGACCATGATGCGCCTCAATCTGGTGAAAGGCCTGGGCCCGGTGCTGCAGCTGGCCGAAGGCTGGACTGTCGACATCGATCCCGAGATCAACAAAATCCTCGACATGCGCACTGATCCCACCTGGCCCACCACTTGGTTTGTGCCTCGCCTTTGCGACAAGCCGGCCTTCAAGGATGTGTACTCGGTGATGAACAACTGGGGAGCTAACCATGGCGCCATCACTTACGGCCACATCGGCCAGGATCTGATCACCCTGGCATCGATACTGCGCATACCGGTGTGCATGCACAATTGCGACGACGATAAGATCTTCCGTCCGGCAGCCTGGAACGCATTCGGCATGGACAGGGAAGGCTCAGACTACCGCGCTTGCAAGAATTATGGACCAATCTACAAATAAGACACCCGATACTGACTCATGCGACATGGCTGTTGAGGCCATGCCGCAGTGGGCAGGGTCATCGCGGATTGTGGCAAAGGTCATCGAGAAGAAATATCTGCTGACCTTTGTGCTGATCACTGCGCTCTTCGCGCTGTGGGGCTTCGCCAATGACATCACCAATCCGATGGTGTCGGCCTTCCAGACCGTGATGGAAATATCGGCCACCAAGGCGTCGCTGGTGCAGTTCGCCTTCTATGGAGGCTATTTCACCATGGCCATCCCGGCTGCCCTCTTCATCAGGCGATTCAGTTACAAGAGCGGCATCCTGCTCGGTCTCTCGCTCTACGCCGTGGGTGCCTTCCTGTTCATCCCCTCGGCTATTTTCCAGGAGTTTTCTTTCTTCTGTATATCCCTGTATGTGCTCACTTTCGGCCTGGCTTTCTTGGAGACTACTGCCAATCCATACATCCTGTCGCTTGGCTCCAAAGAGACATCGACCCGGCGCCTCAATCTGTCGCAGGCTTTCAACCCTGTGGGCTCGCTCCTGGGCATGTTCGTGGCTTCGCACTTTGTGCTGTCGCATCTCGACTGCGACACCCCGGCTGTGCGCGAGGTGGGCTTCAGTTCGCTCCCCCTGGCTGAGCGCTTGGCAATCCGCACCCATGACTTGGCTGTGATCCGCGATCCCTATGTGGCGCTTGGTTGCGTGGTAGTGGCCATGTTCTTCATCATTCTCTTTTTCGTGAAAAAGGAGGGCGGACAGCCTAAGGCAGATTCACAGAGGGTTAGGATTCCGGTAAGCCTCACGCTTAAGCGCCTGTGGACCAACAAGGAATACCGCGAGGGAGTGGTAGCACAGCTTTTCTATGTGGCTGTGCAGATCATGTGCTGGACCTTCATCATACAGTATGCCGACCGCCTGGGCATCAATAAGGCCACCGCTCAGAATTACAATATTGCGGCCATGCTGATGTTCCTGTCATCGCGCTTCATATGCACATATCTGATGAAGTACATCTCGGGCCGCAAACTGCTGCTGATCTTCGCGTGCGGAGGGGCCATCACGATAATGGGCACAATCTTCTTGCAGAACATCACAGGCCTATATTGCCTGGTGGCAACATCTTTCTTCATGTCGCTGATGTTCCCCACCATCTACGGCATCGCGCTGGAGCGCGTGCACCGCGACGACGCTTCCCTCGGAGCAGCGTTCCTCGTGATGGCAATCGTGGGCGGTTCGCTGATGCCGCCGCTGCAGGGCCTGATCATCGATTGCGGCCAAGTGGGATGGTTGCCCGGGGTGAATGCCTCGTTTGTGCTCTCGCTGATATGCTTCATCGTGATTGGCACTTACGCTTGGCGCTGCATCCAGCGTAACAGCAATAACGCGGCCTAAAGCTGTCGCCATTGGCAAAATAGCGGTTGAAAATTCCTTTTATCTCATAAATTATGTGTAAATTTGCACGTAAATTATGAAGAAGACGGAAATCATACTAATTCTCTTGCTCTTTTTCTGCCTGGGAGCGGTGGCGCAAACCAACCGCAGCTCGAGCAACCGCAATTCGAGTTCCAGTTCGCGCAGCGAGGTCAACGAAAACGGCCAGCGCGTGGAGAAAAAGAAGCAGGAGATCCTGCAGCAAAGCTATGAGTGGAAGGTAGAGCCTCCGCTGGGCTTGATTGAGCGCACCGCGATGGAAGACACGCTGGAGTACAATTACTATCTGCGTGCCGTGCCGTCGGAGGTGTCGTATGCCTATGCATGCACTGGCAATCTCGGCGCCGAGGGCAAGAACATGCTTGCCATGGAGCAACCCGCCATCAGCCAATTTTTCCTGCAGGACAGCAAGATGGCTTACACGCCCACGCTCGCCAAGGAGAGATTCTACAATACGCGAATACCCATGACGCTCGTCTATTATGACGCTTCGGGAAGCCGCGACAACGAGCAGAACCGCCTGCAAACCATCTTCAACGGCAATATCAATGCTCGCGCTCAGGTGGGGGCCAAGCTCGACTATCTCTACTCGAAGGGCAGCTACGAATACCAGGCTGTGAAGAACCTCAACTGGGGCTTCAATGGGTCCTATCTGGGTCCGAGATATGAGTTTCAAGGGTTCTATAACCACTACAACATGCTTAATAAGGAGAACGGCGGCATCACCGACGATCTCTACATCACCGATCCTGCCGAACTCCAGGGCGGCGTGACTTCGATAAATCCCAAGTCGATCCCTACGAATCTGAGCAATGCGCATACGCGCATCGTCGGTGGTGAACTGTTTCTCAACAACCGCTACAAGGTTGGCTATTGGCATGATGAAAAGGATGAGAATGACTCGATCATCAGCAGCGAATACATCCCGGTGACATCGTTCATCTGGACTCTCCACTACAAGGATGCCAAGCATATCTTCCGCGATCCTAACATGACCGAAACGGCTGCTTTCTTCGAGAACACATACCTCAATCCCAGCATCACTTACGACCGCACCACCTATTCGTCAATGTCAAACACGGTGGGCGTGTCGCTGCTCGAGGGCTTCAACAAGTACGCAAAATTCGGCTTGGCTGCTTATATGACCTATGAGGTCAGGAAATTCACCCAGTCAGTGGATACTCTTGACCGCTCGATGCCGGAGAATATGGGCCTCATGCCTTTCCCGGCAGGCATAGAGTCGATTCTCGACCGCAAGACTCAGAACCTGGCGTGGGTGGGCGCACAGCTCACCAAGCAGATGGGCTCCGTGCTGACCTACGATGCCACCGGCGAGATTGGCATCATCGGCGATGCGGTGGGCGAAATCAAATTGAAGGGAAATCTGCGCACGCGGTTCCCCCTGCTTGGCGATACAATCGACCTGACCGCTTACGCCCATCTCTACAATACCTCGGTGCCTTATCTGCTGCAGGAATACCGCAGCAACCATTTCATATGGCAGAACAATTTTGGCAAGGAGCGGCGATTCCGCGTAGGCGGCATCCTGAAGTTGCCATGGACCGGGTCGACAATCAATATCGGTACAGAGACCCTGCAGAACTTGGTGTTTTTCAATGAGAATGCCTTGCCGGAGCAGAGCGGCGACGCTGTGCAAGTGTTCAGCGCCACGCTCCAGCAAAATCTGCATTTGGGAATTCTCCACTGGGACAACAAGATCACCTACCAGACATCGAGCGACGACCGCGTGATGCCTCTGCCAAAGCTTGCGCTCTTCAGCAATCTGTATCTGCTATGCCGCATAGCCACGCTGCATCTGCAGCTCGGCATCGATTGCGACTATTACACCAATTATTACGCTCCAGGCTTCCAGCCTGCCACGGCCACTTTCTACAACCAAAGGGAGATGAAGGTGGGCAATTACCCCTTCATGACGGCCTATGCCAACATGAAGCTGGGGCGCACGCGCTTCTATGTGATGATGACGCATGTCAACCAGGGCATGATAGGCGGCAGCAACTATTTCTCATCGCCTCACTATCCGCTGAATCCGCGCAGATTCCAGATGGGCCTTTGCATTGACTTCCACGATTGAGGATGAAGCGGCTCCAACCATACAAGTCGCGCCCTTGGGCTTTGCTGATGCTTTTGGCATTGGCAGTGCTGGCTATGATATTCCTCAGCAAATCAAGTCATAAGCAGAACGCTACTTTCAGTTATGCGATGGTGAAATCGGGAGGCGACACCTTGGATGTGGCCATCGAGCTCAATCCCGGGGTGTACCGCGTGGCAGGCGACACAGTCACCGGTCGCGACTATGAGGTGCTGCAACGGATTTCGCGGGAATTCGGAGTGCCCATCAAGTATCATCCCTTTGTGCCCCTGCGCCATGCCATGGAGGGCTTGAATAGGGGCGACTACGATGTAGTGGTGGCCTCGATGCCTTCGACCAGCAGCCTCAAGGACTATTTTCTGATGACCTCGCCCGTGTATCTCGATCGCGAGGTGCTGGTACAGAAGCTCGACTCGGCGCAGCAGCCCAAGATCACATCGCAGATCCAGCTCGGGGGCGACACAGTGTGGATCTCCAACGACTCGCCCATCGCAGCCCGAATACAGAATCTGTCGAAGGAGATAGGCGACACCATCTACATCATGCAGGAGCCCCACTACACGGCTGAGCACCTGGTGGTGCTCGTCAATGCCGGTGTCATTCGCCTGGCTGTAATCAACGAGAGCGTGGCCAAGGCCATGCGCGAACAGTTCCCCCAGATCGACATCTCCACTCCCATCAGCTTCACCCAATTCCAGTGCTGGGCCGTCAGCAAAGACAATCCCGCCCTCTGCGACAGCCTCAACCACTGGCTCTCAGCCACAGCAAAAGCGCAATAATTGCACAATTGTTGCAGAAATATTTTGTGGGATGAGGAAAAATTCGTAACTTTGCGCCGTTGAATTCCAAAACAACACAAACAATACAAAACCAACAAATTAACTTAACGTTAAATGGCAACAAAAATTAGACTGCAACGTCATGGTCGCAAGAACTATGCGTTCTATCCTATTGTTATCGCCGATAGCAGGGCACCACGAGATGGTAGATTCATTGAAAGGATTGGTTCATATAATCCGAACACAAATCCTGCTACAATCACTCTCAATTTCGAGCGGGCTTTGTATTGGGTTAACGTGGGAGCACAACCCACCGACACCGTGCGCGCTATCCTGTCGCACGAAGGCGTACTGCTGATGAAGCACCTCCAGGGAGGCGTCGCTAAGGGCGCTTTCGATCAGGCTGAGGCCGAGCGCCGCTTCGAAGCTTGGAAGAAAGCTCGTCAGGCTAAGATCGACAAGGACAAGGCCACCATGGCCAGCGCAAAGGAAGAGGCTGCCAAGGCACGCCTCGAGGCTGAGCAAGCCAAGAACAAGGCCAAGGCTGAGGCCGTGGCCAAGAAGAAAGCTGAGGCTGCAGCAGCCAAGGCTGAGGCAGAAGCTGCCGCTGCTCCCGCAGAAGAGGCTCCCGCCGCTGAATAAAAAGGCTTACCGACAACCACAACAAGGTCCAGCGCTAAAACTAAGGCGCTGGATTTTTGTTTTTCTGAGAAAATTTCCCTAATTTTGCACTTGCGTGAGGAATCCTCACATTTTAGCATCCCACGCGCCTTACTGCAATGACCCAAGAGAGAGAAATAGGACAACCGCGCAGCATCTACCATCTGGGGGCCAGCGATGGCCTGATCGTGGGCCTGTACATGGCTGTGATGTACATGCTGCAAGTGACCGGCCTTGACAACAGCATGCTGATGCTGTTGAGCCAGGCCATGCTGTTAGGATTGCCAGTGGTGGCTTTCGTGCTGCTTCGCCGCGCCTATGTGGCAAGCCGCTGCAGCAGCCGGCTTTCGGCAATATGGATGCACGGCATAGTGATTTTCCTGTGCGGCAGCCTGCTGATGGGCCTGGTGTCGTATTTCTACATGAGGGTGATGAATCCCGATTTCATCGTCGATCTCTTTGACCGCGTGGCGCAGTTCTACATCAGTTTAGGCACTCCCGAGACCAAGCATATCGGCACCACCCTGGAGCGCCTGATCACTGAGAAGATGCTGCCTACGCCCATCTCTTTCGCCTTCACGCTGATCTGGCTGGGCAGCTTCTTCGGCGCCATGATTTCGCTGATCATTGCGTGCATCCTGAGATGGGGCATGCGAAAGCGAGTGGAGGAGGATTAGCACAGCCATATAATTTAATGTGATGGACATTTCCGTTGTAATACCGCTCTTCAACGAAGAGGAATCGCTCCCCGAACTGCAAGCCTGGATCGACCGCGTGATGAAGCAGAATGGCTTCGATTACGAGGCCATCTACGTCGACGATGGCAGCACCGACAGTTCGTGGAAGGTGATCAGCAACCTGAGCAAGGAGTATCCCGAAGTAAAAGGCATCAGCTTCCGCCGCAATTATGGCAAGAGTCCGGCCCTGAACGTGGGCTTCGCCAAGGCTCAGGGCGATGTGGTGATCACCATGGACGCCGACCTGCAGGACAGCCCCGACGAGATCCCCGAACTTTACCGCATGGTCACCGAGGATGGCTATGACCTGGTGTCGGGATACAAGAAAAAGCGTTACGACCCGCTGTCGAAAACCATACCCACCAAGCTATTCAATGCCACGGCCCGCAAGGTGAGCGGCATAAAGAATCTCCACGACTTCAATTGCGGCCTCAAGGCCTACAAGCTCAAGGTGGTGAAGCATATCGAGCTTGGCGCCGACATGCACCGCTATATCCCATACCTGGCCAAACTCGCCGGCTTCGGCAAGATTGGCGAGAAAGTGGTGCACCATCAGGCGCGCAAGTACGGCAAGACCAAGTTTGGTCTCGACCGCTTCGTCAACGGCTATCTTGACTTGGCCACATTGTGGTTCACCGGCAAATTTGGCAAGAAGCCGATGCATCTCTTCGGCCTGTTAGGGTCGCTGATGTTCTTCCTGGGTTTTGTGGCTGTGATCATAGTGGGCGCCCTGAAGCTCTACAACATGCACCACGGCAACCATTACACGCTGGTGACAAATTCGCCATATTTCTATCTGGCGCTGACGCTCATGCTGCTTGGCAGCCAGCTATTCTTGGCCGGCTTCATAGGCGAACTGATCGTGCGCAACAGCGAGCTGCGCAACCAGTACGAGATAGAAGAGGAAATTAGATAATTAACTGATACGACACCTTTGCGCAAAGCATTCTACATATTAGCGATAGTGGCAATCCTGATGGCCTGGACCAGTTCGTGCAACACGAATGGCTGCCTGGAGAACCGCAATTCGGTGCCCTATGCCGGGTTCTACGACTCGAGCACAGGCTCCTCAATCACGCTCGACTCGGTGCAGATCTACGGCCTTGGCATGGAGGAGGACAACCCCCTGTCGGCAGCCGGCACTAAGGTGAGCGCCTTGTATCTGCCAATGCGGTCGACTCAGCTCACCACGGGCTGGATCTTGGCTTACAAGTGGAAATATCTCGACTATCCGGAGCTCAACGACACGGTAATCTTCGATTACACCTCCACGCCCCGATTCGCATCGGAGGAGTGCGGCGTGATCTACAACTACCATATCACGCATTTCACCTATACGACCCATCTGCTCGACTCTGTGGTCGTGACCGACTCGCTCATCAACAACATAGACATCGAGCGCATCCGCCTCTACTTCCGCACCTCATCCACCGACCCTGACGAACAAGACCCCGACGCCGGTGAAGACCTCGAAGACGACGAAGACCCCGAAGACCTCGAAGACGACGAAGACCTCGAAGACGACGAAGACGACGAAGACCCCAACAAGGAAGGAGGCGCCGATGAATAGGATGAGGTGCATATTGGCGGTGGTGCTGGCGGCCCTGATCGCATGCGTGTGCGCGCAAGCACAACGCAAGATCACACCGGTCAACAACAAGGCCACTGCCACGCAGGCTATCAATGAGTTTGCCAACGACTCAACCCGCATTCGCGAACGCATGCTCCAGGGCATGGTGCACTATCACGACGAGAACGGCAATGTCATCTATGTCGACACTGTCACCGGCCGCGAATGGCGCGACAGCACCGAACTGAAGAAAAAGAAGCCGATGCAGTATCCGCTGCTCCATTCGGCTTCGGTAAGCGTGGACCTGTGGAACCCCATCATGAGAGCATTCGGCCAGCATTACGGCCTGATCGGCTTTGGCGCGCAGGTGAGCCTCCACAATCGCTATCTGCCAACATTCGAAATGGGATTCGGATCGGCCAACAACACTCCGGCCGACAACAACTTCACATACAAAAGTCCGCTCAGTGTGTATTTCCGCTTGGGCATGGACTATAATTTCCTCTACAATTCAAGTCCCGACTATCGATTCTTCCTTGGTGTGAGATTCGGCCTTTCGCCATTCAAATACAACATTGAGGATGTCACAATCACCTCGACATACTGGGACGAAACGGCGTATCCACAGATACCCACGCAGAGTTCCACGGTGACCTGGTGGGAATTCAACATCGGTCTGCAGGTGAAGATATGGGGCCCAGTGTCGGCAGGATGGTCGTTCCGCTACCATCGCATCATGCATGAGACGCTCAATGCCTATGGCAAGCCATGGTACATACCCGGCTACGGAGCCCGCACAACCAACATAGCCGGCTCCATCAACATCACATATACCCTCGACATGAACAAAATACTCGGACGAAAGGTTAAAATAAGTGAGCCCGTGGGTGAAGAGCCCTCGCTATACTTCCCCGAAACCACTGGCCAGCCATCGCCCGAACAGATCTATCAGGGCAACGACGCTCAGAATCCCGAGTAGGGAAGGACCAGGGGACCGGCCCTAAAGCCCACGGACCAAAGACAAAGGACTAAAGACCAAAAACTACCCAACATGAAGAGGATTGTAGTGATAGGGGCCAGCAGCGGCATCGGACGCCGCGTGGCCGAAGATTTTGCCAAGATGGGATGGAAAGTGGCCATAGCAGCGCGCCGCGACGACAAATTGCGCGAAGTGGCCGACACATGTCCTGACCGCATCGTGTATCGCGTAATCGACGTCACTGCCCAGGATGCTGTGACACGCTTCAACGACTTGATCGAACTCAACGGAGGCATGGATGTGCTTCTCTTCGCCTCGGGCGTGGGATTCGCCAATCCGTTGCTCGACTGGGGCAAGGACGAACCTATACTGGCAGTGAATGTGCGCGGATTCACCCGCATCATCAACGCCGCCTATCTGTATTTCAAGAACACTGAGAATGTGGGCCGCGGACAGATCGCAGCCATCACCTCGGTGGCTGGCACCAAGGGTCTGGGAGTGGCTCCGACTTACAGCGCCAGCAAGCGCTACCAGCGCAATTATCTCCAGGCCATCGACCAGTTGGCCCACATGCAGCGCGTGGCTGTCAGCGTGACCGACATCCGGCCGGGATTCGTGCGCACAGCCCTGCTCGATGCCCAGAAGGCATACCCCCTGACCATGGCTGTCGACTATGCCGCTCCGCTGGTAGAGCGCGCTATCCTGCGCCGAGAGCGCATTGCCACCATCGACTGGCGCTGGAGCCTGGTAGATGGCATTTGGCATCTCATCCCCGGCTGCCTGTGGCGCTATCTGCGCATCAGCCTCTAAAAAAGCCAATGACTGAGGCTTAAAGCCGGCTATGGTCGCCATAGCTGTAGTAGCCTCCGTCGGTGATGATAAGATGGTCGTGGACCCGCAGATCGAATAGGCGCGCGGCGTCGGCAATCTTCTTTGTCAGAGTGTCGTCCTCGCGACTGGGCCTCAGCGATCCGCTGGGATGATTATGGAAGAGTATCAATGATTCGGCATGGCAATTGAGCGCCTGCCGAATTATTTCTTTTACATCGACCGTAGTGGCATGCGAACTGCCTATGGAGATGCGGCTCTCCTGCAACCCGATGCATCGCCGATTGAGGTAAAGGACCCAGAATTCCTCATGCTTGAGCCATTGAAAATGATGCTTCATGCGCTTGTGGGCATCATCTGATGAGGTGAGGGGTTCCATTTCAGCCAGTTTCTGGGCATCGCGGCTGCAGCGCTTGCCCAATTCCAGGGCGGCGAGCAGGGTGATGGCCTTGACCTTGCCAATGCCTTTGTGCTCCTGGACCAACTGGTCAACGCTTTTGCGGGTGACCAGCGACAGGTGCCCCATGTTTTTATCAAGGATCTGATGGCAGAGTTCGACTACCGACATGCCCTTGATGCCGGTGGCAAAGATAATGGCCATGACTTCGGCGTCGGTGAGGGAGTCGAAGCCCTCGTTCATGGCTTTTTCGCGAGGGCGCTGGGAAGCGTCCATCTCGCAGATTAGGGGAGAATCAGTCATAGGATAGGATTTGGGATTTGGGATTTGGGATTTGGGGTGGGGGATTTGGGGTGGGGGATTTGGGATTTGGGATTTGGGGTGAGGGGATCATTTGCCGCGGCGGAGGGCGATTTCTTGGTTGATGTCGCGGCCTCGGCCGAGGAGGATCTTGGTGACATAAGCCTCGATAAAGCCGGTGCCGTAGCCGATGAGCTGCACAAGGCTGGCTGGCACGGTCAGGCAAGCAATCTTGAAGGATTTGGTATTGACCCACGCCGAGAAGAAAATGGCCAGCAGATACACCAGCAGGGGCAAGATCCATAGCGGCGACAAGGCCACAGCCAATATGATGAGCACCACGCTGCCAATCACGAAAAGGGCCGGCAGGGCATGCACGGGCTTCATGCTGCCGGGATAGAGCAGTTGGAGCGTGATGCGCGACATGCCAAACACATGCACCTGGCGGAAGAATTTCTTGAAGTCGACTCTGCGCTTATGCCACACCGGCACGCTGCGCAGCAGCCCGATTGAGAATCCGGCTTGGCGTATGCGAGTGCTCATGTCAATATCCTCGGAGAACATCTCGCGGAAACCTCCAACTCGCTCATACACAGCGCGGGAATAGCCCATGTTGAAGGTGCGGGGAGTGAATTTTTCGAGTTGCACTTTGCCGCCGCGTATGCCGCCGGTGGTAAGAAAGGATGTCATGCTGTAATTGATGGCCTTCTGTACGTCGCTGAACGACGAATGCGCCGCGTCGGGTCCGCCAAAGCAGTCGAGCGGATTCTTTTCGAGTTCCTTGTCGAGGGTCTCGAAGTATTCCGGCGGGATCACGCAGTCGCTGTCGAAGAAGATGAAATAGTCGCCGGTGGCGCGCTCCATGCCGTAATTGCGTGCAATGGACCGGCCTTCGTTCTCCTTCCAGAAATATTTGATATCTACCTTGTCGGCATACTGGCGCACTACCTCGTCGCAGCGCTCGTTGCTGCCGTCCTCGGTAAGCACCACCTCGAAGTTGCGGCTTGTCTGGCGCGAGAGGCTGTCGAGGAGGTCGCGCACCTCGTCGATGCGGTTGTAGACAGGCACTATTACGGAATACTTATGGCTCATGACATGCGGCTTTTGTAGTCTTCATAATCAAATTGGCGCAGATAGGTGCAGTCGCCCTTGCTGTCGCAAAGCACGATGGCGGGGTGCTGGATGCCGTTGAACATGGTGGTCTTCACCGTGGTGTAATGGTTCATGTCCTCGAGGGTAAGGCGTTCGCCGGGTTTGAGTTCGTGGTCGAAATGCCAAGGGCCGCAGTAGTCGCCGCTAAGGCAACTGTTGCCGCCAAGCATGAAGGGCTTGCCCTCAGGCACGCTCTCGGTGATGATGGGCTGATAGGGCATCTCCAGGGTGTCGGGCATGTGGCAGGCGAAGGACACATCGACGATGGCTGTGTCCACTCCGTCGTTGCTGACTGTGTCCACCACGCTTGTGATCAGGTCACCAGTGCGCCATGTGAATGCGCTGCCCGGCTCCAGGATAACTTCAAGCCAGGGATACCTCTCGCGGAATCCTTGGATGAGGCGGATGAGATGCTCGGTGTCGTAGCCCTCGCGCGTCATCAGATGGCCGCCACCCATGTTGACCCATTTGAGTTGGGGCAGAAGATGGCCGAATTGCTGCTCGAAGGCTGCAAGCACTTTCTCCAAGTCGTAGCTCGACGATTCGCAGAGGGCATGGAAATGGAGGCCTTCGAGGCCTTGTAGGATTTGGGATTTAGGATTTAGGTTCTCGGATGTGGGGAGGGAGTCGGCGGAGACGCCGAAGCGGGAGCCGGGGAGGGCCGGATTGTAGAGATCGGTCTCGATGACCGAGCATTTCGGATTGACTCTCAGACCGGGCGACACATTGGGATATTCGCGGAGTTTGTCCTTGTGCATCTCCCATTGGCTCAGCGAATTGAAGGTGATATGGGTGCTCCCCTTGAGATATTCATCGATGGTGGAGTCAGTGTAGGCTGGGCAATAACTATGGGCATCGTGGCCAAGAAATTCGTGGCCAAGACGTAGTTCGTTGAGACTGCTTGCCGTGAAGCCAATGCCATACTCGCGCATGATATGGAACGTGCGCCACAGGGCATTGGCCTTGAATGCCATGATGATTTTGGCGCCGCTGCGCCGACTCACCTCAGAGATGAGGTCGAGATTTTTGCGCAGTTTGTCTTCGTAGACTATGTAGAAGGGCGTGGGGATCTGCTCGATAGTCATAGTATAGTGAATTTGGCGAATTTGAGTAGGAGAGTCTTAACCTCGAATTGGTCGAATTTTACGCGTATGCGGGCATCAGGCTGCGAAGTATCCACCTCCACGATTTGGCCACGGCCGAAACGCGAATGCTGGATGGTCATGCCGGTCTCGAGTTCGCCCGGTGTGTGCAAGCATTCGCCCGAGACAGACGATGAGCCGGTGGATGATGCGGCCGGGGTAGCTGGGCCTGTCTTGGGAGCCGGAATGTCGACGGGAGAGAATGGGCGCGAAGCTGTCCCAGTCCGTTGCCACGGACGGGGCGCACTGGGCGCCGAGATAGGGCTGTGGTAACTGCTTCCGAATTTCTTCACGGGATCGAGACTGGGGATATCTGTGCCCATGGCAAAGTGGAGCCATTTCGGATCAATGTCGGCCAGGAATCGGCTGGGTTTACTGGGGCCAGACTGACCATTGCGGTAGCGCGATACCGCATAACTCATCATGCAGAAGCGCTTTGCGCGGGTGATGGCCACATAGAGCAGGCGCCTCTCTTCCTCGATTTCCCAGGGATTGTCCATGCTTAGGACTGAGGGCAGAAGCTCTTCCTCAACGCCTACGATGAACACGTTGCCAAATTCCAAGCCCTTGGCGGCATGGATGGTCATCAGGGTCACTTTTTCCTGAGTGTCCTCCTCCTTGTCGTCCTGATCGGTGGCCAAGGATACCTCGCCCAAGAATGAGGCCATGTCTACGCTTTCGGTGTTGCCCTCTTCCATCTTGGTGGACACGAATTCACGCACGCCATTGAGCAGCTCCTGCAGGTTCTCCTGGCGGGATATGCTCTCCGGGGTGCGGTCGTTGACCAAGATTGTGAGAAGTTGAGTCTCGGATATGATCTTGCGAGCTACCTGGTCGGCATCCATTCCCTCGGCATTGAGGCGGTTGAATTTCAGCAGCAGGTCGCGGAATCCCTCAAGTTTGGCGCGAGTGCCCTTGTTGATGGATACCGGATAGCGGTCGAGGTCGTTGATCACCTCCCACAGACTCACATTGTGGCTGATGGCGGTGGCGGCGACCTTGCCCATGGTGGTGTCGCCGATGCCTCGGGGCGGATAGTTGACCACGCGCTTCAGGGCCTCGTCGTCGGCCGGATTGATGCTGAGGCGGAAGTAAGCGATGGCATCCTTTACTTCCTTGCGCTGGTAGAACGAAAGGCCGCCGTAAATGCGGTAGGGGATGTTGCGCTTGCGCAGGGCCTCCTCCAGTATGCGGCTCTGGGCATTGGTGCGGTAGAGCACGGCAAACTCCTCGAGAGAGTCGCCGCTGTGCATCTGCACCTGCGAGATGCGATTAGAGACCAAGTAAGCCTCCTCGAAGTCGCTAAAGCTCTTGACCACCTCCACGAGATCGCCTTTGGCATTGCGCGAGAATACCTGTTTGTGCATTTGCTCAGTGTTCTTCTCGATTAGTGAGTTGGCCGCATTGATTATGTTTTGGGTAGAGCGGTAGTTTTGCTCGAGCTTGTGGATCTGGAGATTAGGGTAAGACTTTTTCAGATTGAGGATGTTGCGGATGTTGGCGCCACGGAATGAATAGATGCTCTGGGCATCGTCGCCGACCACGCAGAGCTGCTGGGAGCCCTCGGTAAGCTGCGACACTATGAGATGCTGGGCGAAGTTGGTGTCCTGATACTCATCGACAAGCACATAGCGGAAATATTCCTGATAGTGATGGCGCACATCGGGATTGTCGCGCAGCAGCACATTGGTATAGTAAAGCAAGTCGTCGAAGTCCATGGCTCCCGCCACTCGGCACCGCGCCATATAGCCAGCATAGATTTCTGGCATGCGATCGCGCTTTGCTCGGCGGTTGGCCTCGCGTATGTCGCGATCCTCGGCGTAGGCTTCTGGCGACACCAGGCGATTCTTGGCATTGGAGATTTCGTTGAGCACCACGTTGGGCTTGTAGACCTTGTCGTCAAGGCCCATGTCCTTGATGATCATCTTCACCAGGCTCTTGCTGTCGGCGGTATCGTAGATGGTATAATTGCTTTTGAATCCGATGCGCTCGGCATTGAAGCGCAGTATGCGGCCGAATATCGAGTGGAAGGTGCCCATCCATAGCTTCGAGGCGACTTCCTCGCCCACCAGGGCCTGGACGCGCTCGCGCATCTCGCGAGCCGCCTTGTTGGTGAAGGTAAGGGCCATGATGCGCCAAGGCTCGTAGCCGTGAGCCAGCAGGTGCACAATCTTGTAGGTCAGCACTCGGGTTTTGCCCGAGCCTGCTCCGGCGATTACCAACTGGGGCCCATCGCAATACTCTACGGCTAAGCGTTGCTGGTCATTGAGTTTGCTAAGATAGTCCTCCATTACCAGAATTTATTGTGTTGGCGAGAGTACTCGTAACCGTTGTCAAGCATTCGCTGCAGCAAGGCCTGTTGGTCGATATGCATGTCGTCGCATAGAGCTTCGATTGATGGATAGAGGTCGCGCAGCTTTGTGTTGATATAGCTGAGCAGGATGGCGGGATCCTGCGGCAATTGTTGTAAGTCCATTCTTCTATTAGGGTTTCACATTACAAAGTTAGCTATAAATTTCCGATAAATTGAAAAATTAAGCCGAGTTTTGCGGTTGTTAATACAATAATTTGTTAGATTCGTGATTATTATTTTGAATATTTTGCTGGAATTGCGTTTATTTGAGTATCAGGAGATTGTGAAATAGCGGATTTTCGGGGATTTGGGTGAATTTTCCACTTTTTTCTCAATCAGTACACATTTTGTACGATTCAGTTGTTAACAAGTGTATAGGGCGATTTTTGTAAACGTGTGATGCACATTATCTTTGCGTCAAAACACAAAAACAGCATTCACACCTTAATCCCAGTCTAATATGGTAGCCCGGAGGGATGCGTTCCGCTCGGAGCGCGTCCCTCCGCTATATCTTATAGGCAAACAAATTTCAAAATCATATGACCTCTATAAAAGTTAAATGCCGACCTTCCTCCGTCTCAGACCACGAAGGCACAATCTTCTATCAGATCATTCTTAACAGGAAGGTGCGACAACTCAACACAAATTATCATGTCTTCCCCGACGAATGGGATGAAACCCGCTCTATGGTATCTACTAAGCAATCCACAGAGAGAAAATCGTTTATCCTCTCAATCCGGGAACGCATCCGCTGGGATGTGGAGCGACTCAGTAAAATAGCCAAGAAACTTGAAGCCGAAGGGCTGAGCCATACAGCCGATGACATTATTGATGAGTTCAGGCGCTATGAGAAAGAGTACTCATTGTTCAACTTCATGGAAAGCCTGATTATTAAGTTCAAACAGAATGGCAAAGTAAGGACTTCGGAGACATATACAGCCGCCCTCAATAGTTTCAAGAAGTTCCGCAAAGATGAAGACCTGATGCTTGACTGTCTGACATCTGAAATCATGGAGTCTTATGAGGCGTGGCATAAGAATAACGGCAATTCACCCAATACTATCTCTTTCTACACCCGGATTCTCCGCGCAGCCTATCATCGTGCAGTGGAGGAAGACATTATTGAAAACCGCAATCCGTTCCGCCGGGTCTATACCGGAGTTGACAAAACCGTAAAACGAGCGTTGCCTCTTCCGATTATCAAGAAAATCAAGGCGCTGGATTTGTCACTCAATCCCTCTGTTGACTATGCCCGCGATATGTTTATGATGAGCTTCTATCTTCGTGGCATGAGTTTCATCGACATGGCATATCTGAAGAAAACCGACCTCAAAAACGGCTCGATAGTCTATCGCCGCCGCAAAACCGGTCAGCAACTAACAATCGCATGGACTCCCGAAATGCAGATAATACTTGACAAATATCCTCAAAATCCTACACAATATCTGTTTCCAATTATCAAAACTGTTGGATGTAACGAAAGATTTGCCTATAAAAATGTCGGTGAGAATATAAACTATAATCTTAAGAAAGTTGCCGACTTGTTGGAGATGTCAATTCCATTGACAATGTATGTGGCCCGTCATTCGTGGGCAAGTGCTGCGAAAGCAAAAGGAATACCACTAAGTGTGATTAGTGAGGGTATGGGGCATGACTCAGAAGCGACAACTCAAATCTATCTCGCTTCCCTTGATACATCGGTTGTTGACGATGCCAACTCAATCATTATCGGCTCATTATAGATAAAACAAAGCCTCAGTTCCGAATTCTGGACTGGGGCATCATTGTTTATAAATATCCGAATCTCTTGTTTAGAGTTACCTTTTAATGTGCAAAATTAAGAAAAATATTTGGAATAAGCACTATAGATCCTGATTTTTAACACTATTTTCTTGCGTAATTTTTCCGATGTTTAGTAAAACCCCGTTTCATTGCATTGCTATATCATTGAAATACAGCCAAAAAACACTCTATCCAAATCTCTAAACAAGAGTTACCTACAACCAGAGCAAAACTATACAACAATCATGTCACAAAACAAAACCGTTTTTCCGGGCGTGGGCCCAGAGGGTGATTACAATCCCAATCAGGGACAAGGGTATACTGGCGGAGGACAGCCGTACTCTCGTCCATCTAACCCAAATAGAGGGAACGGCACGGTATATCCCGGTATGGAAATGCCTTCAGCCAGTGCGCCTCGAAGTGCACAAGAAACGAGACCTAATGTTTCAAGACCAAGTGGAAAGCCTATTGTGGGATTCCTCTATTCTATTTCTCGAACTGGAGTAGGAGAATACTGGCCTTTGCACATCGGTCAGAATATAATCGGTAATGGATCCGATTGCGATGTGGTTCTCGGTGAGGGTACTGTGTCTCACAAGCACGCTAATCTTCACATCAATAGGATGAAGAAGCCTGAAAAGACTGAGGCAACAATCTCAGATTTGGGCTCAACAAACGGAACACAGGTAAATGAGAATAGCGTATCGGTTGCTCGTCCTGTAGAATGCGTCAATGGCGACATTATAACAATTGGGGAAAACTATGACCTCTTACTTGTCCTAATTGACACAAAGGCTTTAGGCCTACATCTCTCTGAATCGTTTATTGATGTAAGAGGTGAGCAGGAGGATGCTTATGTTCCATCCGGTTTCTCCACCGGGAGAGCCAACACCACACGCAACGAGCAAGATTTTCCGCCCAGATTCAATGGGCCTGAAAACAATTCATACAATGGCAACAATCGTCCAACCGATTCTACTGTAGGACTTGACTCAAACGGAGGTTTCAGAAGCGGTGGTACTGTCGGTATGGACTAATAAACCCCCCTCAAACTGATGGCATCTGTTAGAATTCAAGGCGAGAATGAACGCCAGAAAGGTATATACTACGAATATGACCCATCCGACACTCCTTTAGGAGAGGGTGGAATGGGAAAAGTATATAAAGGATGGTGTTGTAGTGAAACTACGAATCAAAGGCGCGAGGTCGCAATAAAATTTTTATATAGCGATCTGCCCCCTCATGTTATTGCCCGTGCAAGACGTGAGGCTGCTGTTCAACTGCGCAATGACAATCTCGTCGAGATGTTTGGATTCGTTGAGATTAGCGCAAAGGACGAATTGGGACAACCAATAGTTCGCTATCATGTCATCAGTGAATATCTTCATGGAGTGACATTGGATAAACTATTATCCGGCAATGTATGCGATTCAAAGGGAAATGTGATTCCTTTTGCACAAGAACTCTATGGGAAGTTCCTGAATAATTCGTATAGTTTTGCTCTTACTATCGTTCGCAGTCTGTTGTCCGGACTAATGGCACTCCATGACGGTGGATACATACATAGGGATATAGACCCCTCTAATATAATGATTACTTCTGATGGCAAAATCAAACTCATCGATTTTGGTATTGCCAAGAAGTTGAATGGGAATAACACGAAAGAAAGTTCTTACACTGTTGACGGACAATTTATCGGTAAACCCAAATATGCAGCCCCGGAATTAGTCCGAGGTCTTGTAGATTCGCAAAATCAGACAACTGATATTTACGCTGTTGGCATTCTTCTTTATCAATTACTAACAGGCAAAGTGCCTTTTGATGGCGAAATGGCCGAGGTGCTTGATATGCAACTAAATAAAAAGATGCCATTGCACAATGTCAAACAGAAACAGATAAAGGAGGTAATCAAAACGGCCACCCAAAAGAAACGTTCTCTTCGCTATCAGAGTGCGGCAGAATTTAGAGTTGCGATTGACAAACTTGTGCCATTGGAATATCCGGCGAAAACCATTGATATAAAAACAATATCTATGGTAGCCAGTAGTGCGGCAGTTTTTGTAGGACTTATCATTTTGGGTGTTAATGCGATAAAGGATAATGAAGGTAGTTCTGTTCAGAGCAGCACTACGACACTTGTAGCTGAGGCAAAATCTGCAGACACCTCAAATATTGACAAACAATCGGTGACCACTATAAATTCATATCAAAGGGCTGTTTCTTTGTTGTCCGACAAAGCGACAGCTGATCAGGGATTGTCAATGCTGAAGACTTTGGCAGATGAACGTGATTACCAATCCGCATTTTTATTAAGTCGATTATATTTCAACAGTAATGAAAGTGTGAGGATGGGTAGTTTTTCCGATTCTATTGCACTGTTTAGAAGCAATCTTGGTATTACTGCTCAAAACAAAGAAGCTCACAGACTTCTAAAAAATGCGGTATCCATAAATCCAATGGATTATAAATCTCTGTACGAACTTGGGTGCGACTATAAATCCAAGAAACGTGGTGCTACTTTTAATCCGGATTCGGCTTATATATATTTGAATAAGGCGAAACAGTTGGCTACTCAGGCTGGCGATAGAGCTTATGAACAGGAAATTGCCAAGCGAATGGTCAACCTAAAACCAGTGAAATGATATGAGTAGCAGAACTGTCTTCCAAAGACCGGATGATCCATATATCTATCTCCTTGTAATGGGAGAATGGTATTGCTATGATCCAACTTCATCGCCATTAGGCAGTGGAGCGATGGGCACTGTCTATATGGGGTATCGAGTAAAAGATGGTACTCGAATGGCCATCAAAAGGGTTAAGGATAGTTATTCCAATAATCCTATGATTAGAGAACGTGCAAAGCAGGAAGCATCCTTGGCATTCCGTCATCAGAATCTTGTCGAGATGATTGGTTATTGCGAATATGCTCCTACAAACGGACCGATATTTCTTGTAAGCAAGTTTGTCTCTGGCAAGAATATTGACGATTACGTAAAAGAGTTCCTTAATGGCAGTGACCGTGTGGAAAAAATCTGTAATGCAATATTTCAGGTTTTGGACGCATTGGAATACGTCCATTCCCGTGGTGTTATACACCGTGATATTAAGCCCTCAAATATCATGGTTGAGGATGATTCCAATGTTCGTCTTATGGATTTGGGTATTGCCAGAATGAATGACGGTAATAAGTTTTCACAATTTGGATTTATAGGGACACCGCAATACTCTGCACCGGAACAGATCTTGAGGGATAAAAACCGAACTGTTCAAATTAATGCAGCGACTGATTTGTATGCACTGGGTATAACTTTATACGAACTTCTGACGGGTGAAAATCCATTTGATGCTGACACCGAGGTTGATACGCTAACACGGCAGATGAGAGAATCTCTTCCAGTTCATGAAGCAGTTCCAAAACGTGTTATGACAGTTATAGCAAAAGCGACAGAAAAGGAACAATCAAAAAGATTTCAAACAGCGGCAGAATTTAGAGATGCTTTGAAAGAAGCGTTGCTGCCTCCTAAAACAATATTTCAGCGATTCAAAGAATGGCTTGGCTTTAACTAAAACCTTCTAAACAATGGATTTGATTCAACAACTAAAAACGCCCGAATTCATTATAGGGTTTGCTGAATCTCGGATAGGTGGCCGTTCCGAGAATCAAGATTCATACGGAAGTGCCGACACTCCGTATGGTTACGTTGTCACTGTATGTGATGGAATGGGTGGCGGACCCGGCGGTAAAACAGCATCTTCAATTGCCGTAAATGAAATCATTAACGGTATTAAGGAAGGGAATCCCGATGACACTGCTACCAACATAGTAATAAAGGCTATCCGACGTGCAAATCTTGCAATAATAGAAAAAGGACAAGAAACGCCTGCTCTTAAGGGCATGGGGTCAACTTGTACTGTATTGCTGATAAGTGAAGATTCTGCTATAGTAGCTCACGTAGGAGACAGTAGAGTTTATCAACTACGAGGGAAAACAAAAGTCTTTAGAACATTTGACCATTCAATGGTATTTGACTTGGTAAAACAGAAAGTCATTACAGAAGAACAGGCACGTCTTTCGGCACAATCAAATGTTATAACACGCGCTTTAGGCATCAAACCCGACATAGAGGTTGACACAATGGAGTTGCCCTATCAGACTGGTGATAGGTTTATGCTCACTACTGACGGAATACATGGTTCTGTTGATGAAGTTACACTGATTGAGATGGCTTCTGACAAAAAGCATGCACTTGGTACGGTAACTGATGAAATTGCAACCACAATAGACGGCAATGGTCGAAAAGAAGGCGGAGGTCATGACAACCTTACTCTTGCAATAGTAGAAACAAAAATAAATTCAAAACTCAGATCAAAGATGAACGCTAAAACTAAACTCCTGTTAGGGACTGTTACGTTAATCTGTCTGTTGAGTTTAGTCTTCAACGGCATATTGCTCGGTCGAGGCAAATCATCAGCATCGGAGGAAACAAACACAGCCGCAGTCCAAGTGGATTCACTGAAGTCAGTGATAGCAAAGATGGACACTATCATCAACGCTCAGAAAGATGAGATTCAAGCTGCTCAATCAGCTGCCGTTTCTTCAAATGGAGAATTGCAGTCAAAAATAAAACGTCTTGAGTCAGAAGTTGCCAGTCTTAACGGACAAATCTCCAAGAAGAACGACGAGACGAAGAAACTTCGCGAAGAGATAGACCAACTGAAAAAAGATAAAAAATCCGGAGGTAAAACAAATAAGCGTCAAAATTAAGACATTATGAAAACCTACTCTATAGGTCGAGACTTGAACTGCGACATCGTAATAAACGATTCAACGGATGTAATCAGCCGTCGTCATGCGTTGCTGAATGTCACTTCTTCAGGGAAAATGACCATCATTGACCAAAGCAGCAACGGTACTTATGTCAATGGCATCCGTATATCTCAAAATGTCCCCGTACCTGTAACTCGCAAAGACATTGTTTCTCTTGCCCACGTTGCAAAGCTGGACTGGAATCAAATACCAAAATCCAATCAATGGATGAAATATGCCATTGGTGCAGTAGTAGCTGTTGCCGTAATACTTGGCGTTATATTCGGAATAAAGGCTATTAACTCCAAGGATGATGACAATCATAATGATATTCAGCCACAGACTGAACTTAACGACTCTACGCTAATCAAGCAGAAGGAGGCCGCTCGTATGGACTCGATTAAGACTGTAGAGCGTCAGGATTCAATCAAGAAGGCTGCTGATAAGGCTCATCAGGACTCCATCAAAGCTGCCAATAAGGGCAAAGATGTAAAGAAGAAAGATAACTCCAAGCCCGACAGCAAAGGTAAGGACGGTAAGGAGAAGGACAAGGATGATAAATCCGGACAAAAAAAGAAACGTGCAATTGGTTAAACATCAAAACTACAAACAAAAATGAGACTGTTAAAAGTTGGTCGAGACTCCAGTTGCGACATCGTACTGCATAGCGACAAGGCAAGTGCTCTCCACGCCGAAATCACAATACTTAACAACGGTGATATTCTCTTGGAGGATAAAAACAGCCGTAATGGGACATTTATCATGAATCGTCCCATCAAACCGGGGACTCAAGTGTCTATCAAACGTGGGGATGCCATTCGCTTTGGTGATGTTGAACTTCTTTGGGATCAAGTACCAAGACCTGAAGACTTATCACGCTATAAAGCTGTGTACGGAATCGGCACAAGTATGAGAAACGATATTCAGATTGCCGGGAACACGGCAAGTCGTTACCATGCAACTCTGCAAATAGACAAGAACAATAAGGCCTATTTGCAAGACCATAGCAAGAACGGCTCAACCATTAACGGTGAACGCCTTAATCCGGGTCAAACCAAGCAAATCAAGCGCAGCGATTCGATTGTCTGCGGTGGTGTGCCAGTCAATCTTGCTCCGTTCATTCCGAATAATCCTTGGAAGAAGAGCATAGGCATCGCTGCGGCAATAGCAGTCCTCGTTGTTGCAGGATGGGTTGGCTATAATTATATTCATTGGAATGGTCCTTGGAATACCATATCACCTGCAACAACACAAGCAATGGAAAATGCTTCTGCGTGTGTCTATGGTGGATATTATTACGAAATTGACGTAAAAGACGATCCATTCAAGAATGTTATCAAAGGTGGTTGGCCAGACAAATGGTATATTGGAGTTGGTTCAAACGGCAAACTTCAAGTAAATATGAGTACTGAAGGACTGAATCCTATTGGATATACCGGAACGGCCTTCTTCATCTCAAAAGATGGAGAAATGGGCACAAATCGTCATATCGCTGTGCCTTGGGAATATCGTGATGCTGAGGTCGAAGAGAATATTCGTCAACAGATGGAGAAGGCTCGACGAGCGACCAGTGGTAAGCTGGATTCACTCCTTAAATATGCCATCTGGGTAGGAGCGTTATCTGCGGAGGATGTAGACGCATGGTTACATCGCTATCAGATTTCACCTTTTGAAATTGGAGGTAAACACGCTTTCTTTGGTGTCGGCTTAACCGGATCTAAAGTAAATAATCAGATAGATCTTCAACAGGCGCAAGTTATTGCCGAATCAGGAGATCCCAAGAAAGATGTGGCACTCATTCGACTCAATTCAAGAAAGACCCCGGACTATTTAGTAAAAATGGGGGCAATCTATGATATTGAAAAAGCTCGTGTTGATGAGCGTACACTCAAACCCCAAGATGAAGAGCTAATAATCACAGGCTATCCTATGGGAGAGATTGTAACTAATCAAACTTTCGATGGGAAAGAGCTTCGTCCAACTATTCATAGGGCTTCCCTAAGTAAGACACCGGATGACAATCAAATCCAGATACAAGCTGTAGGAATAGGAGGACAGAGCGGGTCGCCAGTTATAGATAAATCTCATCGTCTGGTTGGTGTTCTCTGTAGCGGATTCTCCGGCACTGAGGTGACGTATTGCTGTAATATCAAACATTTGGTCGAACTATACAACAAACACAAAGTCAGAGAATGAAATCTATTCGGACAATAATATTAACCCTTATGACGGTTTTGGCATTTGCTGATGCGGGTGCCAAGACCGCGTCATGGGCTATATCCCCGAAATATGATAAACTCTCGCGCTATTATTCTGATATATTTGTTTTCCAACAAGGTGGGAAATGGGGTATGGTAAAACCGGGGAATGTTGAGATTCTACCTGCCTCCTATGATTTTATTACGCCTTTTGTAAATGGTTATGCTTTAGCCGGGACGAAAGAAGGTGATCAATATCTGTTGCAAGCTATAATCGCTGAGAGTGGCGACGTGTCTGTCCTTAATGATAGAGTATATTTATCCACAAGTAATCAATATTTTTCAGAAGGCAAACTCGTCGTGTCAAATCGCAATGGTAAATTCGGTTACATAAATCCATCCGGTCAGATAATTGTAAAATTACAATTTGATAAGGCACTCCCATTCAAGGAAGGCTGGGCTCCTGTTAAGCAAGGCAACTACTTTAAGTATATCAATGAAAGTTACGACCGCAATCCTTCAAGGAGTATATTGGTTGTCGATTTTCATTATGGAGAAATGACGCTTGCAAGTTGTTTCTCAAATGGACGTGCAGCTATTGCATATAACAGAGATTTTGCCTTAATTGGCACTAATGGGCAAAAAGTTAGAAAACTTAATGAAACCGAATTCAAACAAACTTATAAAAATAATAATTCCGCGCCTAAACCTTCTGACGGGTTCAGTAAATCAGAATCTTACACCGAATATACTGAGAATGGTCTTTATGGCCTAAAATTAGGTACCGATGTTATTGTAAAGCCACAATTCATTTCTTTTCCTGAACAATTCAGCGATGGATATATCATAGCCGATAAGAATAATAAGCAGGGGCTGCTTTCAGTGACTGATGGAAGTTATGTACTTGATTTGAAGGCACAGTCTGGTTCTTCTTCAGAACTCGAAGTTGATAGAAATGGAAATATTGAAAATGTGAATTTGAGTGTCACGCTTCCAACACCTGCAAAGGGTCTAAAACTTCAGATAGACAATGGTGATGGGATTATGAGAGATGTAACATCTCAAGTCTCAATTAGTGGTAACAATGCGAATATTTCCGTTGTGCCATTGCCTAATAAGAACGCTGAAAATTGTATAATCAATGCAGTGCTTGAAAATGATGGTATAGTAGTTGCTGAAACTTCCAATAACTTCGTGCTTTCGTATCCGATTAAGATGAGAGTGTCGCAACCAAAGGCTGTGTCTTCCAAAGCGGATGAAAATGACAATGTTACCATTTATTCAAATATCTATAACGATTCCAATAAAGCGGTAACAGTAAAAGTTACATTGTCTGCCAAGCAGACTGTTTCTTATAATTACACGATAGAGCCTCATGATAGTGTCAGAATCAGCCTAACCGAAAAGATAACCGTTGCTCAAAATGTAAACGTATCAGTGTCTTTAAGTACAGGAGAAAGATCTAATAATAGTATATATTTAGAACCATATTTTTAATTATCACTAATAAACCATTCTATGTTAAAAAGAGCATTGCTTACTCTTGCTGTTATTGCTGGTATGGCAGTCACAGCCTCGGCTCAAGGCATAGTGCCGGTTGACGATGTTGATGTAACTTCGGATGAAAACATCGTTATCAGCGAAGTCTTGAAGCCCTACGCCCTTTCGATTGGGCCGAAAGTGGGTGCAAATTATTCCATCGCGGGAGACCCTGATGGAATGGATCTCGGTATGTCAGGCAACATTGGTTTTTCTGCCGGTGTTGCGGCGAACCTCCGTTTTGGTCGTCCTGCCGGTCGTCCGTTCGGAACAGAGCGTTTCGGCGTTCAACTTGAAGCCCTCTATTCCATGCGTTCTCTAAAAAATGATGTTGAGAACATAAATATGAGTTGCTTTGAGATACCTGTTTTATTCCAGTGGTATTTCATTCCAACCTTCGCCATAGAAGTTGGTCCGACTTTTACCGGAGCGTTCTCTGCTTCTCCAAAAGAGTTCAAGTATAATAACGCCATTTATCAAATGGACAAAGTGAAGGCTTACGATGTAATGCTTTCTATCGGCGTAAACTGCAAACTCAAAAACGGTTTCACCGCTGACCTTCGATATAACTTAGGTAACAGCGATATGGCCGGAAACTTTCAAACAAAAGTCAGCACGATTTCACTTGGAATCGGTTGGCTATTCTCAGTAATCAAATAAAAGATGAAACAGATGAAAAAATACCTCGCCATCTTCGCAGTGCTTTTCACTGTGATTCTGTCGTCTTGCTCAAATGACGACATACCCGTTAGTCAATCGACAACATTCAAAATAAATCCAGCCACAGTAATTCAATCGTTCACTTACGAGATTAATCCTGGTGATCTTGAAGGTGTTCCTTCGGGAAGTAGTCTTCGTGTCAGACTCTTAGTCTATAATTTGGAAGGCATCCTCGTCAAATCGGAAACACAATATCTATCGAGTTATGCAAGTCTTATGTCTTCATCGTTAGACTTGTCTATGGGAGACTATACGGCAGTCGTTATAACGGATGTTGTCACAAAAAGCGGCGATGATATTTCATTTGCTTGTTGGGAACTTTCTGATGAAAATTCCATCTCAACCGCAAAAATAACAGATCTGGGATATATTGGAGGAAAATCTAAAATATTAGGTATTGGCTCTACAAAATTCACAGTATATGGCACGTTTTCAGAAGACGTAGTTATAAATCCCACTCCTGCCGGTTCGGTTCTGTGTGTCATGTTTAAAAACATACATACATACTCAGATGTTGAAAGTCTTGTGCTTGAAACCAATCGTTATTCTGACTATCTCGTATTAAACCAAGATGGCGGATACGATGTAGCTGTTGAAAACAACAACAATAAATACAATTGGAGAGCCGCTATTCTTGAGCCCTCTGATTATCCTGATGCTACAAATGTCTATGGCTATTATTTCGTGGTCCCAACTAATAATATAAGTTATAGATTCCGTATTGATATTACTGGAGAGGATTCATTGTATTCCGATGCTATGCCGTTCAACATTACAGCCGGCTCTGAATATTACTTTGAACTTAACCTTTGTGACCCGAACTACGATTATGGTATCTCATACGGTGGATACCAAGTTACATCAGGACGTAGCCGTTCAGACGTATCAGAAAAGTTGTTTAACGGAACAGACGCTCAATTCGAGAACAATACATCAATTCAACTTTCATCAATCATAGAATAAGAATGCGCAGCTTTTTAGGCTACATATTTTTATCCCTTTTAATGGTGGCGTGTTCATCCGACAATGGTATGTTGGATGAACCCACCACTGTTATTGAATACCAATATTTAGAACACAATCAATGGATTTACTCGCAAATGAATAGAAATTATCTTTGGCGAGAAGACCTTCCTGATAGTGTCGCTTGTAATTACGGTTTAACGCCCCCTGATTTTTTCAAAAGCATCCTATCTCCTAAGGATAGATTCTCATACATAACAACCAATACCTCATATAATCCTCAATACTATAATTATGGGATTGGATATCAGGAGTATGCGGATAGACAAGGTTGTAAAGCTGTTCAGATTTTATATGTCCAGTCTGATTATGCTAAACTACAAGGCATAAAAAGAGGCGATTTTTTCAAAATTATTGAGCAGCGTCCGACATATTTGAAACTTTGTAAAGTAACTCTTAACAATGAGAACATATTTATTAGTTCCGATCAAGAAATAGACTTGCCAAATACTCCAGAGAAACCCGGTGTTACCGTTTTGCTAGATTCAGTGTATAATTTTTGTGGTCATAACATAGGATATTTGTGCTACACAAGCTTTGATAAAGAATCTGATTTACATTATTCATTATTAAAGTTTAGAGATGCAAATATTTCGGAATTAATACTTGATCTTAGATATAATCCGGGAGGATATGTATCTACTTGCCAGTATCTGTGTAATTGTATAGTTACAGAAAATGGCTACGGCAATATATTTCAACAATGTAGTTATAATGATGTTTTATCACAATATTATTTTCAAACAACAGGAAATGAGCGTACATTTTCATTCTATGTCAAGCCCAACATTTCAGGAACAAATACGTTGGGAATCGGTATAATTCCCCTAAATCTTCCCAAGCTATATGTACTTACTTCTTCCCATACGGCTTCGGCAAGTGAAGCGACAATAATATGCTTAAAGCCTTATACAGATGTAATTGTGATTGGCGAAACTACAGTCGGCAAAGGAGTAGGTTCTCGCAATTTTTCTGATAATAAGTATAAATACTCTCTTCAGCCAATAATAATGAGGTATTACAATGCTGATGGAGAGACGACACCGGATTCAGGTATAGTCCCCGATTATTATATCCCCGAAGGTTATAAAACAATGGAAAAGGATATTGGTGATATTGAAGAACCATTGTTACGTGCCGCGATAAATATTATTTGCGGAACTGGTTCACCCATAATAGACACAGAATCCAGAAGTTCTAATTTAGAAAATTCTCTCATCCCTATAGGTGAGCCATCATATGTAACTGAATTCAAAAACAAACCATCAATAAAAGAATTATCATGGTAAAACTTTTAAAGAATCTGAGGTGGGTACTTTTACCCTTAACCTCAATACTATTCATATTATTCGTGGATAGTGCCACGGACAAGTATGGCATTTCTTCTGGAGAAGAGGGTCTGATGTATGTTACGTGGGTACTTATTATCCTAAATGTCAGTCTTTTCGTATTTAACAGAAAGTGGCAGGCCCTGATTGATGAATGGTTCTGAGGACTGAAAGTAGAAACACAATCTGCTCTCTATTATAATCGCTCAAATAATATAAGCAAAATTTAATGAAAGTAACTAAAGCACTTCTGTTCGGCTTTGCACTGATTGCAGGGCTGGCTACTGCCTCAGCACAGGACAATCTCACGGTTGTGCTGAAAGACGGCACGGAACTGACCGGATATATATCCCGCCAGCGTCCCGGAGAAAACTTCACGTTTACAACGTCAAAAGCCACAGTGCTTCTTCCAAGCAAGGACGTGAAGTCCATTGTGGATTCTGATGTTAAGATTACATCACTTTCCCCTGAATGGAAAGAATGGGCGGAAAAAAACGATGCCTTTGATGGCATGGGTAATTCTCGCACACTCCTCCTTAGCGACATCATAACAAAGAATGGCTCAATCAAGCGTGTGCGAGTTCTTGAAAAAGGGGCAAAAGTCCGCTATCTTGAACTTTCGCCAAATACATATTCTCTCAATTGGGATACCATTGAGGTAATTCGCGCGGATAAACGTCCGAAACTCATGCTATCAGGTGTGAACCGACGCTATAAGTTAGCATCGGGTATGGAATATGAAGGTCAATATGTTGAGGAAGTCCCAGGCCAGACAATGAGCCTTCTCCGTGACAATGGAGTGGTAGAGGTGTTCAACACCGAAGAAGTAATGAAAGATAACCGTTTCAAGATAAATCCGAATCAGACACTCCTTGAGCAATCTGACCTAATTGACATTGTTCAACTGAAGAATGGTGGTACTCACAGAGGTGTAATCTTCGAGCGCAACTATTCTGACAGCGATGAGATAACTAATGATTATCTTCTTATTCAGTTAGAGAACGGATCTACTATGAGTGTCAATCTCGCGGATATTGTTGAATATCGTAAAGAAAAGAATCCTCAGTATAAACCTCTTTTGGACATCGTTTTGGAAGATGGTCAAGCTGCCATCAACCGTAATATCCTCTACTTGCAGCCTACAAAAGAAGTTTCAGGAATTGTAACGGTAGATACCGATTCTCTGAGCTTGATTATATCTCCAAGCAACCCGCAGATTATATCGGCCGAATTCCATGTTGATAATGCCAAGGCTCAACAGCTCAAACTAATCAAAATCCGCAAATACCAAGACAAAAAGGCCAAGACACATTACTACGGCTTCACATTCGAGGATATGGTTAAGAATGCTATTCTTCCAAAGTCTGTTGAGACAAGTGTAAACGGTATTTCTAAAATTGAATATACCATTCCTACTGGCTCAACAGGCATATATGGAGTCTATGACCCACTTACCAATAAGATTGTAATTTTCAAAATTGCAGCACCCGAAGCTGTCGGTTAATTTTCATAAAATCATCAGGATGCCCCCTGCCATTATCGGCTGAATGCCAATCGATATACCCTGAAAAGAAGGAATAGAAAAAATGAAGAATTGAGATAATCCCGGTATAAGGCAATGTCCGGCACTTGACCAGGCCGTAGAGCAACGGAGGTGCGGGCAGGCGACGGTCTTTGCCGCCGTGGATTACATACTTGCCGGAACATGGAATGCCAGGTCAAGCAGGGAAACGAAAGAATCGGTGGCTGTCCAAGCGATGCAAGATTACGGATAACGGCTTTTGGAGGCGGAAAAAATGGGCAAGTCAAGGCAAATAAAAATGACTAATAACCGTTAAACAAAGCAAATTGATTTCTAACGAGTTGCCACCATTATCCCACTCAATACGAATTTGGTACAAAATCTAATCTCCCGCCCTCTGATTTTCAGCCCCTTGTTGTGTGTATCACAAAAATTTGTTAACTTTGCAAATTGAAGTTTTGCGGGACATTAAAGGAAATCCAATAATACAAATTCTAAATCCACGAGAATGAAAAAGATTTTACCCCTGACTGCTGCAATGCTGATTGCTGGTGTGCCTGAGTTGTGGGCCGAAGAGCCCCTCACCGGCACTGTGATCGGCACAAAGCTGTGTTATGACTATGAGCATGGCCGTTCGACCCTGACTGTGAACACGGCCGAAAACCTCTTTGACGGCGATCCCAACACCTTTTTCGCCACTTATGAGCGCAGTTACACCTGGGCTGGCCTCGATCTGGGCACGCCCCATGTCATCACCCGCGTGGGCTGGATGCCGCGCAACGATGGTCTCGGCCCGGGCCGCGTAGTGCTCGGCATGTTCCAGGGCGCCAACAGCGAGGACTTCCTCGACGCAGTGCCCATCTACCTCAACACTGAGACTGGCACCATCAGCCAGATGGACTATGGCGATGTGGAATGTTCGCGCGCCTTCCGATATGTGAGATATGTGGGTCCGAGCGATGCTCGATGCAACCTGGCCGAACTCGAATTTTACGGCTATGAGGCCGAGGGCGATGATTCGGCTCTCTACCAGATCACCAATCTGCCCACTGTGATCGTAAACACTGTCGATGCTGAAGAGCCTTACGACAAGGAACATGAAATATCAGGCAACATCATAATAATCAGTGAAAACGGCAGCTCGATCCTGGACAAGGAAGGCGGCATCCGCGAACGCGGCAATGGTTCGCGCGTGTTTCCCAAGAAGCCTTGGCGCATCAAATTCAGCAAGAAGCAGAATGTGCTCGACGCACCGGCCAAAGCAAAGAAGTGGACGCTTATCAATAACTATGGCGACAAGACCCTGATGCGCAATAAGCTGGCTTTCGACATCGCCAATAAGATCGGCATGGAATATGTGCCATATTGCACATTTGTGGATGTGGTGCTCAATGGCGAGTACAAGGGCTGCTATCAGCTTTGCGACCAAGTGGAGGTCAACGAGGGTCGCCTCGATATCGAAGAGATGGAGCCTACCGACAATGAAGGCGAGGCCCTGACTGGCGGATACTTCGTGGAGGTCGACGCTTACGCCTACGAAGAAGTGTCGTGGTTTGAAACCTCGCGCTATTATCTGCCTGTGACCATCAAGAGCCCGGATGAAGATGAGATCACTGACAACCAGTACAATTACATTAAGGATTATTTCAATGAATTGGAGACGCTGCTGAAGTCAAGCACATACTCCAATCCCGAGACTGGCTATCGCCAGATGTTTGACACCAAGTCATTTATCCAGCACATGCTTGTCAATGAAGTGGCCGGCAACACCGACTGCTATTGGAGCACCTACATGTACAAGCGCCGCGGCAACCCGATCATCTATACCGGTCCGGTTTGGGACTTCGACCTTGGCTTTGACAACGACAGCCGCACATACCACAGTTATAATAAGAAAGGATATCTTTGGAACAATTCCTGCGCGTCGGCAGCCAACGGTATGCGCTCGTTTGCCAACCGCATACTGCTGTCGGATGCTGGCACCAAGGAAGAGACTCAGGAAATGTGGCAGTACGTGCGCGACCATGGGCTTACCCCTGAATGGCTCAAGGAGCAGGTTGACCTGTATGCCGAAGAACTCGACGCATCGCAGCAGCTCAATTTCTTGCGCTGGCCGATCCTGAGCACATGCGTGCATCAGAATCCGGTGGCCTTAGGCAGTTATGAAGCTGAGGTAGAGCGCGTGAAGGATTTCATTGACAAGGAATTTGCCCATCTCGACGAATATATCGGCTATGACGCCAATGGCATCGAGGGCATTTCAGTTGACAGTGTTGATGGACCAATCGAATACTTCACTCTCCAGGGTATACGCGTGACCAATCCCGTGGCTGGCCAGATCTACATCAAGCGCCAAGGAGCAAAGGCAGAGAAGATCGTCTTTTAGACCCATCATTGCCAAATATCGATTTGGGGGGCCTTCGGGGCCTCCTTTTCTTTTTCTGTTATCATGAGCAGGGCATCGCCCGGGAGGAGGGTGAGGGTGCCATTGGGTATGATATGTTGGTCTCCACGGCGAATCATCATCACTAAGGTGCCTTTTGGCAGCGACATGTCGCGCAGGGTGTTGCCCTTGGCAAGATCATCGACTGTTAAGATTTTAGTATGCAAGGCGGTGGGCAGGGATTCTGATAATTCCACGCCGAATTCGTCCTCGTCGATAGGCGGATTTTCAGTAAGGCCGAGTTTCTTTGAAGCCGAGATCACTGTGGTGCCTTGGATTATGAGCGACAGCAGGGTCACGAAGAATACAATGTTGAAGATCTGCGAGGCGCCTTCTACGCCAGCCACCACGGGATAGGTGGCAAAGATGATGGGCACAGCTCCGCGCAGACCCACCCAAGAGACAAAGCACTTGGCCTTGAAAGTCATCTTGCGGAAAGGCAGCAGGCAGAGGAATACGCTTACCGGACGGCCAAGGATGATCATGAACACGCCGATCAGGAGCGACACGGCTGCCACATCGAGCATCTCGCGAGGATTCACGAGCAAGCCAAGCATCAAGAACACAATGATTTGGCACAGCCAGCTGATGCCGCTCATGAATCGCGACATGCCGCGCTTGAACGGCGCCTTGGAATTGCCCAAGACAATGCCGCTGATATAGACGGCCAGATAGCCGTTGCCATTGAAGAGGTCGGCCGTGGCGAACGACAGGAAGGCTCCGCCCAGGGCGAGGATTGCCACCATCGACGAGGCCTGTCCTTCGTCCTCGGTGTCGTGCTCGCCCCCTAAGCGCTTGTAGGTGCGCATGAGCCATTCGGTGAATTTCCCGATCAGATAGCCAGCAATGCCGCCTACGGCAAATTGCTGCACCAGTTGCACCAGGAGCACTCCGATGGTGAGCTTGCCGCCAAGCATGATTGTCTCGATCAGAATTAGGGTGAGCATGTAGGCCATCGGGTCATTGGATCCGCTCTCAAGCTCGAGAGTGGGCCGAAGATTCTGCTTAAGACCTACTTTTTGTGAGCCTAAGATGCCAAATACCGAGGCCGAATCGGTAGAGGCCATGGTCGAGGCCAACAGAAGCGAGGGAAGGAGGGCGAAGTGGATGTTGGTCCAGGGCATGCCCGAAAGCCACCACACGAATAAGCCTGTGATCAAGGCTGTAAGCAACACGCCCACTGTGCTGAGCACCAAACCCTGGGCCAGCACGGGGCGTATGGATGAAAATTTGGTGTCGAGACCGCCTGAGAAGAGGATTACACACAGGGCAATCATGCCAATGAATTGAGCAGTGTGCATGTCGCTAAATTGCACGCCCAATCCATCCACGCCAAATCCCATGCCTACAAGCAGGAACACCAGCAGCAAGGGCAGCCCCATGCGATAACTGAATTTTCCAAATAATACACCAGCGATCAGCAGCACGGCTCCGATCAGGATGATGTTCTCAGAGGTAAACACCATAAAGGTTAACGGTTTTTATACATGTCGTCGTAATATTTCTCGTATTCGCCCGAGGTGATGCGATCCATCCACTCTTGGTTGTCGAGGTACCAGCGCACAGTGCGTTCGATGCCTTCCTCAAACTGCAGGCTGGGCTCCCAGCCCAATTCGGCCTGGAGTTTGCGGCTGTCGATGGCATAGCGCATGTCGTGGCCGGCGCGGTCGGTAACATAGGTGATCAAGTCGAGGTCTTCGCCTTCGGCGCGGCCCAAGAGACGGTCGACTGTCTTTATCAGCACGCGGATGAGGTCGATGTTTTTCCATTCGTTGAAGCCGCCGATGTTGTAGGTCTCGGCGATTGCTCCCTCGTGGAAAATCAGGTCGATGGCGCGGGCATGGTCCTCAACGAAGAGCCAGTCGCGCACATTCTCTCCCTTGCCATATACGGGCAGAGGCTTGCGGTGACGTATGTTGTTGATAAATAGAGGAATCAGCTTTTCGGGGAATTGGTAAGGCCCGTAATTGTTGCTGCAATTGGTGACAATAGTGGGCATGCCGTAAGTGTCGTGATAGGCTCTCACGAAATGATCGCTGCTTGCCTTGGAGGCGGAGTAGGGCGAGTGGGGATTGTATTTCGTGGTCTCCAGGAAGAATTCCTCGCCGTAGGCATCGTGGTGCTCGCCGCTTGAGGCCTTGGTAGAGAAGGGAGCAGAGATGCCCTGGGGATGCGTCATTTCAAGGGCTCCGTACACCTCGTCGGTCGAGATGTGATAGAAACGTTTGCCAGCATATTTGTCATTGGTTCCCTTATCCTTGGCGCTCTCATCCCAATAAACCTTGGCGGCTTGCAGCAGGCTGAGGGTGCCCATGACGTTGGTGCGGGCAAAGGTGAAGGGATCCTTGATGCTGCGGTCGACATGGCTCTCGGCAGCGAGATGTATCACGCCGTCGACATCGTACTGGCGCATCAGTTCGAGCATCTTGTCGTAGTCGCAAATGTCGGCTTTCACAAATGTGTAGTTGGGCTTGTCTTCTATGTCGGCCAGATTGGCAAGATTGCCAGCATAGGTGAGCTTGTCCACATTGATGATGTGGTAGTCGGGGTACTTGTTTACGAAGAGGCGCACCACATGGTTGCCAATGAATCCGGCACCACCTGTTATGATAATGTTGCGTTTCATGATAATTAGGCTGTAAAAGTAAATGGTGAGTCAAAGTCTTTCAGTAGAGGATGATGCGTGTCCTTTTCACTGAGGATAGCCTCGCTCAAAGGGATGCGCCAGTCGATGCCCAGGTTGGCATCCAGGATCGACAGGCCGGCATCAGCCTGGGGCGCATAGTAATTGTCGCACTTGTACAAGAATACAGCCTTTTCGCTGAGCACGGCGAAGCCGTGGGCGAAACCGCGGGGCACAAAGAATTGGCGATGGTTTTCGGCAGAGAGCTCTACAGCCACATGCTGGCCATAGGTGGGGCTTCCCTTGCGGATGTCGACAGCCACATCCAGCACAGCGCCCTCGACGCATCTCACCAGTTTGGCTTGCGTGAATGGGGGCATCTGGAAATGCAGCCCTCGCATCACGCCGCGTGAGCTGCAGCTCTGGTTGTCCTGTACGAATTCTATATTAGCCACTTTTTCGCAGAATTCGCGATGATTGTAACTCTCATAGAAATATCCGCGCGAATCGTAGAAGATGCGTGGCTCTATGATCACCATGCCAGGAATTTCAGTCTGAATAACGTTCATTTTTTCTCGTAGGCAGGCCCTGCTGTGGAGCAGCGCCGATGAAATGGGACAAAAACATGATTTGCACCACAAAGTTACGACTTTTTCTTCACATACACAAATCAAAGACCAGACTAACCCCAGCGCCGGGACTTTCGCAGTTTGTTTAGGATTTTTTAACTAACGAACTATTGCACA
>CAYTXF010000010.1:0-45531 GCA_964440745.1 uncultured Bacteroides sp.
CCGCTCACCTCGACACTGCCAGTGTCGCGCTCTAGCCAGATGAGCTAATACCCCGCTTAGGTCGATTTGACGCTGCAAATTTAGGCAGAAATTTTGGTGATACAAAATTTTTAAGGAGATTTCTCATATTTTCTACAAATTTTAGCATTTTGTTAAGATTTATATCCGTAACTTTGCATTAAGTTTTCATCCTCACCGAAATAAACCAAATTTCAAATATAAGACCGTGAAATCGACCATTGCAATCACAATTATGAGCATAGTGCTCGCCGGGGTTATGGGATGCGCCAACAATAAGAAGAGCAGCGTCTCGGAAGACACAGAAAACACAGAAGCGCAGGTGGTGCTTGGCACCGATCGCACCGACCTCTATCTCGATTCCCTGAGCGGAAAGCGAGTGGCGCTGTTCACCAATCACACAGGCCTGATGAGCGACACCACGCTCACAGCCGACATGCTCATTGACCGAGGCGTGAATCTCACCGCCATATTTTCGCCCGAACATGGATTCACCGGCACAGCCGATGCTGGCGAGCATGTGAGCAGCAGCCAGTATCGCGATGTGCCCGTAGTGTCGCTCTATGGCCCTGGCCACGGCCAAGCCATGCGCGAGGCCTACGACAGCATCGATGTGGTGATGGTCGACATCCAGGATGTGGGTCTCAGATACTATACCTACTACTGCACGATGCTCGAGCTTATGAACGAGGCTGCGGCCCGCGACAAGAAATTCATAGTGCTTGACCGCCCTAACCCCAATGGCATGTACGTGGATGGTCCCATCCTCGACATGAAGCTCAAGAGCGGGGTGGGGATGCTGCCCATTCCGGTGGTGCATGGCCTGACCTTAGGAGAAATGGCATTGATGATCAACGGCGAAGGCTGGCTCAACGACAGTCTACAGGCCGACCTCATGGTGGTGCCATGCGAAAACTACACGCATCAGACCCGCTACCAACTGCCTGTGGCACCGTCGCCCAACCTCTCTACGATGAAGGCCATCTATCTGTATCCCTCGCTATGCTATTTCGAGGGCACCAAGGTGAGCCTCGGACGCGGCACCGACAAGCCCTTCCTGATCTATGGCCATCCCGCCATGCAGGGCGAGGGCCATACCTACGAATTCACGCCCGAAAGCCGCCCGGGCTCCAAGAATCCTCCGCTGCTCAATGAGCATTGCTATGGAGTCGATCTCAGCACACTCGACGATGAGGAGATCATAGCCAAGGGCATCAACCTCGATTATGTGATCGACGCCTATCGCTCGGTGGGCGGCGACGACTTCTTCACCCGATTCTTCGAAAAGCTCATAGGCCGCGAGGATATACGGCCCATGATCCAGGCAGGCAAGACCAACGAAGAGATACGCGCCACATGGGCCGACGATGTGAAGAAATTCGAGACCATGCGCCAGCCTTACCTGCTTTACGCGGAATGATAACCGACTAATAACCATAAATTCACATATTTCACACATTTCTAAATGAGCACACCCGTAATCGTAATTATTACCATAGCTGCATACTTCGCCCTGCTTTTCATCATCTCCTGGATAGCAAGTCGAGGCAGCGACAATTCGACCTTCTTTACCGGCAACCGCAAGGCGCCCTGGCCGCTGGTGGCCCTGGCCACCATGGGCGCAGCCATCTCAGGCGTGACATTCATCTCGGTGCCCGGCATGGTGGCCCACAAGGGCTTCTCCTATCTGCAAATGATCCTTGGCTTCATGGTGGGCTACATGCTGATAGCCTATGTGCTGGTGCCACTGTTCTACAAGAAAAACCTGATCAGCATCTATGGCTATCTCGAGGAGCGCTTTGGCAAAGCCAGTTATAAGGCAGGCGCCTGGATATTCTTCATCAGCAAGATGCTGGGAGCGGCGGTGCGCTTCTTCGTAGTGTGCGCGGTGTTGCAGCTCTTGGTGTTTGGCCCGCTCCACATCCCATTTGAATTCAATGTCATTGTGACCATAGCCCTGATTTGGCTCTACACCATGCAGGGAGGCGTGAAGACTGTGCTCTGGACCGACTCTCTGAAGAGTTTCTGCCTGGTGGCTTCGGTGATCCTCTGCATCTACTTCGTGGCGCAGAACCTGGGCCTTGGAGCCAAGGAGACCATTACGGCCATCTCAAGCCATGAGAGCAGTCGCATGTTCTTCTTCGACAATCCTTCGAGCAGCCTCTATTTCTGGAAGCAATTCGTGGCTGGCATCTTCCTGGCAATCGCCATGACGGGTCTCGATCAAGACATGATGCAGCGCAACCTGGCGTGCGAAAATGCCAAGAAGAGCCAGAAGAACATGATCGTGGCATCGATCACTCAGTTTGTGGTGATAGCCCTGTTCTTATGCCTGGGCACATTGCTGGTGCTCTTCCTGGAGCGCAACCAAATCGCCATGCCTGAGAAGACGGATGACATATTTGGCATAGTGGCCAACCACGAGTCGATACCCACAGTGGTGCTCGTGCTTTTCATTATTGGCTTGGTGGCTGCTGCCTACTCGGCAGCGGGCTCGGCTTTGACATCGCTCACGACTTCGTTCACGGTCGACATCCTGGGTGCTCACAAGATAGCCGACGATGCTCGTCTTACCCGCATACGCAAGACTGTGCATGTGGCCATGACAGCCATCATGGGCATCGTGATTATCATATTCTACTACATCAGCAGCCAGGATGCCATATCGGCAGTGTATACGCTGGCCTCATACACATATGGGCCTATCCTGGGTCTCTTTGCCTTCGGCATGCTGTGTCACCGACCGGTGCGCGACCGCTGGGTGCCGGCAGTGTGCATAGCTGCTCCGATCCTGTCGTGGGTGCTGCAGTGGGCTCTCCATTATCTGTGGGGCTATGAGACAGGCTTCGAACTCCTCCTGATGAACGCCGCCTTCACCATGCTCGGCCTCGCCCTGACAAGCTCACCACGGAGACACGGAGTAATTAATGAAGAACTCACCACGGAGACACGGAGTAATTAATGAAGAGCAGGTGAAATATGGCGAGGGATAATTTGGCTAAGTATATATGGCTGCTGGATACAGTGAGGCGGCATGGAAGGATAACCCTGCGTGAGATAAACGAGCTGTGGGAGAAGTCTGATTTTGGCAATGGCGAGAAACTGCCGCGCCGATCATTCTTCAACTACAAGCAGGCCATACAGGACATCTTCAACATCAACCTTGAGTGCGATCCAAAGACCTACGAATACTATATCGACGGCATCGACGAGCATTCAGCCTCCAACGTGGACTGGATGCTCAACTCGGCCGCCACCAACAGTATCATATCGTCGGCCTCCGACATCAGCGCGCGCATCTTCCTGGAGGATGTGCCCTCGGCTCGCGAGCATCTGGCCATAGTGGTGCAAAGCATAAGGGCCAACAACACCCTGCGCTTCGACTACCACAGCTATTATCGCAGCCTGCCCAATCGAGGCGTGGAACTCGAGCCCTATTTTGTGAAAATCTTCAAGCAGATATGGTATGTGGTGGGGCGAAATGTCAAGGAAGACAAAATCAAGACGTATGCGCTTGACCGCATGACCGATGTGGTGCAAACCAGCACCACCTTCGAGATGCCCGAAGACTTCGATCCGGCCGTGTATTTCCAGAATGCTTTTGGGATCGTGGTGGACAAGGGCGAACCCAAGGACATCCAACTCAAAGTCGACACCACCACAGCCAAGTACCTGAGAGCCTTGCCTCTGCATAAGAGCCAGCAGGAGATGCTCCACGACAATTTCTCGATCTTCACCTACCGCATGCTGATCACCAACGACCTGGTGGCCGAGCTCCTGAGCCGAGGCTCGCAGATCACGGTGCTTGCCCCCAAAGAATTGCGCGTTCGCCTCCAAGCGGAATTGAAAAAGGCGTTGGAAAACTATCAATAAGGTTGGTATATTCAAATAAAAATATTACTTTTGCAACATCTTACCCAAAGACTAAAGACTTAAGACTAAAGACTAAAGACTGAAGACTAAAGACTAAAGACTAAAGACCGATGGCAAAGATGTTGATAGTGGTGGATCCGCAGATAGACTTCATATATGGCAGTCTGCCGGTGCCAGGTGCGAGCGCGGCCATGAACGCGCTCTCAGAATATCTCCTTGAGAATGGCCATGAGTATGCATGCAAGGTGGTGACCTGCGATTGGCACCCCCATAGCCATTGCTCGTTTCAGGTAAATGGCGGCAAATGGCCTCGCCATTGCGAGCAGCACACCGAGGGCGCAGCCATCTATGCGCCTGTGGTCGACGCTCTCTACGCATCGCCCGGGCCTGTGGAAATCCTTACCAAAGGGGCCGATTGCAGCCGTGAAGAATATTCGATATTCCAAAATCCCGAGGCTGCCAAGAAAATACAAGCGCTTGCCGAGCGCTGGCATGTAACAGAAATTGACATTTGCGGCTTGGCCGGCGATGTGTGCGTGGCCAACACCTACCAGGATGCCTGCCGCATCTTTGACAAGGACAAGGTGACCATCTTGGACCAATTCTCACCGAAATTAAAATAACTCTGCGAGTCAGACAAAAACACATAAGCGCTGCGAGGCTGACAAAAATACTCAGCTTCACAGCCCCTAAGCAACTATGGAGCCGATAATAAAGCATTTTACCGACGATGACCTGTACAAATTCACGATGTGCTGCGCAGTCATCGACAATTTCCCAAGAGCGCAGGTGAAATATCAGTTCACCGATCGCAATTCCCTGGTGTATCCCGCAGGTTTTGCCCATGCTTTGCAAGAGCAGATTGAGGCATTGCAGGACCTGAAAATTACCCCCGAAGAGATTGAATTCATGAGAGAAAGATGCCTGTATTTGCCCTCATGGTTCGGCACCTATCTTCAGGGCTTCCGGTATGACAAGCACTGGGCCAAGGTTGAGCAGGATCATTCCGGCCATCTGCATATAGAATTCGAGGGCGCGTGGGGCGATACCATCCTGCTGGAGGTAAAGGTGCTTGCCATAGTGTCGGAGCTCTACTATCGGATGACAGGCCAGGCTCAGACGATTGATTACGACGACTTCTACCGCCGCAGTTATGCCAAAGGCGAGCGGTTGCTTGAGGCGGGATGCAAATTCTGCGACATGGGCACTCGTCGGCGCGCATCATTCCATGCCGAGGATGTGCTTGTAGGAGCCATGAAGGATTGCTATCAGAGCCGGAAGTGGCCTGGCGCCTTCACCGGCACAAGCAATGTGTATCTGGCCATGAAGCACGACCTGAAGCCGATTGGCACGATGGCCCATGAGTTCGTGGCTGCCATCGGCGGCATGTATGGGCCTCAGATGGCTAATCACATAGCCATGGATCTGTGGAGACATACCTATCGCGGCGCGCTTGGCACTTTCCTCTACGACACTTACGGCTGGGAGATCTTCAGCCTCAATTTCTCGGAAGATTTCGCCAATCTTTTCAAAGGCCTCAGAGTGGACAGCGGCGACAACCGCGAGCAGCTAATGAAGATTGTCGACAAGTACCGTTCGCTGGGAGTCGATCCTCTGACCAAGCAGGTGATCTTCAGCAATGGCCTCAATACCGACGACGCTTTGGAAATCCAGAGCTACGCGCCCCAGTATTGCCAGCCCTCCTATGGCATTGGCACGCATTTCACCAATGACTTCCCCGGTATCCGCCCGATGAACATAGTGATCAAGCTTATAGCCGCCAAGATTACCGAGTCATGGACATTCTACAACGAGACATGCAAAATCAGCGAGGACACCGGCAAGCACACTGGCAATTCCGAGGTGGTGCGCCGGTTCAAAGAAGCTTTGCATATGAAATGAAAAAAGTCCCCAAAATGCTAAAATGAGGTTTTTTGGGTGAAATAATTTCATATATCATAAGTTTTTGCTACCTTTGTCCTTTCAAGCCATAATTCTAATTTTCTGTTCGGCTTCTTTTTATGTTGTCCATTATTTTCAAATATTCGATATCCAGTCTTTTCTGGGGCTTTCTCATATCCTCGGCATTGATGGCTGCGGCTATATTCATAGCTAAGGCTGTCGATAGCAGAGGAGCCCTTACCCCCCCTATAAGTGGCTGATAGTCATTGCTTTATACCTGATTTTACTATTTAATTGCACGCTTATTTCGGGGGCGTATTCTCTGCGGGGGATGGTGGATGAAGCCGAATCGTTCGTCACGCAATACATAGACCAGACTTTTGCCTCAGCCCAGGATGTCCTGAACACTGAGGCCACTCAGGAAACCATAGAGGATATCTGTGGCCAATATCCTATGCTCAAGCCATTTGTGGAGCAAGCCAACATCCAGAATCTTGCTCCCTCGCAATTGCCCCATGCCATATGCCAGGGCTTTCGCGATTCGCTCAACAGCTATATTCTGCAGAAGTCGCTGTGGAGCGGAGGCTTCTATTTGGTGGGGCTTTTATTGATATGCCTATTGCCCAGCCAGGCTAAAGGCAGCAGTCGCCGGTCAAGGCCCGGGGCACGTGCGGTGAGTCCGGCACGTTCTACCCCGCGCAGCACCTACCAGCGACGCCAATCCTTTTAAATCATAACACCACGAAATATATGGAAAATACCATTTTTGTAGGATTAGGAGGCACGGGAGGCAAGATCTTGCGTGCCATCAAGATGAGGATGTTCGAAGAATATCCCACAGCAGAGCTCCGCAAGAAGCTCCCAGTGTCGTTTTTGTATGTGGATTCGACCGATGAAATGATGCCCAAGGAGGGGAAGCCCCATCCTGACTTCAAGGTAATGGGCCAGGACGCATCATTCACCGCCAATGAGTTTTTCAACATCAAGAGTGTGGATGTGACTTACATCCTTGACCATATCGACAATTATCCCGCGCTGAAAGGCATAGTGGGCAATGTCGACGAAGTGCGCAATGCCATCGGCGCCTTGGGCGCTGCTGCCGGTCAGAAGCGTCGCGCTGGTCGCCTGCTTTTCGCCGTCAACGCCAAGGGCTATGTCAATGCTCTTCAGGCTGCATACTCCAAGTGCGCAGCGATAAGCGGAGAGCAGGGCTCCAACAATATATTCATTTTTGCCGGCCTTTCGGGTGGCACGGGCTCGGGTTCGATCATCGACGCCATCGTGCAGACTCGCAAGACCTTCCCCAACGCTGTGATCATGGTCTATGCCATGATTCCCGAGATGAATCTGCCCAAGCCCAACATGAATGGCGAGGGCCGCTATTATCCCAATGGCTATGCAGCCCTGAAGGAACTCAATGCTCTCCAAATGGGCATCTGGGAACCCCAGGATGTTACTGGCACCGGCAAAGCTCGCATGTATCGCGACAATTACTATGGCGTGGCCCAGGGTATCACGCTCTATTCCAATGTCAACGAGCACGGCCTGAGCGTTGACTCGCTCAAGGAACTGCCCAAGCTGATTGGCGATGTGGTGTTCCACCGCGTGTTCCATACCGATGTGCAATCTGATGCCGGCCAGGAAATTGACCGCGCCTTCAGCTATGAGAACTGCCTGGGCTCAGCCATGGAGTACGACGAGACCGCTCCCGAGGACACCTTCATGCAGCACCGCATCCGCACCAAGAAGATCAATGTCCCGGGCATCAAGCGCATCATGTACCCCGAGCTCAGAATACTCAAGCACATCACCTACACCACAGGCGAGAAGCTGCTACGCCAGTTCAAGTACAACAATTGGCGCGACGATCTGGGATTCATGGACGAGGAGGTTAACAAGGACTACCGCTCAATATACCTCAATCCCAACGTGCTGTCGGGCTGGATGCTCGATGAGCCTCACCTCTTGCTTGAGAAGAAGATACTCGCTTCTGATCCGGATTTCGTGACTTTCGCCGAATACTGGAAGGAGCAGATACAATACTGGGCTGAAACCGCCAACGAGGCTGACTGCCCGCTGCTCGAACTCGACCGCCTGATTGGCGAAATATTCAACATGCGCTTCCAAGAGCAGGAGGTGGGCGTGGAGGATTTCTACCGCGGCAAGGCAAAGGCCATCCCCGATATGGCGCGTGAAATACGCCGCACCATCGAGCGCGACCTTTTCAACCGCTGGCGCCAAGGCGACGTGTCGATCGTGGAGTTGATCAAGGTGTCGAAACTCATAGCCGAGCGCGTGGGCGAGATACGCAAGAAAATCGAGGAGTCGATTGTCACTGAGGACCAGATTTACAAGGACTTCCAGCAGAAGTGCCAGGATAATGTCACTGACTGGAAGAATGTGGGCGTGTTCAACAAATTCGTGATGGGCAAGAAGAAGGCCATCTACGCCGACCATCAGACCGACCTGCAGAATCTCTACGAATCCAAGACCCGCAAGGTGGCTTTGCAGTTCGCCAAGGCCTTGGCTGCCCGCATCGAGAATGAAATAGAGCAGATGAACATCGGCATATCAGAGTTTGGCCAGGACATCACCGATGCCATCGAAGCAATAGAGAATCTGATCAACGCTCAGCGCAAGGTCAACAAGGGCCTTGAGGACATGCGCGGCGCTATCATCGAGGTGTGCGAGGACGAGGCAATGGTTGTCTTCGAGAAGAATCTCAACACTGATCGCCAGGAAATGGCCATCATGGCCAAGCAGATGCGCGAGGCAATCCTGCCTGAGGGTGAGTTCAAGTCGTTCGGCTCTCTGGCTGACCAGCTCAATATCGACAACTTCATCGATGCATTCGACCTGCGCCTCTCTGAGGTAGTGCAAATCAAGCATGACGAGCGCGTGGCCAAAGAGCAGCGCATCCTGGGCCTCAACATCCTGGCTCAGCTTATGCAGCAAATCACCGATGACACCCAGATCAAGCAGTTCGCCCACAAAATCATCCACCAGAGCGGCACTCTGCTGAAATTGGCTGAAGATGAACTTGGTCTTCCCGTGCGCAACAACATGAAGAAGACGGTGATGAACAACAAGACCATCTACATCGCCATCCCGCCAGCCGAGAGCGAGGCTCAGCAGAAATTCGTGGACAAGTTGCAGACAGCCCTGCGCGAGTCGATCCCGCAGGACGGCGTGGTGACCAACATTGTGTTCGAGCAGACGATGGCTCGCCGCGACGAGATTACCATCCTGTCACTCAACTACTGCCTGCCCATGCGCGCCATCGACTGGCTGAAGACCTATCGCGATCGCTATGAGGAATTCCTGAAGCCCTACGGACGCCTGGATCGCGCAAATGCCATCCTGCTCCATGGCGAGGGCCTGGGCGAATATGCTCCCGACCTCTTTGCCAAGAGCAATAAGGAAATCGAGGATATACTTAAGGCTCGCGAAGAGGAGAAGGCTAAGCAGGAGCCAAAGGCCGAACAGCCCCAGCAGGCAGCATACCAGCAGCAGGCTTACCAACAGCCCGCTCCTCAGGCTGGCCCGAAGGTGCCCCCGGCAATGCCTAAGGTGGAAATGTATGTCAACATTGGCGGGCAGCCCGCCGGACCGTTCGACATGGAGAAACTCAAGGGCCTCGTCGACGATGGCACGCTTACGAAGCAGACCTTTGTATGGTGCGATGGCATGCCCCAGTGGGCATTTGCCGGCGATGTCGACACTCTGAAGGTGCTCTTTATGCCGAAGATGCCGCCGATGCCCAATATGCCTCCCATGCCCAATATGCCTCCCATGCCCCCATCAATGTAAAATCAAAATACACATTAACATATGGCAAAGAAGAAATCAAGTCTCAATCAATATGGCATTTGCACCAACAAGGGCAAATGCCACATGGCCGACGAACGCGTGCGCCAAGAGGTGCCCATCAACAAGCCATTCGTGTGCAGCAACCCCGACTGCGGCAAGCCTCTGATGAAGGTGGCTCCGCCTAAAGAAAAGGACAAGGGCAAGATTTGGCTCATCGTGGGCATAGTAGTCATTGCCGGTGCCATCGCTTGGGCCCTCATTGCCCAGCTGGGCCATAAGGGCGAATCCTTGGAGCAGCCCTACCAGGAAGGCGAGCCCGTCGAGATCACTGAAGGAGCCGACAGTCTGTCCCTGGCTCCCGTAGAGCCCGAAGAAGTAGTGGAGGCTGAGCCCGAAGAGGTTACCCCCGTGGAGGAAGTAGTGGAAGAGCCCGTGAATGAGCCCGTACAGACCCCAACTTCCGGCAATGGACAGGGAGCATCTTCTATTTCAGTACCCTTTGGCACATATTCAGGCCCTGCCAACGGCCTCGACGGTGAAATCCGAGTTACCCGCGCCTATTCTCTCGACCTGCGCAATGCCGCTCATGAAACTCTTGACCTGCAGCCTGGCGATGTCATCACCAAGACTAAGTTCAAGAATGGCGAGCTGGTAGGCGGTTACTGGAAGAGGGGTTCCGAGGGCCGCTCGTTCCATCGTTGATGCATGAAGTTGTCTCTCATCACACAAAAGTTGTCCCTGGTCCCGCTGCTTATGCTAATATGGCTTTGCAGCGGGTCGACCGGGCACGCCGAGGAATATCGCAGTGATATTCTCTGTGAGATCGCCCAGGCCATTGGCTTAAAGCCCGACATTGCCCAGGGTGATAGCCTTTATGTCATCAAATACTCAAACAAAGATGTGGAGTATCGCATAGAGAATGATGAGGTTAGCCATATCGGTTATAGGATTTTTACCGACAGCCTGCATAGGCACATACCCAGGCTGACACGTGACTTTGTGGAGCGATACTGGCTTGAGCTGACCTTGCCATTGGTGAGGCTTAAGACTGTGGAGACTCAGATGGCTGAGGATGGATTCCGATTTATCCAAGGCGGCCTTAGTTCAATTGACATAATTCAATCCCACCAAGACCTTGCGCTCAGCTCCAACATTACTCCTCACAAAGTTTCCATGCAATGGGGAGATGCTGAGGCACCGATATGCGCCATAGAATTTCCTGTCAATTATGAATTGATCCTTGGGCAAAAGATGATTGAGCGTGATCGACGATTGCCCAGTGATATTGCCCGATGGAAAGATGTGGCCGCCGCGCAATGCACTATTGATGAGTTGGTGCCAAGCGATTCAATCGCAGGACTGTTCATTAAGCATCAAGGCACATACCTCACTGAGCACCTTACGGCTGACCGCTATTTCACCATTGAATCAGAAGAGGGCAATGCATTGCCGGTTTTCACTCCTGAATATCAGTGCGAAAGTCTGGCCAACCTATTCAGTGGAATCGATATTCCTGAGGCAAAAGACATCAGCCTGCATCTGCGACATCAGATTTTTGGCCTGAAGGAACAAATCATCGACACCAATGTGCACCAATGGGTAGGCTATTGCTTGGCCCAGGGCTGTCGGCCCTATATTGGCACCATCTCCATTGGCGAGGCCGGTGAAAATCTGGCCGATATGTTGATAATAATGCACAATGAAGCGGCAGGATACAATCATGTGCTCAGGCTCACAATCCCGCTTGATTGTTTATCCAGCCGCCAAGGACATGCCGACGGACGATTAAACGCCTTTGTGCCCTCGTCGAACATCAAGAACCTTTTTAAAGATCAATAATGATAAACCTAAGGAAAATATTCACTCTCTTCGCTGGCCTGTGCCTGACGGCCCTGATGGCTGCCGCCCAAGACGAGGCTAAATCATTCTCAAAGCAGATGAACGAGCTGAAGCGCAGCGGAAATTATGTGTACGCCGAGGCCACTGCTTCGACTGAGGCTGATGCCAAGGCTGCCTGCGCCGCCCTGCTCAAGATTGAGATTACCAAGGTGCTTTCGGGCAGTGACGATAAATCGCAGCAAATCATCAAGGATATTTCTGACTATGATGTGGAATACTTGACTCAACCTCGTGGAGAGTTGATTCGTGTCTTCGGATATGTTAAGAAATCAGACATTGGGGCTGAGTCTTCAAAGCCATCCAATGTAGCCGATGATGACATATACGCAGCGAAGCCAAAGAAAGAAAAGCCCCAAGTTCAAGAGGCTGAGACCGTAGTGCAGGAGCCAGAAGAGGTGGAAACCGTGCAGCCACAGCCTGCAGAAAGTCAGCCCGCTGTTGCTGCCCAGCCCGCTGTTGCAGCCCAACCCTCTGCCGCTGGCAAACAGATTATTGCTACAGACCAAGGTCTGGCCAAATGGCAAATCGACATGATTCAGACTGTGGCTGATCAGCCAACCAAAATGAAGGCTAAGAGTGTGCTCAACCGCTTCAAGAATCAAAACAAGGTAAAGCGCCTTGGCGACAACTCTGTGACTAATCCTCGACCTGCCGATACCTTCTGCATTATCTACGGAGCTGATGGCTCGCCTGTAGCACTCCTGGGACCTGGCGCTAACGACACTCGCTATGATTATTTTACAGGCGCCACTACCAATGCCAGCCAGTACCAAGGCATGGAGTATATCTGGTTTCAAATCTCCAAATAATTCGATATTATGAATTTGATAAAATACACAACACTCACTTTAATGCTTGCTTTGGCCTGCGCCACTCCATGGGCTCAGGACGAAGTGACATTTGAATTCGATGCCAACGACGGCATCGACTCAAGCATTCCCGTAAAACGCATGGAGAAAAACATTATGGGATTGCTCACGGCAATGAATCGAGCCGCCACAGCGAAATCCAGCTCAATTGACTTCACTGGAGTGGAAATCTCTGAGGATGCCTCGTTCAGCCTGATGCTGATTTGGGAAAATGTGAGGATGCATACTTTCGATGATGATATCATCCAAAAATGCGTCAGCCTTGGCAGTTTCCCCAATGTGCGTGGCTACGAGGTGCAGAACATTGGCGTGGAGATGATGCCTATCAATCCCGCCGAATACAAGGAGGCTCGCAACCAGGAGATCACTATCACCATGGATCGACAGGGGCGCATCTCTGACTTTGTAATCTCAATGGGAATGCATCAGTATGCCTCGATGATGAAAGGCGCCAAGACCCTCGAGGACATCGACCAGCGCCAGCAAATCCTCCACTTCGTGGAGCAGTTCCGCACTGCCTACTGTGAAAAGAACAAGCAATTTTTGGAGGATATCTTCAGCGACGATGCGCTCATAATCACAGGCCGAGTAAGGACTCGCACCACGCTGGAGCAAGGCATAGCCACTGTGGTGGATTACACCAAGCAGACTAAGCGCGAATATTTGAACAAGCTGTTTGCGAAGTTCGACATGCCCAACAGCTACATCAATGTGAAATTTGATGAGATCGAGGTAGAGCGCAACCCCATCAATACCGACATCTATGGTGTGACGGTGCGCCAGGAATGGCACTCTACGGGATACAGCGATGTGGGCACAGTGTTCCTGCTTTGGGATTTCACCAACAAGTCGGCACCCAAAATCTATGTGCGCACTTGGCAGCCCAACGAAGACACTCATAGATTCAAAACCACCGAATTTGACATTTGACCTATTCTCTATTGACAGAGTATGAAAAAAATAATATTTCTTATAATGGCTCTTGCAGCCTTTGCCAACGCGCAGGCTCAATTGGTAGTGGCTGAGGAATGTGCAGTGAAGGAGGGCGACATCACCGCTTTCCGCCTCAACGACCAGCAGCCCATCATTATCGATGGCGATACCATACCCTTTGCGCTGGTGCGTGTAGGTCTGGCTGAGCCCAATGTGACCTTTGACAGCAAGTGGGTGCTCAAGCAAAAGTTCATCGACAATGAATATTGGGTTTACTTTATGGATGGCGTGAAGTCAGTGGCCATAAAGTCGAAGCGCTATGCACCGCTCCACTATCGCTTCCCTGAGCCCCTTAAGGCTAAAAGCACTTATGTGCTCACAATCCACAAGCCTGAAGGCGACCAGTATAAGGGCACGCTCAATATCAGCAGCAATGTGAAAGATGCCCAAGTGTATGTAGATGGTGTAAAGGTCAGCGACGGAACCCCGTATTCTTATATGGGTGAAGGTGGCCCGCATCATATCGAACTGCGCGCTGAAGGCTATGCGCCTCAGCAGCGCGATGTGGAGGTGCGTCTTGGCCAGACCGACAATATTACTATCAACCTCTTTGACACAGGCGCGCTCAGCGTGGATGGCATCAGTTATGGTGTGGTGCCTGTTGAGGCTACGTCCTACGCTATGGGCAGTGACCTCAATTATTACACCCAGCCGCGCCACACTGTAAGCCTGATCCCATTCTCTGTAGGTACCACATTGGTCAATGTGGATTTGTGGGAGAAAGTGATGGGGTCGGCCGAAGATCGCATTAAGGGCCCCAATGGTCAGGTGGTGAATGTGAGTTACGATGAAATCCAGGATTTCATTGCAGCCCTCAACCAAGCCACTGGCAAGGAATTCCGCCTGCCTACCGAGGCCGAATGGGAGTACATTGCCGCGAATGCCTCGAAGCTTGGCATATCCGACATGTTCACATCGATGGAATGGTGTGCCGATTGGTTTGGCCGCTACAATCCTGCCGACAATGTCAATCCGCAAGGTCCCGAGCGCGGTGTGTTGCGCGTAGTGCGTGGCGGCTCGGAGTACACCGATGGCGATCCTGCTTATTCCGATCCCACTTACCGCTGGCGCAAGCAGGCCGACACGAATTCGCCCAAAATATCTTTCCGCTTAGTAAGCAATGAATAAATCAAATATCAATCACAATGAAAAAATTTCTTTCAATACTGATATGCGCAGCATTTGCGCTGGCAGCAGTGGCACAGACCAAGGCTGTGTATGTGAATCCTCTGCAAAATGACGGAGGCCTCAACGATGTGGTGGCCAAGCGCCTTTACAAGAAGGGCATCCTGGGCCTGACAAAAGCTAAGACCATCTCAGTGGCTGCGGGCGATGCCATTACCCCGGGCTCTGCAGAGGCTGCCAACTATGACTACATCCTCACGATGAACATTACCAAGTACACCATCGAAGAGGCTGGCACAGTCAACAACCTTCTAGGCGCCTTAGGCAGCAGCTCAGCCAAAAAGGATCCTGATTACGAGGGCCGCATCTATACCGAGATTACCATTGCTGACGCCAAGACAGGAGCGGAAGCATTCAAGACAACTTTGCAGCCCCTCTCGACTGATAAGGACAAGAATACTGCAATCTTTGATGCCACAAACAATTTCGACTATGACATGACCGACATGACCGACGATGCCTTCCAGGTATGCGGCGAGGTGGTAGAGGCTACTGAGCTCAACAAGAAGAACATTGTGAAGAAGGCACGCGTGCAAGTCGGCTCAAAGAGCGGCGCCCGCAAGAACCAGGCCTATGAGCTTTACAAGGTGGTTGAGGGCACTGAGCCTGAACTCATAGGCTATGCAAAGTGCGAGCAGGTGCTTGGCCCGGAAGAGAGCATCATCTCAATCAACGGCAAAAAGGATGCCGACAAGGTGGTGTCAGACTTGATTCAGAACAACGATGGATCCTACACCATCCAGGCTCTGTCGCGTTCGCGCTCAGGCTTCCTGCATGACAATTTCCAGGGATTTGACAAGATGTTCACCAAGGAGGGTCGTCCCTCGTATCTTGATCCAATGGGTCGTACTTCCAAGCCCCGCGTGGCATTCCTTGAAGTGGCAATCAACGACAATAACTTCTCGGCTCAAAAGGATCTCTTCCAACAAACCGTACTTGAAGGCCTGAACAAGGTTACTACTATCGTTGTCGAGCCTACAATTTACTCTGATGTGCAATCGGCTCGCAATGCAGGCATCGACGGCTTGGTAGAGATTACCGTTGACAAGGTGAACAATGATACCGAAAAGACAAAGGAAGGCAAGACTAACTATAAGACCGAAATTTTCTATACCGTATCGGGCATCGATGTGGCCAACAACAAATGGATTGACATGAAATCGTTCTCGGGTACAGGCTCAAGCACTGAGGGTAAGAATAAGTCTAATGCTGATGCCCTCGGCCTGATGGACAACAACATCCAAAAATATTGCGAGGATATCTTCCCGGTGGCTGGCGCAATCATCAATACTGAAGAGGTAAATAAAAATGCAGTCAAGAAGGTGCGCATCAATATTGGCACCGACATGGGCCTGAAGAAGGGCATGCCTTTTGAAATCTACGAGCAGCGCAAAGAGGGTGGCGATGATTCGCGCTTCCTGCTTGGCGAAGGCAAGGTAGAGAAGGACGGCCTCTCAGCTACAGAGGCTATCCTGAAGGTTAAGGGCAAGAACGATGGCGATGAAAAGATCTATACCTTGCTTCAAAATGCCGATGACAACACTGAAATCATCCTTATCTCAAAGGCCAGTCGCGATATCCTGGACAAGGGTCTGGATTTCTTGGGTCGTGGCAATTAATTGATCAATGATATGAGATTATTCGTATTCTTAATTGGCCTGATGATGGCCTTAGGCTCGATGGCGCAGAAGTCGTCGGTGGAATACCTTGAGAGCGTAGGCAAAGGTGGCACGCGAGTGTTTGCCGTGGAAGCTCCCATCAAGGACACCGAGATTGTCACAGCCGATGGCAAGGGCAAGCTGAAACCTGCCGAGGTAGCCTGCTACAAGGTACTCAACGCCATCCTGTTTGAGGGCGTGCCAAATTATAACCAAGGCGATCCGCTCGTGACCAATACTAATGATGCCTTTGCAAAGTCGCTGGTCAATCCAAAGACAAAAACCTTCTTGACATATTGCAAGGAGACGGCTCTGGAGAATTCTCCTAATAATAAGGAAGTGCTTCATTACTTTGTGGAGGTCAACCATTTCAACCTGCTCAAGCTCCTTAACATGCGAGGCTCCCTAGCTCGCGAATTCCAAGAATAAGGAGGGTGCAAGAATAGACTTCCTTTAAGGAATCCCGGAGGGATTCTTTCAAATAAAATTAAGATTATTTCCTTTTTATTAAAAATTGGCACCTGCGGTGCCAATTTTTAATAATTTTAGAGGAATTTTCCTATCTATTTGAAAGAATCCCTCCGGGATTCCCAGGTTAATGGACATTCTGACACATTTCCTATGAAAAAAGACATGCCGATGTCTTTTTCCGTAGGAACTTTGACAAAAATGTGCTATCTTTACCGAAAATTTAATTTAATTAGGGAATAGGAGTAAACTCGATTGGCGCTTTCATTAGTGATGAAACGGATCTTAGGCATATTATTGATGGCGCTGGGGCTGGGCGCGAGTGCCCAGGAGGCGCAGATGCAGGCTGAGGTGGACACCTTGGGCTTGGAGAGGCCTGTGGCGCCAGGCGCGAGTCAGGAGAGCCTGGATTTGCCTCAGTTTGCCACTCCGGTCTTGATGCTGCCGGAGCATTTCCTCGATGTGCCCAATCCGGAGATGCCCCTGCGAGTGAACCCCAAATTTTACGAGGCGGACAAAGTAAACGCGGCACCTTATCTTTACGGATTTTGGGCAGCGGGCAGCCGCAGCCAGATGCCGGGGCTGATGGGCATCGAGTCGGGCCAGGTCGGCTACATGCTTCAGGCCGGTAGATTCACCTTCATGCCATACGCGTCAGCCGCGAAATATGGCTATTATGGAGGCCTGACTTCCGCTTTCGGTTATGGGGGCACTCTCAGCTTCATGATCAACGAGCATCTCTCGCTCACTGCTTTCGGCGAACATTATTCTACCCGCTATGGCTACGGCTGGGGACCGATGAATCCGGCGGTGATGAATGCTATGGGATCCAACCGCTTTGGCGGTTTTGTGACCTGGGAGATCAGCGAGAAGTTAGGAATAAATGCCGGAGCGCAGCGTGTCTATGACCCGGCGCGGGCAGTGTGGCGCACGGTACCGATCGTGGAGCCCTACATCAAGATCAACAAGCAAAAGCTTGGCGTCGACGTAGGCGGACTACTGTACGAGCTCTTTCGCGGAGCCAGCAATTCCTTCAACGGCGGCGGAGGCATGCCGGGCGGTGGTGGCGCACCAATGATGCCCCGAGCCAATCCCCGCCGATACTAATTATCCATTTCTTATATTTGTGACCACAAACCCAAAATCACACTGAAGTATCATGAAATTTACCTATTTGAGCCTTGCGCTTGCCTCGTTGGCGGCGTTGTCATCCTGCTCCTCCTCCGACGACTATCGGGTATCCTCGCCTGATGGAAAAATCACTGTAGAATTTGTGCCGCAGGCCGACGGCTTCGGCGCTTACAATGTCACCATAAATGGCGACACGCTGCTGCGCCAATCGAGGCTGGGCATTGTCGCCTCACAATGGAGCCTCGCCGCAGGGAAGCCTGTGGCCGTAAGCCGCGCCCAAGTCAACGAGACATGGTCGCAGCCTTGGGGAGAAAACAAGGAATGCATCAACCACTACAACGAGATGGCCATTACCCTGGGCAACGGTGCTGACAAGAACGATGCTGACAAGAACGATGCTGACAAGGTGGTGATCCGCTTCCGAGTGTTCGACGACGGCATGGCCCTGCGCTACGAACTTGACACCCAGCGCGACTCGCTGACCATTACCGACGAGCTCACCGAATTCGCATTCGCTCCCGATGGCGACACCTGGTCGTATCCCGCCAATTTCGAGACCTACGAGCTTAACTACCGCCGCATGCATCTGAGCGACGTGCCAGATTCGCAGACCCCCTTCACCTTCCGCACCGATGGCAATGTATATGGCTCAATCCATGAGGCTGCCCTCTACGACTACCCCGAGATGACCCTGCGACGCGACTCAGTCAGCCATGTACTGAAAGCCGACCTGGCTCCCCTGCCCGACGGCATCAAGGCTTATGTCCCCGGAAAATTCACCACTCCCTGGCGCACCATGCAAATCAGCGACAAGGCTGTTGGCCTCATCAACTCATGCATGATTCTCAACCTCAACGAGACCTCGAAAATCGCCGACACATCTTGGATCAAGCCCCAGAAATATGTGGGCGTATGGTGGGGCATGCACCTGGGCACCCAGACTTGGACCATGGGTCCGCGCCATGGCGCCACCACTGCCAACGCCATCAAGCACATCGATTTCGCAGCCGCCAACAATCTGCAGGGCGTGCTCTTCGAAGGCTGGAACTTGGGCTGGGACAACTGGGGAGGCACTCAACATTTCGACTATCTCCAGGCTTATCCCGACTTCGATGTAGTCAAGATAGCCGCTTACGCCCAGGAGAAAGGCATCGAACTGTGGATGCACAATGAGACCGGAGGCAACATCCCCGAATATGAAGCGGCTCTTGACAGCGCATTCGCCTACTATCACAGCCTGGGAGTGCATACTGTGAAAACAGGCTACGCAGGAGGATTCAAAGGCGGATACTTCCACCACTCGCAATATGGCGTGCGCCACTATCAGAAAGTGGTAGAGACAGCGGCCAAATACCAGATCATGATCGATGCCCATGAGCCCATCAAGGAGACTGGCATACGCCGCACATGGCCCAACATGATGACTCGCGAGGGTGCTCGCGGCATGGAATGGAACGCCTGGTCAGAAGGCAACACTCCGGAATACCTGACCACCCTGCCCTATGTGCGCCTCCTCTCCGGCCCGATGGACTATACCCCCGGCATCTTCGATATCGACTACTCCACCGCCAAGGCCGATAAGGGACGCCTCGAATGGAACGGCCCCAACGGCTATTGCCGAGTGCACACCACCCTGGCGCGCCAGATCGCCCACTGGGTGATCATCTACTCGCCGCTGCAAATGGCTGCCGACCTCTTGGAGAACTATCAGGGACATCCCGCCTTCCAATTCTTCCGCGACTTCAATGCTGACTGCGACTGGTCGCAGGCTCTCGATGGAGAAATCGGCGAATACATCGTGGTGGCTCGCAGGGCTGGCGACCGCTTCTTCCTCGGAGCAGGCACCAACGACCAGCCTCGCACCTTGACAGTGCCCCTTGACTTCCTGGAGGCTGGCACAACTTACGACGCTGCCATCTATGCCGACGACCCCGACTCTGACGATCCCGAGGCTTACAAGATCCTCCATCAGAATGTAACAGCCGCCGACACCCTCACAATTGCCATGAACCCGGCCGGCGGCCAAGCCATCTCCTTCATCCCCCAAGTTTCAATTCAAGGTGGGGAAGAAAGCCGTTGACGGATCTATGCTGATGCGCTCAGGCTGCCCAGAATCTGATGGCGCCAAGAATACCACATCCACTATCCCAGTGCGTCGAGGCGACACTTCTGTGTCGCTTTGATGCACATGGAATACATATTTAAATTTACCACTCTTATCCACAAAAAGATCGCCATGGCCAGTGCCTGGCTGACCAATGTTGGCTTGACTCAGCAGCGGATTGCCTTCAGGCTTCACCCAAGGCCCAAGAGGCGATTGGCTTACGGCATATCCCATAGCATAGTCTTTGCTCATGAAATGGTTAGCTGAATAGAAGAGATAATACCAATTGCCCCTGCGTATCACGGTCGGACCCTCGATGATAGGAACATCACAACGATATGACTGAGTATCCTCCCAGGGCTCTGTGGCTGTAATGCACTGCGTAAAGGCTGACTGGTCGATCTCACTCATCGAATCATCAAGCGGAGCCACCCAAATGGAGTTGCCCTCGTGGAGGCGCACATGATACAGATACTTTGAGCCATCGTCGTCGACAAACACAAAGGGATCGATTTGCAACGTAGGAGCCTCGATCTTGCCTATGCTATCCTGAGTAAAGGGTCCCAACGGCCCCTCGGCCTTAGCCATCGCTATATTCTCATTGGCAGTATAATACATGAAATATTTACCATCATGCTGCAGCACCTGCGGAGCCCAGAAGCCCTGGGTGCCGTAGGTCTGACGGTCTTTTTTCACAGCCAGGCTGTCGATGGCCCCATCCGGCACATGCCATGTGCGCAGATCTTGAGATTCCAGCACTGCAATTCCCAGCGGATGGCCCGTGCCATACATATAGTAAGTGCTGTCAATCAGCACTATCGTAGGGTCTGCCAAGGTCACCGGCTCTCCGGCTCTCTCAGATTCTTTTTGCACTGTGCATGCCATCCCCCAAAGAGCAATCGCACAGAATAGAAACGTGTTTGTTTTCATTGGTCTTTTGGTTTATTCATTTTTTTACTTTTGATTTCATTGATATATTCCGAAGGAGAGCAGCCATACTCTTTGCGGAATGCCTTGGAGAGATAATTAGGATTGGAGAATCCCGACTGATAGGCCGATTCAGAGATGTTGTAACCCTGCACCATCAGTTCGCGCGCCTTGTTGAGGCGCTTTTTGCGAATCAGGTCTCCAATCGACACATTCAGCAGCGAACGCATCTTGGTATACAGCAGGCTGCGGCTGATGCCCATGGCAGATGTAATGTCCGCCACACTGAATTCGCTGTTTTCTATATTCTCGTCGATCAGCTGATTGATCTTGTTGATGAAATCCTTGTCGAGCGGTGTCAGCTCCAAATCCTCTATTTCCTGCTGTGAAGGCGCATTGGCTATTGTCTGTTGTTGGCTGCGACGAGCTTTAATGATATTTTTCACCTGCAAGTCAAGGATTTGAGGGTCAAAGGGCTTAGGCACATAAGCCTCGGCTCCGCTTTCGTAGCCGCGCACAATGTCGTCGGTGCCACCCTTGGCTGTAAGCAAGATTACTGGGATGTGCGATGTCTTGATATCGCTCTTCAGCTCTCGGCACAGTTCGTAACCATCCATCTCAGGCATCATTACATCGGATATCACCAAAGCGAAAGGATATTCAGTGGCCCTCTTCAGAGCATCTGCCCCATTGGTAGCGGTGTGCACTTCATAGGCTGATGAGAACATGTGAGTAAGGAAGTCAAGCAACTCCGCGTCATCCTCCACAATGAGAATGGGAGTCTTCTGTTCGAGTTTCTTATCTGTATTGAGGCCGACCGGAGTCAATGCCACAGGCTTGCTGATGGGTATGTCGAATTTGTACTCGCTTGGAGATATTACCTGGCCCTCTTGACCCAAGATAACCGATGGGTCATAAGCCTCAGCACTGACACAAAGATACACGGTAAATGTGGATCCCACGCCCACCTCGCTGTCGACCTTTACCCAGCCCTTGTGGAGCTCGCATAACCTTTTCACCAAGAAAAGACCCAGACCCCAGCCGCGATGGTTGGTGTTGACGCCACGCTTAGTCTGGTAATAGCGCGAGAAGATGTTTTCCTGCTCCTCCTTCACTATTCCAATGCCTGTGTCTGACACTTGGATGCGCAGCCATTTGTAGGGATCGCCTTCGCGAGTGGCAATTCCTGCCCTAAGCGACACAGTGCCGCCAGGCAGGGTAAACTTCATAGCGTTGGACAGTAGATTGTCGACAATCCTCTCAACATACAAGGTAGAGAACCATACCTCTTCTTCATTATCCTCGCAATTGATGTAGTAAGTGAGCGACTGCTCTTGAGCCCGCTGTTGGAATTGCACGGCCAAAGTCTCGACATATCTTACCGGATTGCCGTACTCCAGCATAAACTGGAAGTTGCCTGACTCCATCTTGTTGAAAGTAAGGAGTTCGTTGATGATGGCTACCATGCGGTCAGTGTTCTTCACGGCTATGCCTAAGAGCTTGCTTGATTCCGGATCCATCTCATTGTTGGAAAGTTGGCGCAAGGGGGCTATGATTAGCGACAAGGGAGTTTTCAGTTCGTGGGAAACAGCCGAGAAGAAATCCATCTTTGCCTCATTCACTTCCTTGATTTTATCGCGTTCCATATTGGCTGCAAGCACAGCATTGCGGCCTCTTATGCACATGGCGAAGAACTTGTACACCAAAATCACGACTATGCATATCAGGATGCCATAGATCAACATCGCCCACGATGACAAATAAAATGGCGGTTTGATCACAATATCGAGTTCCTTGACAGGAGAATTATCCCAATTGGGCTGCCCCACACTGGCTCGGATTTTTAACTTGTAGTTACCCGGCGGCAAGTCTACAGCAGTGAATCGGGTGCCATGACCCATCGAGCGCCACTTGCTATCAGCATTCTCCAGTTTCACCTGATAGTCGATGTTGGCTATGTAGCCTGGAGCCACTATGCCGTAGGTAATGCAGAAAGATCTTCCTTGGTCATAGTCGAGCACTATCTTATCCACGCAATCGAGCTCGGCATGAATAGGCGAGTGAGGATCATTAGCCGACATTTCTTGATTGTTAATGATAAGATGGTCTAAATGCACTTGCAGATTGGTGCGAGGAAAAGCGAGGGTCTGTGGATTGAATGTCACCAGGCCATTTACGGTGCCCATGTAAATTTTCCCATTCGGAGCCAACAGGGCCGAAGAATAGTTGAACTGATTTGAAGGCAACCCAGTCTCGGTGGAGAAGCGCTCAATCACATCGAGCGTTTCAGAGCATTTATAAAGGCCATTGCTCGTAGTAATCCACAGATTGGCATCGGCATCCTGCATGATGGCACAAATGCCAAGAGGCTTTGGCAACCGCGGATCATCAATATGCTCAATGCGCACCTTGCCATTGGAGATTGTGCGATGCAGCCCACCATTGCTGGTGCCAATCCACACAGTGCCCTTGCGATCCTGGTAGAGTGCGGTGACATAATTGTCGGTAAGCTCGCAGTCAGCCAGCGACGTGTGCCACGACATCAACTGGCTGTTGTCGGCATTGATGCGGAAGAGCCCGTCTTGCACAGTACCCACCCAGAGATTATGATCTGAATCGAGGAGCAGGGCATAGGAGAATGTATAGTCCAGCACAGCCCAGTTCACTCGCTGTATCTGTCCGGGATTGGTGGGATCTACCCAGTAGAGTCCTCGAGTGGTGGCAATCCACAGTCGATGCTCATCCTGAAGGGCCAAGTCGAAAATTGCATCAGAGCCCAAGCCAGAGCCATCATCGGGCATGTAGTGGCGCTTGCTTCCGGTGAGAGTGTCATAGCAGAAGAGCCCATTGCGGAAAGTGCCAATCCATAGATACCGCCCAGTGGCATCGTAGCAAAGCGAATGCACATTGTATCCGAAAGTCGGTGCATCGGGTGCCTGAATGATTTCATCGGTTTTCAGATCCATGTAATGCAGCCCAGCGTCCTCGCTTGCTATCCACAGGTGATTGTCAGCAGCCGGGCGAATCTGACGTATGACTTTGCCCCGAAGCCCCGGACCGCTTTCGCGCGGCCGGAACACCTCGAATCCCTGATTGACTGGCCGACAAAGATTCACACCCCCGAAGTATGTGCCAATCCACACGTTGCGATTCTTGTCACATACCAGGGCATAAATCGACCCATCGTTGAGCGAATACGGATCGCTGAAATTTGAACGAGCCATTTCTACCGAGCCGTCAGGATTGATGATAGATATCCCTTTTTCAGTGCCAAGCCAGATTGAACCATCAGGATGCTGAAGAATTGCACGTACAGTGCCCTCAGTCAGCCGGGAGCCGGGTATGACTTGCTGTTTGTCCTTGAATAGATCAATCCACATGGCACCATCGCCATTTCGGCCAACCCACAGGCGCCCGCGAGCATCAAAGGTCATGGGCACAATCCCGTCGCCCCCGCGCAGGAATGAAGAATAAACTTCAGCAGGCAGTTGAGTGGTAGTGGTCAACTTCTCATCATAATAATAGATGCAATTGTTGGTGGCCACGAAGAGCCGGCCCAAAGGATCGAATGCTATCGACAAGATATAGTCAGGCATCGGAGTGGCCACCTTTACAAAGGCATCCGCCTCCCTATCATAATAGAAAAGTTGCTCGCCCGCACAGAAAAGCTTGCCGTTGGGGCTTTCAGCTATCGAATTTGTGTAGAGGCCACCCAACAGGTAGCGATGGAAAGTGCCCGTGGCGCGATCGTAGCGCGAAATGCAATCTTGGGCAGTGACCCACAGATCGTTGGCCCGATCCACATAAATCTGATTTATGAAATTATGATTTATCGAGAGCGAATCCGACGGCTCATTGTAATATGTGCGCATTGTGTTGCCGTCGTAGCGCGCAAGGCCATTGCGCGTGCCTATCCACAAATATCCCTGCTGATCACAAGCGAGCGAGGTGATTTGCTGGTGTGGAAGGCCCTCGTGGCTGGTGATGTGTTCAAATCGATAATTTGCCCCCAAGCTGCTAAGCATCAAGGACAGCAACAGTGACAATGTGACAAGTCGGCGCATAATTCGATGGGATTTCTGATGGGTATTGAAGATTATTAATGTGCTATTTTCAATGCGGTGCGGGAGCCATTGGCAAATTCAACCTCAATTATCTGCAAGCCTCGCTCCGGTATTTGGAGCTCTGTTGAACAGTAGTCAGGGCATGACTGCCCCAAAAGATACCCCATGGCGGAGTATCTTTTGAGACCGGTAATTGTGAGGGGAGATTCCAGCATCACAGTATCGTGACCGATCCATTGGCATTTCACCGTGGGTGCCTGCTGGCTTTTATCGGCGAAAATGTCGGGAAGAGCGTTTTCTTTATTATCAAGCAATTTGAATTCGATCCAGGTGCACGACTTGGAATAATCCACATCGGGAATTTCCTCGAAATCTTTGCCGTCAGCATGCTTGTCAGTCATCTGCAGAGCCACGCGCATGGTCTGGCCAACGGGAGCAGCCTCGTAGCCCAGAGAGGTCCAGGGAATTGCTGCCTCTATCGTATAGCTGCGACCGGCTGTGTTTATCGCGTAGGTGACTTCATCATAATCTTTGTCAAGGATCCATACCCCATTTTGCGGAGCACGGTACCACATCGTGCCTTTAGAATCGAAATCATAGCGATGCATGCCCTCAGTGGGACTTTCGCTGCACACATTGGCGGCATCAAGGTAGAGGCTTACCTTGTCATTATCATTGTAATTGGTGTTGACAATGTCATCGTCGATAACTCGCGATGTAAAATAGAGATTTTCATCATCGTAGGCGAAATCGGCGCTCATGCGGTTGCGGGTCATATGGCCCATTGGCAGCTGGTTGCGCTTGGCATGGGTATATGTCTCACCGCTTCCCTGCTCGCCATCTACGCTGACATTCTCGCTATATGATGCCACCACTGTTTCCACAGCATAGCCCTTGATCATCTTGATTTTGCCCTCTACGCCGCCTACGGCTACCACCACAGAGTCCTCGATAATTGAAAGCGAGTTCCAAAGCGACTGCTCATTATCCGAGAGCGCAAAGGGGCGGCTCAGGGCCTTGAAATCGCGTGCGCGGTCATTGCCCACGGCCACGAACATGTCAAGATTGCCATTGCTGCGGCCCAGCAATCCCTGGCATGAAGCCACGGTCACTCCCGAGGGCAACTGGCGCAGATAAGGCGCGGCCATGTTGGCTCCCGGCAATGTGCTGAAAATCATGTCGCGATTCTCATCGTCAGCGCTCACATAATAATCATGCCAATTCACATCAAGTGGGCAGCGCACTGTGGTAGGCGTGAAATTACCCTGATTTCGATACCAGCCATTGTCCTCCACAATCACCACGATCTCGTCGGGATCGCGCAGGAGGATGGCGGCCGGCATGCCGTCGCGGTTTTCGGGGCGAAAGCACACTCTCTCAGGATCGCTCCATGTGAGGCCCTGGTCAAAGGATCGGCTTACCGAAATCTGCTGCTCATTGCTGGTAATGTATGGACTTTCGTCGGCGAAATAGCACTGCAGCTCACCCGAAGGAAGTTCCAAGAAGGAAGGTTCCCAGCAACCATCGTCGAATGTATGCCAGGCATCGTAAATGTAAATCTCCTGGCTCCAACTTGCGCCGTTGTCAGTGCTACGGCGGCAACGGATGCCAAACTTTCGCTCCTCAGAATATGGTGAGTTAGGCCGGGGATTGTAGCCCACGATGATAGTGCCATCGCTGAGCTGTATCAGATCGGGCACGCACTCATTGATGCCCGAGGGATTCGTTGCAATGCAACTGGGGTCGGACCATGACGAGCCCTTGTTGGTGCTATATGCAACCTGGATGCCAGAATGCTCGCAAACTGCCATCAGTCTCCCATCCTGAAGCTCTATCATGCGGCCATAGAATCCGCTTTCGAACACGGTCTTCTCTGTGGTCATGTCCCAAAAGATGCGAGCTCCATGATAGGGCTCAGCTGCCATGGCTGCAGCCATGACCACGAGTGGTATTATCAATGCTTTGATTCTCATAATGCAACGGCATTTACGACAAATGTGGTTGAAGTCTTGGCATTAGGGTTCTCAGCATGGTGAGCAACCAGGGTATAGGTCACGGGCTGAGTCAAGTCAACCTCGGTTTCGCCCGACACTTGGAGCACTCCATCAATATAAGCGCTTTCTGTGGCCGGATCTGTCAGGGTGAAGACCGGCTTCACGTGGGCAAGATCTGTGCCTGCCGGAAGCTGAATATCCACCTGGATGGCTGCATAATCGAAAGGCGAACGAGTAAATGTAGCCTTGACATCGCCTATGGCATACGCACTGAATTCAGGATAGATCACAGTCCAAAGAGTGTACGTGCGCGACACATTGGAGCTTGAAGTCGTCACCAGCGTCAGAGGCGAATTCAAATCGTAGTAAGTGTTGGATGTCCACGCCTCATCGTTGATCTCCACGGTAGCTGCTTGACTCTCCAGCTCGATATTGAGATAGTGGCGCTTGGCATTCACGGTCAAATCCTTGTTGTTGTAACTTATCTTGCGAGGCAGCCCCAGCACCCAGTCGGTATCGGTCAGCTCCTCTGCGTAGATTTCGTAGTAGGGGCTGCGCACGGCTGAGATTTTCTCGATCTTGTTATGATCGTCGTAAACCTCTACATTAAACGAGTAAGTTTCCGTCTTTATTGTTTTCCCCTCCTCGTTGTAATTCGATGCCAGACATACTACTTTGTATGTTCCAGGGGTAGAGTATGAGTATGTGAACAGGCCCTTGTTCACAACCAGGCCATAGTCGCAGTCATCAGTGCGCAGCCCGTTTTCGTCGATCACGATCTCGTCGCGCAGGTCATAATTGTGACCTTTGTCGCCTGTCCAAACCACAGCCTGCTGGTAATCGCCAGTGATGCGTATGGTCATTGATTGGTACAAATCGAGCTGAGTATTGTCCACCTCAACCTGAATCTGAGGCACCGACACATCATTGTCGTCGCTGCAGGCGCTTGTCATGGCCATTGCGCCTGCTGCCATTAGATACAAAGCTATTTTGTGTATTGTTTTCATGTCAGTTGGTCTTAAGCGATTAGTAACCAGGATTTTGCTCTACCACTCCGTTGCTGAGGTCGATTTCATTTTGCGGGATTGGGAAGATCTCGTTGACACCCTCGATGAAATAGTAACCGCGTTTGTTGACGCGTCCGGCGCCGAAAGTGCGCAGCACCTTAGCAGCGCGTCCCTGACGCACCAGGTCGAAGAAGCGGTCAAACTCGTAGCATAGCTCTATGCGGCGCTCCTTCCAAATATTGTCGCGCATCAGGCCATAGCCTCCGGCGGGATAGAGCTGCGATCCGCTGTTGATGGTGTTGGCTTGAGCCTTGCATTTGTTGAGCTGTGTCAGGGCTTCCTGACCGTATCCGCATTCGTTGAGAGCCTCGGCATACATTAGCACGACTTCCACAAAGCGCATGTATCGACGATTCTTGCCATTGTCGCCGGCGTACTGCGGACGTTCCTTCACCGGGGTATACCATTTCAGCGATACCTGCTTGCCGGCTCCGCACTGACAAAGGTCGCCGTCGGGAGCATAATTCTGATGGCCGATCATGCCGGTATTGCGCACATCAGTGCCAAATATGTCATCCACAATGCCAGCGGTCGCCCACATTACCGGCGATGTGCTGTACATGGTATCATAGATGGATCCGCCCTCATTGGTATCGCCATCGGTGCCGTCGGCTGATTCTTTGAACACGATTTCAAACACTGAGCAGGGTGCGAATTCCGCGTCCTGATAGAATTGGTAGATGTATGGGATGGAGTTGCCATAATAGTCCTTGTATGAAAGCGAGTGTGCATTAGCCAGCAGCGGCAGAGCGTCAGTAACCTGCTCGTAAGGATCCGTATCGGCATTCAGAGCCTTGGGCTTGTACAGCATTCTTTCGCGGAATGTCTCCCAATCTTCGTCATAGTCGGTGTCCCAATGCAGGATGTCGCCAATGGTAAGGGTTGCCCCATCTACCATATACTGACCGAGCTTTACCATTTGTGCCCATTTCTCAGAAGCCACGCCAGGTGTAGCCTCATACATAAGCACCTTCATGAGCAAGCCTACAGCCGCACCGCCTCCTGCTTTGCCAGCCTCGGTATCGACAAACTTGGCCGGGAGCAGCACTATAGCCTCGCGCAGATCACGCTCGATATAGGCGTAGCATTCTTCCTTGGTGCTGCGCGGCACTACCAAGCCCTCAACAGTTTCCTCCTCTGGGCGTATAGGCACACCGCCAAATGTTTTCACCAGATTGAAATAATATAGGGCACGCAGAAATTTGGCCTGACCTAAAATGTAGCGAAGATTGCGATAATCCACATAGTTGTCCGACGAAAGCTTCACCTTCGAGATGTTGGCAATCACCTGATTCACGCGATGCACGCCTTTGTAATATATCACCCAGCGGCGCTTGATGTAATCATTATTGGTTGTGAATCGGAAATTCACCAGCTGCCCCATTTGGCTGGAGAGCCCCTCATCAGCACCCTCGACATTGTCAGAAGTAGCCTCACCGAATCTCCAGTCGCTTTCGTTGAGCTCATCGGTCTGCAAGATATCATAGGCCGAGTTCAGAGCAGCCTGCATCTTGTATTGTGTATCATACGAATTTTCATCGGTAAGATAGCCATTGGGCTCCTTTTCCAAAAAATCATCGCAAGAGGCAAGCGAAGCGGCCATCAAGGCAATCGCTGCCATTATATAGCATTTGCGCATTTTCATGATATGACGAGTATTAAAGAGAAACTTTGATTCCGAAGGTGAAAGACCGAGCTTGAGGATAATTGCCATGGTCGATGCCCATGTTCAGGTTGTTGCCTTCAGTGCCAACTACGCGGCCCACTTCAGGATCAAGGCCATTGTATTTGGTGAATGTGAGCAGATTGTAGGCAGTGGCAGAGAGAATCACATTGTCAATTCCCCAGCGCGATGTCAGATTGCGTGGCAGAGTATAGCTTAGGCGCAATTCCTTGAGGCGCAGGTAGCTGCCATCCTTCACATAAAAGTTGCTGGCGCGATAGTTGCGCGGAGCGTCGCTGTTGTCGGCATCAGGAATCATCGAGGTAGTGTTCAGGGGCCAGAATGCACGCTCCTCGGTCAGTTGCCCGCTCCAATGGCTGGTATGGAAGTCAGCGTAGACATTTCCTGTCGAGGGCTGATTGAGATAATATTCCATTACGTTGAAGATCTTGTTGCCAGTCTGTCCTTGGAAGAAGAGATTCAAATCCCAGTTTTTCCAACCTGCCGACATCGGCACACCAAACACGAAATCGGGCAGAGGCGAGCCCAGATATGTGCGGTCCTCAGGGGTAATCTGGCCGTCGCCGTTGAGATCCTTGAACTTGAAGTCGCCAGCGCGTGTGGTCTGGTCGGCCTTGTTCTTGCCCTGCTCGTATTGAGCGCTCTTTGCCACCTCGTCGGTCGACTGGAAGATGCCTTCCACCACATAGCCGTAGAAGCTGCCGATGGGGCGTCCAACCTCTGTTTTGGTCACATAGTCAAGGATGCTGCCTTCCGAGAGATATCCGCCATAGATAGGCTCATTGCCTGTGCCTAGGCTGATGACCTTGTTCTTGATCCATGAAAGATTGAATCCTACCTCGTAGCGCCAGTCGCCCACTGCGTTGCGATGGGTAGCGCTGAACTCCCATCCGTAGTTGCGCACTGATCCGGCATTTGTCATAGGATCTGAGGTAAGGCCTGCGCTAAGCACTGTGGGCACCTCCAGGAGCATGTCGTCGGTGCGCTTGTTGAAATATTCCACGCTTGCCGACAGGCGATTGTTGAAGAATCCGAAATCCACGCCGGCATTGAAGGTCTTTGCCTTCTCCCACTTGATATCGGGATTGCCAAGCACGGTGGCGATCACGCCAGGCTGCAGTATGTGGTTGCCCACGCCATAGGGATAATTGTACTGAGATGCAAGATATGTGTATCGAGCCAGTTCGTCGATGCGGTTGTTGCCGAGGATGCCATAGCCCACGCGGAGTTTGCCCAGATTGAGCCACTCCAGATCACGCAGGAAAGCCTCATTGTTGAAGCGCCAGCCCACAGACACTGAGGGGAAATAGCCCCAGCGATTGCTTTTGGAAAATTTCGAGCTGCCGTCGATACGCATGTTCACTTGCAGCAGATATCTGTCGTAGAGGCTATAGTTGATTCGGCCCAGGATTCCGACAGCTGTCCAATCGCTTTCCAAGCCATATGTCTTATCTCCTGTATAGGCAGAAGATAGATACCATTGCGACTCATCGTTGCTGACTGTGCCCTTGCGTGTCGATTGGTGCCACTGGTATTTGTAACCCTCGGCTGTCTGACCCACAAGCACAGTAAGATTGTTGTTGTCGTCGCGCCAATTGAATGTAAGCAGGTTGTTGATTTCCCACTTTGATGTCTTTTCATCCTGCCGATATACCGAGGTGAGATCTGTAGGCATCGAGAAGTCCTCGTTGAGCTTGTTGACCTCAGTGAAGGTGTTTCGATCGGTAGGTATGATATAATATGATGCTTTGAATTGGTATGTGAAATACTTGAGGAATGTAGCCGTAAGGCCCAGGTTCATGTCGAAGCGATTCTTGCGTGTCTTGTCATGATAGCGGTCGAGCACTGCAATTGGGTGGCTTGTGGCCCAATATCCCTTGATGTCTTTGAGGAAGGTGAGCGGACTTTGGTACAGGGCTTGTTTCAAGATTGAAGACTGGCCCTCGGGCACCGCCTGCTTATTTTCTTGTGTGAATGTCATGTTGGCATTCATTTCCAGCCAGGAGGCCAATTTATGATTGAGGTTCATGCGGGCATTGAAGCGATTGTAGTCTGAGCCCTTCACGATGCCGTCTTCCTTGTAATAGTTGGCGCTCACCATGAATTTGGTCTTGTCGGTGCCTCCTGATACGGCTATGTTATAATTCTGCTTTACGCCTGTGCGAGTGACAGCATCCCACCAATTGCGGCATGTATTGTTGCGTATGGTATCAAGATTAGCATACTTTGCCTGACTGAACTCGTAAGCGCCCTGATCGTTCTTTGTCATGAAGAGTTGGCCGTCCTGGGAGTAGCGTATGCTGTTGTTCATGTAGTCGTAGAGAAGCGCATAATCTTCAATATCCATGACATCGATCTTTTTCCAGGGATTGGAAATGCCAGCGTATGCGTCGAATGTGATTTTGGTCTTGCCCTCAGCTCCGCTTTTGGTGGTGATGGCCACTACGCCGTTGGCAGCGCGGCTGCCATACACGGCACTCGAGGCTGCATCCTTGAACACTTCCACATTGGCAATGTCACTGGGATTGATATGTGTGATATCGTCCACTATGAAGCCATCCACCACATACAGGGGGTCAGCATCATTGATTGTGCCCGTGCCGCGGATCTTGATGGTAGTGGCACTGCCCGGAGCGCCGGTATTCTGAATGATGTTCACGCCGGCCGCCTTGCCTTGTAGCGCTTGCAGGGCCGAGGCCACTGGCACATCGTTGAGGGCCTTGCCGTCGACCGATGAGATAGAGCCTGTGATGTCGCTCTTGCGCTGCACGCCGTAGCCGATGACCACCAGTTCGTCGAGGTCATTTGACAGAGGCTGCATGTACACATCGATGGTAGTGCGCCCCTTAATAGCCACCTCTTGCGGAGTATAGCCCACATATGTGAATGTAAGGATGCCGTCGGCCGGGGCTTGTATGTTGTAATTGCCAAATATGTCGGTAATCACGCCGCCAATGGCGCCTTTCACCGATACTGCCACGCCTGTGAGTTCCTCGCCATTTGCATCACCCTCCTTGACACAGCCTGTCACCATCACAGGACCGCTCTGGGCATATGCGGCTGCAGATAGAGTGACAGCCAGCAAGCTGGTTACAATAGTTTTGAATTTCTTAATTTGCATTGTTAGCGATTTAAGGTGCAATTGTGCAACAATGATTGATATGATTGGTGGATTGAGGAGGAAAGGCGCCCGGCCCTATCCAGGCGCCTCTCCAAAATTGAGAATAAGAATGTTTACTTAACAACCAAGCGAGCTACACTGTGAGCATCTCCGCAAATCACATCTACCAGATAGAGACCGCGAGGCATGCCGCCCACGTTGATCACATTGTTGTCGCCCTTCTGGCTGAGCACCAGCACACCCGAGGGAGTGTACATGTCGATGCGGGTGATTTCGGCTGCAGCAGTCACGGTAGCATAGTCAGATGTGGGGTTCGGGCCAACGCTTACGCTCACGCGGTCAGCATTGATGGCGGCTATTGAATTCTCATTGATGATTTCCTGGCGAGTGCGGAATTCGGGCTCCATCACGTCGGCATCCTTTTCGGGATCATAGTCGGCCTTGCGGTAAGTGTATGAGTATACTTGCTTATCGGCTGTAGCTGTAGCGAAGAGCAGCATGCCATTGAGATTGCGCGGGGTGTGCACCATGTCATTATCCTCGGTGAAGTGTGTCACCTGCTGGATTTGGCCATCCTTGCTGTCGAGACGCCACAGGCAGGTCATGGCTCCAGGTTCGCCACCTTCGTTGTACCAATAGAGGCTGCCGCCGCACACTGTCAGATTCTTAACCCACATGCAGCCTGTGCCGGGGAAATAGTCGCTGTGCATGTGCACTTGGTCATCGGTAGGATCGTAATAATGGAGTTCGCCGCCGTAGCATGTGGGGTCAGCTGCGTCGAAGCCAGTGGCAGCGCAGAAGAAATACACTCCGTCGAATTCACGACCGGGATCAGTGTAGGAATTGTGCTCGTTGCTGGGAGCGGTGGTGTAGATGTCCCATGTCAGATAATCGCCTTTTTCCAAATTGGTGGCGTTGAGCTCATTGCCATAGTCGGGATGATACCCGCGGAAGAAGAATCTGCCCTGGAATGGAGCATAGCCCACAAATGTGAAGCCTCCGCCATTGCCTATGCCATTCTCATTGACTGTGGGGTTGGAATCATATACCTCGTAAGTGCCTTCCTCGGTGCCGTCAGATGCCCAGGGCTCATTGCCGCTATCAGGGGTCCAGGCCTTGAAGAAGCACTTCTCATTGTAGAAGTTGGAGAGATGGTCGAGGGCGCTGCGTGCTGTACCGCCTTCGATGGGTTCCCAGTTGATGTCCTTCACCAGATAGGTGCCTTCGGTTGTGCCATCGGTGATCCAAAGCTCCTCCTCGGTGGTGTTGTATAAGTCGCGACCCTTGAAGAAGACTTTGCGACCTACGCGGCACCAGGGACCGAATGCGCTCTCAGCAGCATTCTCGGCACCGGGCCATTGGCAGTCGACAGCAGCCACAAATTTGGTGCCTTCGCTTGTGCCATCGGTGATCCAGAGCCAGCGCTGGCCATTTTCTCCATAAGTCTCGCTGTCGTCAGCGTCCATTGCAGCAAACACCAGGCGAGTCTCGTCGAGTTGGGTGAAGCCGATGGGGTTCGAGCTGTCAAAATCATGGATGTCCTTAAGCATGTAGGTGCCTTCGGCTGTACCGTCGGATACCCAAGGTTCTGCGCCATTGTCGCCGTCATTGGCACTGAAGATTACCTTCTCGCCCAGGCGTGTAATATAGGAGATGTCTGAGCTTGCGCTGCCAGGGCAGATGTCCTTTACAAGGCGTGTGCCGGCTGCTGTGCCGTCAGTGATCCAGAGCTCCTCGCCATGCTCTGCGTCGGCTGCGGCGAAGAATGCGTAGTAGCCCTTTTCGGGGCTGCCGGCCACTGTCATGTTCTTTTGCTTTTCGGGCTTGCGGCTGTCGCTGATATTAGCGGTCACTCCGTCGGGGAGAAGCTTCACCATGCCCTCAGGCAGGGTTTGAGCCATCGCGCATGTTGCGGTCAAGATGGCAGAAAGGAAGAAGTAGTTTCTTTTTTCCATTTTTGGTACTTTAGATTTATATAATTGCAGTTTTCATGGTCCATTCCAAAAGCGCTGCTGCTTCACTTGATTGAGATGGTAGCCTTAGTTGAATCGTGTAGGGCGAGTGCGTCTGTTTGGTTTTGGACGTTGCAAAATTACTCATGAAAAGGGCCGCATTCAGGGGAAAAAAGTCCAGAATATCCTCTTTTTTGTGTTTGATCTGGATTTTTAAAAGGGATTTTTGTCTTGATTTTTTTGGAAAAACAAAATTACCCATTTTGCGTACAATTGAAAAGATGCGGCTCCGTTTATAATATGTAATTTTGCAGCGGTAGCCAATTTATATCTAACACCATATCATTATTACACCGACTATGCGCAACTTCTTTAATAAGACTTTCGCTTGGCAGCGCCTGACAATATTGGTAGTCGCAGCGCTGGCCCTGCAAAGCGCCTGGGCAGCCATCCCGAGACCGGAATATCCTCGTCCGCAATTCGAGCGAACTGAGTGGATCAACCTAAATGGCCCCTGGACCTGCGAACTCGACTTCAGCCAAAGCGGCATGGACCGCAAGCTTACCAACAGCACCGGATTCGCCACTCCCATCACCGTGCCCTTCTGCCCGGAAAGCGAGCTTTCGGGCGTGCAATATGTAGATTTCATACCCGAAATGTGGTACCATCGCACCATACAAGTGCCGCAGGATTGGACCGACAAGCAGACTCTGCTCCACTTCGGCGCTGTGGATTTCTTTGCTGCCGTGTATGTCGATGGCGAGCTTGTTGGTCGCCACTGGGGCGGCTCGTCGCCTTTCACTTTTGACATTACTAAATATGTGAAGGATGGCAAGGAGCACAATCTGGTAGTGCGCGTCAAGGACGATGTGCGCTCCGGCACACAGCCTCGCGGCAAGCAGTCGTCGGAATATTATTCGCATGGCTGCGACTACACTCGCACCACCGGCATCTGGCAGACAGTGTGGATGGAACCCGTCGACGCCCTCTCGATCGAAAGCGCCTATATCGTGCCTGACTACGACGAGAGCACATTCGTAATCACTCCCTCTTTCTCAAAGATTGCCAATGGAGCCACTCTGCAGGCCACCGTAAAGGATGGCAACAAGGTGGTGGCAAAGGCATCCAAGAAAATCAGCCCGTCGATGACTCTGCAGCTGCCCATAAAGAATGCCAAGTCATGGTCGCCCGAATCGCCCTTCCTCTACGACATCGAGCTCAGCCTCTGCGATGCCGACGGCCGCGAGGTAGACAATGTGAAATCTTACGCCGGCATGCGCAAAATCCATATCGAGGGCAATCGCATGTACCTCAACAATGAGCCCTATTTCCTGCGCCTGGTGCTCGATCAGGGATTCTATCCCGATGGCATCTGGACCGCTCCCAGCGATGAGGCTCTGCGCCACGATATCGAGCTCAGCCAAGCTGCCGGCTTCAATGGCGCCCGCCTCCACCAGAAAGCTTTTGAGGAGAGATTCCACTATTGGGCTGACAAGATGGGATATCTCACCTGGGCCGAGACTCCAAGCTGGGGCGGCGACTGCAACCGCATAGAGACAGCGCGCAACTTCCTCAGCGAATGGGAGACTCTGGTGGTGCGCGACCGCAACCATCCCTCGGTAATCGCCTGGACCCCCTTCAACGAAACTTGGGAGCGCCCCGTAAACAGCGAGGCCGCCATGCAGCATGATCGCCTCATCTCCGACGCCTACAAGCTTACCCACCATCTCGACTATCGCCCCGTAAATGATACCAGCGGCAACTACCACGTGTGCACCGACTTATGGACTGTGCACAGCTACAAGCAGGATCCTAAGGATCTGGCCGAGTGGTTTGTGGTGAAGGATGGGCAATATCCCTGCCAGGATCCTCAGCGCGAGGTTGCCTATGGCGGTCAGCCCTTCCTGATCGATGAATACGGCGGCATCAAATGGGTCGACGGTCAGGAATTCAATTCCAGTTCATGGGGCTATGGCGAAGGACCCAAGACCATCGAGGAGTTCTACACTCGCCTTGAAGGCCTCACCAACGCCATCCTCGAGGTGCCCTACATGATGGGCTACTGCTATACCCAGCTCACCAATGTGGAGCAGGAAGAGAACGGCATCTACAATTATGACCGCTCTCCCAAATTCGACATGGAGCGCATCCGCGCAATCTTCTCGAAAAATCCCGCTCCCGCCAAATAGGACATACAGCAATTAAGATTATTTTAGGCTAAGGGGATGTGCCAAAAGGCTGATTCGGGCTTTTTGACACATCTCTTTTTATTGTTTTGGGAATGCCAACTTTTTTTTGTAATTTTGCACGAATATTTTAACGCCTAAGCCTTTAATGCGTATGCGCAATCCCAAAAGCGCCGTCCTGATGCTTGAGGACGGCACAAAATTCCAAGGTTATTCCTTTGGCTATGAGGGTTCTACCTCAGGCGAAGTGGTTTTCAACACTGCAATGACCGGCTATCCCGAAAGTCTTACTGATCCTTCCTACGAGGGGCAGATTCTGGTAGCCACCTATCCCCTGCTTGGCAATTACGGCGTGCCTCCCCAGGGCGACACCAGCGCCAATCTTAGCAGATATTACGAGGGCGACCGCATACACTGTCGCGCCATCATCGCCCAGGACTACTCCTGGCAGCACAGCCACTGGCTGGCCGAGCGCTCGCTCAGCGACTGGCTCAAAGAGCAAGAAGTGGCCGGCATCTACGGCATCGACACACGAACTCTGGCCAAGCATCTGCGCGACAAGGGCTCAATGCTGGGAAAGATCATCATCGGCGACCAAGACCCCGACCAGGTGGAATGGTACGACCCCAACAATGAGAATCTGGTGGCCAAGACCTCATGCACCGAGGTGGAGACCTATGGCGACGGCCCGAAGACCGTGGTGCTCGTGGATTGCGGCGTAAAGCACAATATCGTGCGCTGCCTCACACGCCGAGGCGTGAAAGTGGTGCGCGTGCCTTGGGATTACGATTTCACCACTATTCCCTATGATGGCCTATTCATCTCCAACGGCCCAGGCAACCCCGACTTCGCCCAAGTCACTGTCGACAATCTCAGGAAAGCCATGGAGATCGGCAAGCCGATATGCGGCATCTGCATGGGCAACCAGTTGCTCGCCAAGGCTGCCGGCGCTAACACCTACAAACTCAAATACGGCCATCGCAGCCACAACCAGCCCGTCAATCGCGTGGGCACTAACACCTGCTTCGTGACCTCGCAGAACCATGGATTCGCTGTGGATCAGGACACATTGCCCGATGATTGGGAGCCTCTCTTCATCAACATGAATGATGGCACCAACGAGGGCATCCGCCATAAGACCAAGCCCTTCTTCTCAGCGCAGTTCCACCCCGAGGCCTCATCCGGCCCCAAGGACACTGAATTCCTGTTTGACGAGTTTGTAAATTTATTATAGGTCTTCATGGTCTTCATGGTCTTCATGGCCGAAGACCCGAAGACGACGAAGACCCGAAGACGACGAAGACCCGAAGACGACGAAGACGACGAAGACCAAAGACCCAATATGGATAAAACGATAAAGAAAGTGCTGCTTCTTGGCAGCGGCGCCCTCAAGATAGGCGAAGCCGGCGAATTTGACTACTCCGGCTCACAGGCCCTGAAAGCCATGAAGGAGGAAGGCATCGAGACTGTCCTCATAAATCCCAATATTGCCACCGTGCAGACAAGCGAGGGATTTGCCGACAAGATCTACTTCTTGCCCGTAACCCCCTACTTCGTGGAGAAAGTCATAGCCAAGGAGAAGCCCCAAGGCATCCTGCTCGCTTTTGGCGGCCAGACAGCCCTCAACTGCGGAGTGGAGCTTGACCGTCAGGGCATCCTGGAAAAATACAATGTCAAGGTGCTGGGCACCCCGGTGAAAGCCATCGAGGAAACCGAGGATCGCGAACTCTTCGTGAAAAAACTCGACGAGATCGATGTGAAGACCATCAAGAGCCAGGCCGTTGACTCGATAGGCGAGGCCCTGCATGTGGCCAATCAGCTGGGCTACCCAGTGATTGTGCGTGCTGCTTATGCCCTGGGCGGCCTGGGCAGCGGATTCTGCAACAACGATGCCGAACTTCAGGCCCTGGTGGAAAAAGCCCTCTCCTTCTCGCCCCAAGTGCTGGTAGAAAAATCCCTGAAAGGATGGAAAGAGGTGGAGTACGAGGTGGTGCGCGACTGCTATGACAATTGCATCACAGTCTGCAACATGGAGAATTTCGACCCGCTCGGCATCCACACCGGCGAAAGCATCGTGGTGGCTCCCTCGCAGACCCTTAGCAACGAAGATTACCATTTCCTGCGCGCTCTGGCCATCAAGATCATCCGCCACATCGGCATCGTGGGCGAATGCAATGTGCAATACGCCTACGACCCCGAGAGCATGGACTACCGAGTGATCGAGGTGAACGCTCGCCTGAGCCGCTCGTCGGCCTTGGCATCCAAAGCCACCGGATACCCCCTGGCCTTTGTTGCTGCAAAACTCGGTCTTGGCTACGGTCTGTTCGAACTCCGCAATTCTGTCACCAAGGACACATCGGCCTTCTTCGAGCCGGCGCTCGACTACATTGTGGTGAAAATCCCGCGCTGGGACCTGGGCAAGTTCCAAAATGTAAGCCACGAGATCGGATCTGCCATGAAATCGGTAGGCGAGGTCATGGCTATTGGCCGCACATTCGAGGAGGCCATCCAGAAGGGCCTGCGCATGATCGGCCAAGGCATGCATGGCTTCGTGGAAAACAAGGACATCGAAATCTCGAATATCGACCACGCTCTGCAAGCTCCCACCGACAAGCGCATCTTCGTGATTGCCAAGGCTATGAATGCCGGATACACGGTCGACCGCATCCACGAACTTACCAAAATCGACAAGTGGTTTCTGTATAGGCTGATGAACATCATGAACACCAGCCATGAGCTTGAGCAGTACAATTCGCTGGCCGCTCTGCCTCCGCGCCTGCTGCGCCAAGCCAAGGAGCAGGGATTCAGCGACTTCCAGATCGCGCGCTCAGTGATGAAGCGCGAGATGGAGGACGGCGAGGCCGGAGTGCTGGCAGTGCGCCGCCTGCGCAAGGAATTGGGCATTCTCCCAGTGGTGAAGCAAATCGACACCTTGGCTGGAGAATTCCCAGCACGCACCAACTACCTCTATCTCACCTACAATGGCACCGAAAACGATATCGACTATAGCAATCCCGACCATAAGTCGATCATTGTGCTCGGATCGGGAGCCTATCGCATCGGATCATCGGTAGAGTTTGACTGGTGCTCGGTCAATGCCCTGATGACAGTGGCCAGGCTTGGATGGCGCTCTGTGATGATCAATTACAATCCAGAGACAGTAAGCACCGACTACGACATGTGCGACCGCCTCTACTTCGACGAGCTTACCTTCGAGCGCGTGATGGACATCGAGGATCTGGAGCAGCCCCATGGCACAATCCTCTCGGTCGGCGGTCAGATTCCCAACAATCTTGCCACTCGCCTCAACGCCCAAGGCGTCAATATCTTAGGCACATCGGCTGCATCGATCGACAACGCCGAGGACCGCAACAAGTTCTCAGCCATGTGCGACCGCCTGGGCATCGACCAGCCCGCATGGCGCGAACTTACCAGCCACGACGACATCGAGGAGTTTATCAACGAGGTGGGCTACCCAGTGCTGGTGCGCCCCAGCTATGTGCTCTCGGGTGCTGCCATGAACGTTTGCTACAACGACGATGAGCTGCAGCGCTTCCTGCGCATGGCTGTCAATGTGTCGAAGCAGCATCCCGTGGTGGTGTCTTCATTCATCCAGAATGCCAAGGAAATCGAGATGGATGCCGTGGCCAACAATGGCGAGATCGTGGCATATGCCATCTCCGAGCATATCGAATTTGCCGGCGTGCACTCGGGCGATGCCACAATCCAGTTCCCGCCGCAAAAGCTTTATGTGGAGACCATGCGCCGCATCAAGAAAGTGAGCTCCCAGATTGCCAAAGCCTTGGAAATCACCGGCCCATTCAATATCCAATTCTTGGCCAAGAACAATGACATCAAGGTGATCGAGTGCAACCTGCGCGCCTCGCGCTCATTCCCATTCGTGTCTAAGATTCTTAAAATCAATCTCATCGATCTTGCTACCCGCGCCATGATGGGCCTGGATGTGCAAAAGCCCAACAAGAGCGCCTTTGATCTCGACTATGTGGGCATCAAGGCCTCGCAGTTCTCATTCCAGCGCCTGCAGGGTGCTGACCCGGTGCTGAGAGTCGACATGACCTCGACTGGCGAGGTTGGCTGCATCGGGGTTGACACCAACGAGGCCATCTACAAGGCCATGCTTGCCGTGGGCCAGCGCGTGCCAAAGAAGACCATACTGATGAGCACTGGCACCCCGCGCCAGAAAGTGGCCATGCTCGACGCCGCCCATAAGCTTCACAATCACGGATACACCATCTACGCCACTGGGGGCACCTGCCAATATCTCAATGAAAATGGCATCCCGGCTGTGCGAGTGTATTGGCCTTCACAGCCCGACATGCATCCCCAGGCTCTCGACATGCTCCACGGCCGCAAGGTGGACATGGTCATCAACATTCCCAAGAACCATTCCACCCAAGAGCTCAGCAACGGCTACAAGATACGCCGAGCAGCCATCGACCTCAACATTCCGCTGCTCACCAATGCGCGCCTTGCCTCAGCCTTCATCGATGCCTTCACATCGCTCAAGCCCGATGACATCGAGATCCGCAGCTGGGACGAGTATTAAGTGACAAGTGACAAGTGACAAGTTACACCCTAACCCTTTCATCCTTTCATCCTTACATCCTTTCATCCTTTCACCCTTACATCCTTTAGAATTGACATCTAATGAAGCAAAACAATAAAATACTACTGGGCGTAATCGCCGTGCTGTTAGTGATCCTGCTCGGTCTGGGAGTATGGTTCGCCATGTCTATCGCAGCCAAGAACAAGGCTGTGGAGGTGGCCAATCAAGCGCGACAGCAAGCCGAACTCGACCGCGACCAAACTCTCATGAACAGCGATTTCGACCTTCTGAATCGCGAATTCACCACATTGGAAAATCAGCGCGTGATGATGATGGACGACTCCGTAAAGCGCGAACTGACTGAGAAATACGAGGCTGCCAAACTCAAAGTGGAGAAGCTGCAGCAGGAACTCAAGAACCAAAAGCAGCTCAGCGCAGCCGAGATCAAGAAACTCAAGGACGAAATCGCCGCCCTGCGAGCCATCCTGCGCAACTATGTGGAGCAGATCAATCAGCTCAACCAAGAGAATGAGGCCCTGCGTGCCGAAAATCAGGAAATCAAGCAGGAGAATAGCCGCCTCACCACTCGCGTGGCCGAGACCACTCGCCAGAACGAGCATCTCAACGAGCGCATGACTCTGGCCGAAAAGCTCAATGTCACCGGCGTCATCCTCAAGGCCCTCAACAAGAAGGGCAAGGATGAAAAGAAGGTGAGCAAGGCTGTGCAGCTGGTTGTCAGCTTTACCATACCTCAGAACAACTCCACCCCCGTGGGCGAAAAGACCATCTATCTGCGCATAATCTCGCCCAGCGGCCAGCTTCTTGGAGGCGGCGGCACATTCCCATTCGAGGGCGCTCAGGTGGAATACACTGCCAAGAAGACCATCGAATATGCTGGCGAGGAGATTGGCGGCATTCGCATCTATTGGGATGTCAACACAGCCCTTACGGCCGGACAATACACCGTAGAACTCTTTACAGGCGATTACCGCCTGGTAAGCAAGTCGCTTGCGCTTAATTGATCCCTCATCTTTTCACTCTATCCTCAGCTTAGGGCATGCAACATCTGATAGAAATATTGAACAACAACGATATCACCACCGTCAACACCATCTTCAAGCTGGTGCTCAGCCTGATCCTGGGCAGCTGCATAGGATATGAGCGCAAGCGCAAGGGGCAGATTGCCGGCGTGCGCACATTCTCGCTCATATCGATGGGCGCCACGCTGTCGATGATCCTTTCGATCTATGTGCCTCAGATGGTAGGCCATGGCGATCCCACCCGTATCGCTGCTCAGGTGGTGAGCGGCATCGGTTTCCTGGGCGCCGGCGCCATCATACAGATGAAGGGGGCCGTGCGCGGCCTCACCACTGCCGCCGGCATCTGGATGACAGCAGCCTTGGGCATGGCCGTGGGCGCAAGCATGTATGTGGTGTCGATTGTGGCAATGTTCCTGATCCTGTTCATCCTGCTGCAGCTCGAGCGCATCGAGCATCGCATCAGCCTGGGCAGCGAGAGCCGCATCATCCGCATCGAGGTGCGCCAGATTGTCGACGACATCGAGCCTTACCGCTCCCTGCTGGCTCAGAACCATATTTCATTGATCAATTATTACATGGCTTATGATTACGAGGCTGGCATCACTCGCCTCAACCTCATGATCCTGGCCAAGGAGACTGTGGATTTCGTGGTCCTTTTCGACGAAATGCACAAAATCTTCCCCACTACCAGCCTGTCACTCGCCAACCAGGCAAATATTTAGAATATGAATGTAGAAAGCCTGATTTCCGACCTTGCATTTATACTGCTCTTAGGAGCAGCAGTCACTGTCTTGTTCAAATGGATCAAGCAGCCTGTGGTGCTTGGCTACATAGTAGCCGGATTCCTCGCAAGCCCCAATTTCGTGTATCTCCCATCGGTAACCTCTGAGGAGAATATCGACTTTTGGGCCCAAATCGGTATAATCATCCTGCTGTTTTCGTTAGGATTGGAATTTAGCTTCAAGAAGCTGGTTAACAGCGGAGGCTCGGCTGTGGTGACCGCTCTGATCATCGTGAGCGGCATGATGGGCGTGGGCTTCATTGTGGGCCAGTTCATGCATTTCACCACCATCAACTGCCTCTTCCTGGGGGGCATGCTTTCGATGTCGTCGACCACGATTATCATCAAGGCTTTCAATGACTTGGGGCTGAGGCAGAAGAAGTTCACGTCGCTGGTGCTCGCTGTGCTGATCGTCGAGGACTTGTTTGCGGTGGTGATGATGGTGTTGCTGTCGTCGATAGCCATCAACAAGACTGTCGAGGGAGGCGAACTTCTCTACAGCATACTCAAGCTGGTATTCTTCCTGGTGATATGGTTCCTGGTGGGAGTGTTTGTGCTGCCGTCGGTGTTCAACGCTTGGCGCCGTTTTCTCAATAGCGAGACTTTGCTGGTGGTGTCGATGGGCCTGTGCCTGGGCATGGCCGTGTTCTCAGTTTATTGCGGCTTTTCGCTTGCCTTGGGCGCATTCGTGATGGGCTCTATCCTGGCTGGCACCAGTTATGCTGAGCGCATAGAGTCTGTGGTGACTCCGGTCAAGGATCTTTTCGGTTCGGTCTTCTTCATCTCTGTGGGCATGATGGTGCAGCCCACCATCATTTTCCAATATTGGGGACCGATCCTCATACTCTCGGCCGTGGTGATCGTGGGCATGATCGTGTTCGGCACATTCGGCATGCTTGTCACGGGCCAGAGCCTGAAGGTGGCCATCGAGTCGGGTTTCTCGCTGACGCAGATTGGCGAATTCGCCTTCATCATCGCCACCCTCGGCATGAGCCTCAAGGTGCTGGATCCCACCATCTATCCCATTGTGGTGGCTGTGTCGGTGCTCACTACATTCGGCACGCCTTACTTCATCAAGATGGCCCCAAGCGTCTACAATATCGTGGAGAAGCATCTGCCCAAGAGGCTGCATTTCCTGATCGACCGCTACCAGAAGGAGGCGTCGAAGAGCAATGCCGTGACTCGCTCGTGGGTAATCATGCTCAAGAGGTATCTCTGGACCACTCTGCTCTACTCGATCATTCTTATTGCCATTTGCATACTGAGCCACAATTACTTCATGCCGTGGCTCGACCAGGTGATCCCGCATTGGAGCCGACTGGTGTCGACAATCGTGACCTTGGCGGTGATGGCTCCGTTCTTGCTGCCTCTGCTGACTCCCATCAGCGGCAAGAAGGCACAGGACAAGCAGCCTCTGCTCACTACCCTCCAGACCAATGTGCCGCGCATCGTGCTCACTATTTTCCGCGAACTGATAGCCTTGCTGTTTGTGATTTACATGGTCACATGGCATTATTCCTTGGGCATCGGCATCACAGTGGGCTTGCTATCGGTGCTGCTGATAGGCGTGGTATTCTCTAAGAGGATCAAGGATCAGATCGACCATATCGAGAATAAGTTTATCGACAATCTTAACGAGCGCGACCTGCGCCGCACGGGCAAGAACAATAATGTGGTCAACGATCTGCACATGGCGTTCATGACTGTGGGCAATGCCAGCCATTTTGCTGGCCAGAAACTTATGGACAGCGACCTGCGCAAGGTCTATGGCATAAATGTAGTCAGCATCCAGCGCGGGGCCGAGATGATACCCATCCCCAGCGCCAAGGAGCGCATCTATCCTGGCGATGTGATCGGCGTGATTGGCACCGACGACCAGATCGAGCGCCTGATTCCTGAGGTGGAGGCTAATCAGGAGAGGCATTCCGATGTCAATCCCACTGATTTCAAGCTTACTACCGTGATGCTCAGCGAGAATTCGCCCATTATTGGCAAGACTCCGCTCAGCGCCAAGCTTCGCGACATGTTCGAGGTGCTGGTAGTGGCTGTGCAGCGCGGCGAGGAATACATCGACAGCAATCCCAACCTCCGCTTCGAGGCCGCCGACATCCTCTGGGTCGTTGGCCCCTCCAAAAAAATCGCCGCCCTCCAGTGACCCCCATAGCTTGAAAAGTGTTACAAAAAGGGACAGGTTGCCCCGAGCGTTCTGAAACTGCACAAGTATAACACTTGGCAGCG
>CAYTXF010000011.1:0-44928 GCA_964440745.1 uncultured Bacteroides sp.
ATGTTTTTTGCATTTCCGCTAAAATCCATCAACATTAAATTCGGCTTGAGCCGGATTTTGAAGAATTAGGTTATGTAGTTAACTATAAAGTACTCATGGCCTCAGATTACGGTGTACCTCAAAACCGTCGCCGGGCATTCTTTGTTGGCACTAAAAATGGTAAATCCTTCCAATTTCCTGATCCTTTAAACTCCAAAAAAGTAACTTCATTTGAAGCTTTAAGCGATTTAACTGAGGGAACTCTGCCTGAGGGCTCGCCCTATCCTACTGAACCCTTATCAGAATACCAGACTTTAATAAGAGCTAACTCAACTCAGGTCTTCAATCATGAAATAACTATTCATAATAAACAAACACAAGAAATAATAGCATTGGTACCTGATGGTGGTAATTATAAGGATTTACCAAAAGACCTACAGGAAACGCGAAAAGTACATATTGCGTGGACACGGTTGAATAGTCAACGCCCGAGCTTTACCATTGATTGCGGGCATCGACATCATTTTCACTATGAATGGAATAGAGTTCCTACAGTTAGAGAATGTGCAAGGATTCAATCTTTTCCAGATGATTTTGTATTTTGTCAAAGTCGTACCAGTCAATATAAACAAGTAGGTAACGCTGTGCCTCCCTTGCTTGCTTACGCTATCGCCAAACAACTTATTAAATATCTATGACAAAATTCTATAACATACCAGTCCAATACTTTCACCGCCTACACTTTGTAAGGCCTCGCTTTAAGGGCAATATCGAAAATGTACTTTTGTACATGGCTACAGAGTGCTGTAAGATTGCGCCTTGCTCTTGTAGTGAATACAACAAGGCTTACACTAATGCTATTAGAATGTTCCCTGGAAATCTGAATTTAACAAAAAAGACAATAGCGAATTGGCGTACCGAGATCCCAGCCTTATTTTCTTTTTATATTGAAAATAAGGAACGGAATATAACCAAGACCTCAGCAATGGCTGAATTTCTAAATCAGCATCAAGATTTACCCCAATTTTTTAGATTCTTCCTCTATAGTTTTCAATTTCCCGGAGGCCACATAAAGGCCAAGGATAATATCGAATTAATAGAAAAGGGTGTAAAATTTAAACCTGCCAAAATTATCCTACAAGTATTGTTAGAGGGTAATTCTTTACTATCTGCAGAAAATTCAGATAAAGAAATGTCTATTTCTGCGGAGGAAGCCACATATTGTATTTTTAATGACTTACGAGTTACTACGGGCAAAAGAAAACCGAAAGAAATCGCAAAACTCATTCTCCAAAATCGTAAAAACAAGATTAAATACTACAATGACAAAGATCCACTGATAAAGGATCTAAAGGGCTTCCCTCGCACAAAAGGTGATGTGACTCGTTATGCTGGAGACATATTAGACTACATGTCCATAGCCTCCCTGGTTGAAAAGCATAATAACTATTTTTATCTATCTCCTAATATTAAAGATACCATAGAGATATTTGTCAAAGACAAATCTTTCTTCAATGGTTATGACTATCTTTATACTAAAGACACCATTACCACCTCTGAAGTGGCTGAGCTCGAACCACTTTGGTACAAATATACCAATGATATTTTAAATCCCAATCTGTTTAATACAGATAAAAGTTCTTTATTAAGAACCACCCCCATTAAAATAGTAGTTAAAGAACGAATTAAGGAAGTTATTAATTCAGAAAACTCGACAAAAAAAGATGTAGGCAATATTGGCGAGACGTTGGTCCATGGCCATGAAACTATACGCCTTAAAAATGCAGGATACGATGAGTTGGCACAATTAATTCAAATAGTTGATAGTCCCAGTTATCATCCCGGGTTTGATATTGACAGTTTTGAAGGTGATGGGACTAAGCTTCATCGATATATTGAAGTAAAAACCACTATAAGTAAAAAAAGATTCAACTTTACAATTTCCATATGTCTCCTAATGAATGGAGTGTAGCCGAAACGACAAGAGAACATTATTGTGTATATAGATTGATGTTGAGTGAGGAGGAAAGGATTCTTTATATTTCTGAGGGATCCCGTCTACCTCTATAAATCAGATCAAATTGATTGTGTCCCTCGTAATGGGATGGAGGTTAGTTTTGATATTGAAAAGTTTGATTCCACAGAATTATTAATAGCGGAATAATTATGAATGTATTGTCACTGTTTTGCGGTTGTGGAGGAATGGACCTTGGCTTATTAGGTGGCTTTGAATATTTAGGCAGAACCTATCCAAAATTGGATTATAATATTATTAAAGCCATTGATAATGACCCATATTGTACAAAAATATACAATCAAAACTTCGAACATAAATGCGAGGTATTGGACGTACGGGAGTTGAACATAGATGAGCTCCCCAATATTGACGTCCTTATAGGAGGATTCCCATGTCAATCATTTTCAATATCGGCCCAAAATCCACCACGTTTAGGTTATAAAGATGAGCGTGGTATGCTTTTCTTTGAAATGGTAAAGATTTTAAAAGAGAAAAAACCTCGTTTTTTGATTGCAGAGAATGTCAAGGGATTGTTATCTGCTAATGGTGGTAAAGCATTCCCAATGATAATTCAGGAATTCAGTAACGTCGGATATCATATCAAATTCAAACTTTTTAATGCTTCTGAATTTGGTGTACCTCAAAAACGTGAGCGTGTTATAATTGTGGGATTTCGAGATATTGAGGATTATAATAATTTTAAATTTCCCACCCCCACTACTCTCTTTAATAAAGTACCGTTAAGTGAAGTAATCAATAAAGAAGACAATTATAATGAACGACTTTTTTTCAGTGAACGAGCTGTAGAAGGAATGCTAAAGGTAAAGGAAAAAATGAACAAAGGCCGTATTCAAGCCTTAGATTCACCCTGTAATACCATAAGTTCCCACATGGCTAAAGTTAGTCTAAACTCTACTGATCCAGTACTTTTTGTAAATGGACGTTACAGGAGATTCTCCAGTCAAGAATGTGCAAGAATTCAATCTTTCCCAGAAGATTTCATATGGGACTCTGTTTCTGAAGCCAAGCAGTTAAAAGCCATAGGAAATGCTGTACCCCCGGTGCTAATGTGGCATATTGCTGAAGCATTACAGAAATCAGTTGACAAAAAAGGAGTTCAAAACATTGAAAAAGACAATTTCTTTACAAAAGAATGGACAACAGAAAAGTATGTCCAGCTAACCCTTTTTGAGTCAGAAGAGCTCTATCTTACTAAAGAAGATAAAGAATTAATTTTGATGGTATCTTGTCGCAAAGGCTTGATTCCATGGATTACGAATCATTTAAAATACTGTTATCCCATAACAGAAGAAGATTTATTAAATAATCCTCAGTTGTTAAGTGTAAAAGAAATAATCATTAAACATAAAGCAACCGTAATTGGTCATTATGGAGTCAAAGCTTCGGAGATAGTGGTCAAACCCGAATTAAATGCTTATGGCTATCCAGTGAAAAGCTCCAAGCATAAGACAACTACAAAATATATTCTCTTCTCTCTTTACAAATTGGAAGAGAAGCAGGATGTATAAGGAATAAACTCTCCCTTAAAGAAAGTGTCACTAACTTTAAAGAGTGTCATTTATCACTATTAGCTTGTCACTTGTCATTTGTCACTTGTAACTATACTTTTATTCGCATTCGGTGACGACATAGTGGTGGGCGGCGGCGCACTCGTGGAGGCGATGGTCGATGATGAGGTGGCGATTCGCCATGCCCGCTATTGTGGTCATCTCATGGGAGACAAGCAGGATGGTGGCGTGCTTGGCTATGTCGGCAATGATGTCGTAGAGCTCGTGCTCGAAGTGCTTGTCGAGATAGCTGAGCGGTTCGTCAAGCACGAGCAGCTGCGGATTGCTGATGATGGCGCGGCCCAGGAGGGCGCGCTGCAGCTGGCCGCCTGATAGTTCGCCTATTGGGCGGTCGGCATGCTCTTGGAGCTGGATTCGCGCAATAGTCTCATTTACAAGTTTTTCCTTCTCGGCATCGCGCAGGCCGCGAGTGGCCAACAGACCGCTCTTCACTACCTCGCGCACCGATATGGGGAAGTGCGAATCGATCATGTTCTTCTGCGGCAGGTAGCCAATCGAGATTCCCTTCTTCACCGAAATCCGACCTGATGTGGGCGACAATAAGCCCAGGATCAGGCGCAGCAGCGTGGTCTTGCCGCCGCCGTTGGGCCCGGTGATGGCTATGAAATCGCCCGGGAAGACCTGGAAGTTGACATCGTCGAGGATGGTGCGTCGGTCACGCTTGAGCGTGACATTGTTAAGGGTTATCAGGGGCTGGGGCGCCATGGAGGTTATCTTAACCGAGGCTGTGTTAACGGGCGAGTTCATCAGCAATATGCAGTATTTCTGTTTCCCATTCGTAATTAAGCGGGGTGATTGGCACCATGCGGGCGCCTATCTCGCGACTGATGCTTTCAGCCTGACGAGAGTCAAACTCCTTTTGGTAGAAAAACACCTTCACTGAGTCGGCCCGGGCCTCCTGGATCACCGAGGCAATATTGCCGATCGATGCCTCCTTGCTCTCCTGGCCCACCGCTATCTGATTCAGGCCGTAATCGCGGGCAAAATAGCTGAGCGAGGGATGCCACACTGCAAAGCTGGGCAACCCGGCGCCTGACACCTTGTTGGTAACCACGCGGTTGAGCGAGTCAAGGCGGTGGATCATATTCTCATAGTTGCGCTTGTACATCTTGGCGCTGTCGGGGTCAATGATCACCAACAAGTCTACCATATTGCTCGCGATCAGTTTGGCATTATTGATCGAGGTCCACACATGGGGATCGGTCTCCATAGCCTCCTCATCGTCGGCTTTCTTCTTGCGTGTCTTTTTCTTGGGGTTGAGATCCTGGACCACATTGTGGCTTTGGCTATGGCTATGGGTGCCGATAACCGGCGGAATGCCGGCTGATGTGTTGGAAACTTGCACATGATGGGGCAGATCCTTCACTATGATTTCTTCGAAGGGGAGATATCCGATCATGAAATAGGCGTCGGCCTTGCTGGCCTTCATCTTTTGCTGCACGGTAGGATCGTAAGTCTCAGGATTGGCCCCTTGACCAAGCATGGTCACCACCTCGTAGCGCCCATTGACCAATTCCTCGAGTATCTTTCTCTGAGGCTCAATGCTCACGGCCAATGTGCCGCGCACCTCTACAGGCTCTGAGGCAGTCCCTGCATCGCTATCGTCGTTATTGCCTCCCGTTCCGCAAGCGCTGAGCAGACCGGCCAACATCAGGTATAAATAGAAACGTTTCATCCTTTTTCTCAAATCTAATACAAAATTACAAAAAAAATTCATTCCCAAGCCATTCCCTGGCCGAAAGACATCCTAAAGTTCTTAACTTTCCTATGAATACAACAAATGAAATATCCTCTTTAACATGACTTTTCCCCCTTTTCCATAAATTTTAATGATTTTGCAAAAGCTCTCCCCAGCCCCACTCCGCCCCACCCTGTGTGTCATATTAGGGCAAAAATACCACAAATCGTGGACCATCAACCTGCTTTCCTGTCAGATAGGAAGGGTAAGTACATGGGGATTTGGAAAATAGGACGGATTTTACTAATTTTGCTGTGCAATATGATTTATGTAGTCTAACTTAATTAAAATGATAAAATGGAATTGCATTTCTTGGGCCTTTTGATAGCCATTAGCACATTCTTGATAATCGGCCTGTTTCATCCAATCGTGATAAAGACGGAGTACTATTGGGGCACGCGCCCATGGTATTTGTTCCTGATCGCGGGCATTATGTTTATTATAGCTGCCCTGTTTGTGGCCAATACTTTCCTGTCGGCAGTGTTAGGTGTCTTTGGTGCCTCTTCGATATGGAGCATTGGCGAACTTTTCGAGCAGCGCAAACGAGTGCAGCGAGGGTGGTTCCCGCGCAATCCCAATCGACCTGCCTCAGATTATGAAGATACAGAAAAAACGAAGGCAAAGAATCCGTTGTGATTTTGTAGCTTCTTTAATTCTCTAATTTTGATGAGAATTGCGAAGAGCTCCACATTGGCAAAATTACCACAAATCGTGCATTATCTCACATTTTAACCGAGATAATGCACGATTTGTGGTAATTTTACTTGTTTTTATCAAAATTTCAACGTAATTTTGTGTTATGTGGACGCGGGACAGGTCGCCCCAAGCTTTTTGAAACCGTACAAGCATAACTAATTATAATTCAGGGAATTTAGAATTTGTTATATAGAAGGTATTTGTCCACATTTTCAAACAAACATCAACTTTTTCAAGGAATAAGGCTCTTTCGAATCAACCTATTTTAGGAATGGAAGTGAGGAGAAATGTCCCTCAGAGATGTTAAACCTTAAACTATATTTTGTTGTTTGAAATTTAAATTGTAAATTTGCGTTATAAGAAAATTTAATCAAAATAAATACACAATTATGAACTCGGCACAGATCGCATATCTTAAGGCAATGAGCAAATTAACTCCAGAGGAAATAGAGGAGTTACAACGTACGATTGCACAATTCTTCGCACGCAAAGCTGATGAAGAAATGGAACGTCTATGGAAATCCGGAGAATGGGATGAAGAGAAATTAGCTTCTTTAGAAAATTCCCATTTTCGCACCCCATATAAATAAATGTAATCAACCCCCATATCAAAAAATATGAGAGTTGTTGTATTAGATACGAACTGTTTGGTTCAAATCATTTCTAAACGATGTCCCTACCATAATGTATGGACAGCATATCAAAAAGGGGAATTTAAGATTAGTGTAACCACTGAGATTTTGAATGAGTATTTTGAAATCTTAACCTTAGTAACCAATGAAATTGTAGCGGGTGGGATTATTGACTTTATTACTACTAGCCCTGATACAATTTTCTGTACCACTTATTTTAAATTCAATTTGATAAAGAGTGATATAGATGATAACAAATTTGTGGACTGTGCTATAGTAAGTAACGCAGAGTTTATTGTCAGCAATGATCATCATTGTGATATTCTGAAACAAATAGATTACCCAAAAGTTGACATCAAAACTTTAAAAGAGTTCTCTAAAGAGCTTTAGGGTGTGTAATTTTTCAGGCAAAAGTCGGATTTTTCTTTAGAAAATTGTGTGAAGCTACTTGATTAACACTGACGACAGAAATCCATCATGTTTTCCAAATTCCCAGGCATCATCCTTTCCAATTTGTTAGCCTTGTATTTGCTCAGCAGATAAAATCCAGCAAGTTTTTCTTACAAATAAATAAAAAATAATTCGACAGAATAACTGACTTTTAATGGAAAGTCGCTAACTTTGCAAGAAATTTAAGATAACCTTAAAAACATGCCACATTTATCAAACAAAATTTGGATTACCGCCAAAGACTACATATTTATAACATTTGGCATCATATTATATGCTTTTGGCTTTTGCGGTTTCATTCTGCCTGAGAAAGTGGTTATCGGAGGCTTGGCCGGTATTGGCACTATCATCTATTTCCTCACGGGGATTCCCGTGGGCGTAAGCCAGCTGGTAATCAACTTGGCGCTGCTTTCGGCCGCTTATAAGTTCGTAGGGAAGAACTTTGTAGTAGCCACTATCTACGGAGCCTGCTGCATCTCATTCTTCATCGGCATATTCCAGCCCTTGTTTCCCCATGCCCTGACCGACCAGCCCTTTATGAACGTGGTGATCGGCGGCGTGCTTTGCGGCTTGGGCCTGGGCACCTCATTCATCCACAATGGGTCGACCGGAGGCACCGATATCATCGCTGCGATGGTGAGCAAGCACACCAATGTGACCATCGGGCGCACGATTCTCTATGTCGACTGCGCGATCATTTCATCAAGCTACTTCATTTTTCACCACATCGAGACCATGGTGTTCGGCTACGTGGTGCTGTTCCTGATAAGCTATCTCACCGACATGGTGATCAGCGGCAACCGCCAGGCTGTGCAATTTACCATCTTCTCGCGCAAATGGGAAGAGATAGCCACAGCCATCAACAATGATGCCCACCGAGGATGCACAGTGTTCACGGGCGAAGGCTGGTACAGCAAGCAGGAGGTGAAGATGCTGCTGGTGATGTGCCGCAAGATCGAGGCTGTGACCATCAGCCGCATCGTGAAGAGCATAGATCCCAATGCCTTTCTCACCCAAGCCCGAGTGGGCGGTGTCTACGGCAAGGGATTCGACGAACTGAAAGTAAAAATGAAAACGCCAAAACATGAAACTGAATAAAATCCTAACCCTGGCATTGGCTCTAAGCTGCGCGATGCTGACATCAGCTCATGAGCCAGTGAGCCAGACCGGAGAAGACTACCCCCTCTACGACGGCAGCATTCCCGACCGCTGGATCGAGTTCATGCCTCATGCTTCGGTAGGTCTCAGCACCGTGATCCAGGACTACGGCAGCGAGATTCCCGGTCTCAGTGATTTCATGCTGTCGCCAGGCTGCCGCATGAGCGCTGGCTTGGATATCAGATTCTGCATCCGCAATTCGTTTGCCCTGGCCACGGGTGTCGATTTCAACATCAACAATTTCCGCTACAGCATGTCGATAGTGAACACCACCTCAGGCTCAATCACCAGCCTATATGCCCGCAACCATTATTACAGCGTCACGGTGCCGGTGTATCTGAGCTGGCGCTTCAACATTGGCAAGCGCATGATGTGGAATGTCGACGCTGGCATGTACTTCTCGCAAGGCACAGGCGGATCATTCAAAGCCAGCGGATACGCCAGTGGCGAAAACAGTCTGGGACAGCCCGTAGTGACCCATGCCAACTATGAGACCGACTATTACATCTCCTCGCAGGCCATGATCAACGGCGTGAAGAAATTCGACTTCGGACCGCGCATCGCCACCGGCCTCATCTATCGCCATCGCTATTTTCTCAATACCATTTTTCAAATCGGTGCGCGCAACCTGGCCATAAACCAGGGCAATCTCGACGTTCACTATCATAACCTTAGCCTTGACGTACAGCTTGGCTACATATTCTAAGTATTAATGAACCATAATTCCTGGGATAGGGAGCATCTGTGGCATCCCTACACCTCCACCATAGATCCGCTGCCCACTTATGTGGTGGATCATGCCAAAGGCGCAGTCATAACCTTGGCCGACGGCACAGAACTGATCGACGGCATGTCGTCATGGTGGTGCGTAATCCACGGCTACAACAACCCCGTGATCAACGAGGCCGCAAAGGCTCAGATCGACAAGATGAGCCATGTGATGTTTGGCGGCTTCACCCACGAGCCTGCCATCGCTCTTGGCAAACTTTTATTGTCGATGGCCCCGCCATCGATGCACAATGTCTTCTACGCCGACTCAGGCTCGGTAGCCGTGGAGGTGGCCATGAAGATGGCTGTGCAAGCCGCCATCTCGCGCTCCGGAAGCCACAAGCGCACCAATTTTGTGACCATCCGCCGAGGATACCATGGCGACACTTGGAATGCCATGAGCGTGTGCGACCCGGTGACTGGCATGCACGGCGCCTTCGGCTCGGCCCTGCCAATAAGATACTTCGCCCCAGAGCCAAAAGTAAGCTTTTACGATCCCTGGGATCCTGCCGATTTCGAGCCGATGCGCCAGCTTGTGATGGAGCATCGCGAAGAGCTGTGCGCTGTAATCCTGGAGCCCATCGTGCAGGGAGCCGGCGGCATGCGTTTCTATCATCCGCAATATCTGAGAGAACTGCGCAAGCTCTGCGACGAGCAAGGCCTCTATCTCATTTTCGATGAGATCGCTACCGGATTCTGGCGCACTGGCAAACTCTTCGCTTGGGAGTATGCCGGAGTGGAACCCGATATCATGACCATTGGCAAGGGCCTGACGGCTGGCTACATGACCATGAGCGCGGTGATGACTACCAAAGAGGTGGCCGACACCATCTCGCGCGGCGAGGCCGGAGTGCTGATGCACGGCCCCACATTCATGGGCAACCCCCTGGCATGCGCCATCGCCGTGGCCTCGCTCACGCTTCTGCAGAGCCAGGATATGGAGTCACGGCTCAAGCACATCGAGAGCATCATCAAAGAAGAAATGCAGCCAGCCTGGACGCTCGACAATGTGGCTGATGTGAGAGTGCTTGGCAGCATCGGCGTGATCGAAACCAAAGAGCCGGTGGATGTGGGAGAATTCCAAAAGGCATGCGTGGAACACGGCATCTGGGTAAGGCCTTTCGGAAAGAATGTGTACATCATGCCGCCTTACGTAATCTCCGACGAGCAACTTCGCTACCTCATACGCGAAATGATTGAAATCCTGAAATGAATATTCAAAATATTCTCAGCCAGCTTCTCGAATCTGGCAATTTCCGCACCATACCCAAGCACCAGACTGGAGCTGTGCTCGATCTGTCGAGCAACGACTACCTGGGCCTTGCCCAAGATGCTGAATTGCGGCGCCAACTAATTGAGGTAGCCTCCTCAGGGACTGTGCCTCTGTCGGCCTCAGCCTCGCGCTTGTTAGCCCCCTATCAGGATGAGCACGAAAGGCTCGAAGACTTCTTGGGCAATCTCCTGCCCGAGCATCGAGCCCTGCTTTTCAACAGCGGATACCATGCCAACACCGGCATCATCTCGGCCCTGGCCGACCGCGACACGCTGATATTGGCCGACCGCCTGGTGCATGCATCGATTATCGACGGCATCACACTGAGTCGCGCCACGCTCAAAAGATGGCGTCACAATGATCTGGAGCATCTGCAGCAGCTGCTCGAGGAAAATTACGACAAGCATCCAAATATACTGATAATCACCGAGTCAATATTCAGCATGGATGGCGACCAAGCACCCATCGATGCGCTTATCGACATCAAGAAGCGCCATCCCAAGGCTTGGCTTTACATCGACGAGGCCCATGCATTCGGTGTGCTTGGCCCTTCCGGCTTGGGCTTGGTCAGCGCCAGCAAAGAGCCCGAGTCAGTGGACATAGTGGTTGGCACTTTTGGCAAAGCTCTGGGTTCAGTAGGAGCCTTTGCATGGGTGAGCGATGAAATGCGCGATTTCTTAGTAAACAAGGCGCGCAGTTTCATATTCTCCACGGCCCTGCCTCCGGTCAACATGCTGTGGACACGCTTGCTCTTAGGAAAAATGCTGACCATGGATGCTGAGCGCACTCACCTGCTGGACTTGAATTATCAGCTCGCCAAAATGCTGTGCAAGGCTGCGATTGAGCACGGATTCAAAATGCCGGAGAGGGGCCTGAGAGAGACGCCCTCGCACATCCAGCCTCTCATCATAGGCGATGCGCGGCGCACAGTGGAATTGTCGCAAAAGCTGATGGAGTACAATGTGAAAGTGCTTCCGATCCGCACTCCCACCGTGCCTCCCGGCACCGAACGCTTGCGTTTTTCCCTCTCGGCAGCCATCAACTCGCTCGATCCGCTGCAGGAGGCCCTCGACGCATTGTAATTTTTTTGAAAAAAATTGAGAAATAATTTTGAAATTTCAAAATTTTTTGCTTAATTTGCGAGTAGGAAGGAAAAGCGTCGATACTGACTCACGCAAATGTAATCGCATCTATATAATTGCAATACAAATTTTTAAATAGGAAGAAGAATACACGCTTGCTGGTGATATTTGCCGGCTGGGGTATGGATTATAGGCTCTTTGACCACTTGCGGCATGGGGCTTATGATATTTTAGTGGTGTGGGATTACCGCCAGCTTTACAGTGAGGAGTACGGAGAGACACGCCCCTATGGCTATCTGCTCTCGCGCGTGGCCAAATACGCTGAGGTTTGCCTGATCGCCTGGTCATTTGGCGTGTATGCTGCTCAGCAGGTCATGGAAGCCTTAGCGCCCAAGCTGAGCCGATGCATAGCAGTCAATGGCACAGTGACTCCGATTCACGACGAATTGGGCATTCCGGAAGCCACATTCCGAGGCACTCTCGAGAATCTTGACCAGCGCAACTGGCAGAAATTCTTCCGCAGAGTCTGCGGCACGCCCGAGCGCATGGCAGAGGTGGAGAAGAATATCCCGAAGCGCGAGATCGACGATCTGATCGAAGAGCTGCGAATCTTAGGACAGGGAGCGCTGCAGATGCGCGGAAAGCAAGACCCCCAGCCCCATCGCAAATGGGACGTGGCTGTGGTCAGCACCCACGATGCCATCTTCCCCGTAGAAAATCAGCGCAAAGCATGGCAGGCCAATACCATAGTGGAGGTCGATGGCCCCCACCTGCCCGACTTCCAATCGCTCATCGACAAATACATCATCGACAAGTTTTTGGTAGCCAAGCGTTTCAGCGAAGCATTCAGCACATATTCCGAGAATGCGAGCGTGCAGGGCCAAATAGCCCAGCACCTGATCGAGCTGTTGCGCGCCAACGACCTGCTGCGCGGCATGCGCGGCAAAATCATCGAGATTGGCTGCGGCACATGCGACTTCACGCGCCTCTACGCCCCAGAGGTCAATTGCCGCGAACTCGAGCTGTGGGACATCGCCGATGTGCCAGAAAGCTGTGTGCCAGATGGAGCCAAGGTGAAGAAATGCGATGCCGAGATGGAGCTTCGCAATCTGGTGAAGACATCGGTCGATGCCATCCTGAGCAATTGCGCCGTGCAATGGTTTGGATCGGCTGCGCGCTTTCTGCGCGACTGCTTCACAGCCCTGCGCAGCCGCGGCATCTTGGCATTCACCACCTTTGACCAAGACAACCTCAAGGAGATGCAGGCGCTGGGCACCTCGCAGCTGACCACACCGAGCCTTGAAGAGTGGCAGGCGCTGATGCCCGAGGGCATGCGGGTGATTGTGGCTGAGCGCAACCAGTACACCCTGTACTTCCCTACCCCGCGCGCCGTGCTGGAGCATTTGCGGCTGACAGGCGTGAATGCGCTGGCCAAGCCCTCAGTGGGCGCCCTGCGCGATTTCATAGCCCATTATCCCCATCAGGAAGAGGGGTATCCCCTGACCTACAGCGCCTTGTCGCTTGTGTGCCAGAAAGTGCCAGTGGCAGTGTAAAAATTCAGAATAGTCCCAGATAATCCGACCTATAAACAGAACAAGCCCGACCGATCTTTCATGGCCGGGCTCGTCTTTGATGCTTGTAGGCTTATTTATCCAGTGAAGCCGTATTAGTGATAGTAGGGCTATCGGTGGTGGCAGGAATGTCATCAGCCGATGCTACGATTTTAACCGGGTAGTTGAGCGCGGCAGTTGCTATGGACTTGTCAACAGCCAGCACAGTGGCTGTAATGCCGATGCTATGGTTGCCTACGGTAGCTTCCTCAGAGATGGGGAAAGTCATGCCGAAGGGAGCAAAAACGGCGGGTGCATAGTACATGCCATCCCAATAGTAATTAACATTTGTCACGGTGGCAGCCTTGCCAGCGTCGTTGTTAACCACGTTAATCGAAGCGATTTGGATAGTATCGCCAGCTACGCAGTAAATCGTGCCATCTACTACAGTGCCCTTGTCAACGGTAAGAGAGATGTCTACGTTGGGGAGATCATCATCATCATTGCATGATGCAAGCGACATGGCCATCATGGGCAATACGGCTACAAGCATTAGATAAAACCATTTTTTCATAATAGTTGAAATTTTGGTGTTTTACAAATAAAGGTTTACGGTCGTGAGCCCTCACTATCGAGTGCTCATTATAATAAACACTACCTGAGGGCAATAGTTTGATTAACAAAGGTTAAAAAAGGTGATAAGCACTAAAAGGAGGAAAAGAGGAAAGGGAGAGAGGATGAAAAGAAGAAGCCTTTGCTACCGGAGGATCTTCTCGAAGTCGGCATCGATGTTGCAGTGAGCGGCAAAGTCCCAGAGAGTGAGGCTGCGGAGCTGGTAGTAATAATACCAGTAATAATACAGCTGCTGGATGTAAGCGCTGCGGCTCTCATCCTTCTTGACCTGCGAGTCATTGAGGTCGAGCGTGGAGATGCGGCCCAGCACATAGGTCTCCACATTGGTATTATAGCGAGTCTCGGCGATGTTGTCGGCAGCCATGGCCAGAGCCACCTGCTGGCGCTGGTTGTTGAATCGCTCCACCAAGATGAATAGATCCTGCTTGAAATTCATTTCCTCCTGCTTCACCTTGGCGGCCACCACCTCGCGATTGCTCTGAGCCACTTTCACCTGGCCCCGACGCTTGCCCCAGTCAAGTATGGGGATGGATATGCCCAATTGCACAATCTGATTATCCTTGAGCGGATCATAGGCATCGCGAAATTTGGCGCCTGTGCCGGTGTAGCCCACCTGCGCGAATAGGCTGATTTCATGCAGATCGCCCTTGGCCTTGGCTACACTGTAGTCAGCCTCAAGCTGGCGGCGACGGATATTGAGCGAAAAGTCATTGTTCTCCAATGCTTTTTCTAAGGCTAATGGAAAGTCTACCTCAGTCTGAGCCACTTGGGCAGGCACTTCCACTTCAAATTCGTCATTTTCATCCAAAGCGAGAAAAGACCGGAGATTGAACATAGCGCTCTTGTAGCTGCTCTGAGCCGATGTAAGCGTGGAGAGGGCCTCCAAGCGGTTGAGCTCCATCTGCAGGGAATCATTCTTGGAAATCTGGCCCATGCTGCGCTTCACCTTGGCCACCTCGTAGAGCTTTTCCGCATTTGCCAAGTTTTGGCTTGCCACCTCCACTTCCACGCGGCTCAGCAGCACAGTGAAATAGTAACCGATGGCCGAAATGGCCACATTTTCCGAGGCCTCCAAGAAAGCGGCTTGCGCCTCGCGATAGCGCACGGGCTCTATCTTCTTGTCCCATTTCAGGGTGTTGACCCCAAAAATGGGCTGATTGAGAGTCAGAGCCACAGGGATCGACATGAAGCGATTGTCCTTGTTCCCATCGAGCTGGCGCAAGAAATCAAGCGAAGTGTTCAATGAGATTGTACCGCCGGTCCAGGGTATGTTCTGATCGATCGACAAGGCTCCATTCATCTGCAGATAGTTGTTGCGCACATAGGTGTACGATCCATCCTCGAGCTGGTATGCGCTGTAGCTTTTGGCATAGCTTGGCACGGTGGCAGTGAAGTTGACCTCGGGGAGATACTGCGCCCGATAGGTGCGGTACTCCCAGTAGGCGGTGCGCAGGGTGTTGAGAGCCACAGCAGCGTCGACACTCTTGACGCGAGCCATGGCTATGGCATCGTCAAGAGTGATCACGCGCTGGCCCATGGCCCCTACTGTCGCAGCAGCAGCCATGGCAAGAAAAAGCATGTGTTTAATGAGTTTCATATTTGGCTGGAAAGAGTTGTTATCAAAGTCGTTATTCTTCGCGGAGAGCATCTACCGGATCGACACGCGACAATTGCCGCGCTGGCATGCAGATGCCTATCAGCACCACCACCATGATGATGGCATATACCACGAGCGAGATCAGAGGAAAATGCACCCAGAATCGGTGAGTCCAGTCTACTGGCACATCATAGAGGCCGGCATTGTTATTGATGGTCTTTTCGAGCCCTTCTTTAAGAGCCCAGAGCAGGTAGATGCCGCAGCCTATCAGCCAAGCCACAGTGGCCAAGAGCCAGCCCTCGACCATGAGCATGCTCATGATGCTGCCCCGGTTGGCGCCGAAGCTGCGCATGATGCCCACTTCCTCGTGGCGCTTGCGTGTCTGCATGTAGAATGCGCCCACAACGCCCAGGCAGAGGTTGATCAGGAATAGCACAGCCACGATCAGCTTCAGCTTGATATCGGCATATACACCCTCGGTATCAGCGACATCGTCCATCTGCTGGCGATAGGTCTTAGCCACCTCAAAGTTGAGATAATAACCATCGAGCTCCTTGGGAGGATTATTGTTGATCCGAGCGCAGAAGTCGTCGAGGTTCACACCTTCCTTAAGGCGCACCACATAATTCATATAATTGTAGTTTTTGCTTCTGAGGGCATTGAAGATCACATAAGGCTCATTGGAAGTGGAGCGGTAACGAATGTCTTCAATCACGCCAACTATGCGAAAATCGCTGCTGTTGGCTTTCCAGAGAGTGTCAATTTCCGACAAATACTTGCCTACGGGATTCTCAACATTGGGGAACAAGGCTCGCGCCATAGTGCGGGTAATGATCTTATCCTGATGGCCGAAATGCATTTCATCGAGTTCGGCCAGCGAGGGCGACCCAGCCACCGGACGAAAGCCGTAGGTTTGGAAATATTCTTCGTTCTCCGGGAATTCCACCCACTTATACAGCATGTTGAAGCCCTCTTCGCCTGTTTTTTGCATTTGTCCGATCATAATGGCGTCGCCATTGAGCAAAGCATAGGTGGCGCATGGGGTGGCATTCTCCACTTCGGGCCAAGATCGAATCGCAGCCACAGTGTTGCTTATCTCGATTTCATAGAGCGAGTCAAGATTTTCCGAGGGGTCGTGGGTCTTCACCCATTCCTTCACAATTTCACTATTGGGCTCAACTTGCAGCAATACCAGACGATCCACATCGTAGTTCATCTCATTATGGAGCACATAATAGTTTACTATCACAGGATCGATGACCACCCATGTGACAATCGTGACCACTACCAGCTCAATGAAAAGCCAAATGGTGCTCTTGCGTGCAGCCCATATATTTTTACAGATATTCTTGAACATAAGCCTCAGCGTTTTTGGTTGATTGAACTTACTATCGGGCGCTTCAGGGCCAGCAAAGCTGGCACGATTGCGGCCACCAGATTGAGCACCAGGCAAATGCCCAAGGCTCCAAAGAATACCGCAGGATTGAATAGCATGTCGGCCGATATCTCCACCTCTTCTCCCACCAAGAGATCGGGAGCATCAGCGAAGAACAGATATGCGATCGAGCCTCGGAATGCGTAGAATACCGCAAAAGCCACAATCAATCCCACGATGGCTCCAATGCCCGTCAGCACCAGGTTTTCGACAAGGATTTGCCAGAGCAGTTTGCTTCGCGATGCGCCAAACGACTTGCGTATGCCAATCTCGGGCATCTTTCCATCCATCTTGCCCGCAATCATGCCGCTGAGATTGAGAGCGGGCACCAAGAGCAGGGCTAAAAACACGATGCCCCACTTCCTGACTACTGTCCCTGTATCGAATTCATCGGAGGAGTATTCTTTCATTACAGCTTCAAAATGATCGTAAGGCTGGGTGCCGTAGAAGTTTATCTCATTGGTGGAATCGGCTGCGGTGATGCGATGCAGCATCTCCGCCACTTCGGCCTTCAAAGCCTTGCCCTGCTCCTTGTCTTTAACCAAGAAATGCACGCAGTACGGGCCAAGCAACGGCGCATATGGCGAAGGAGGCAAATTGTAGTCTTCGTTGCGAGTAAATGGCAAGTAAGCCTGAGCATACGACGACTGTGCCGTGAAGCCAGCATTCACCAAAAAGCTCGGCTGCTTCACCACCCCGGTCACTGTGTAATCGTCGCCATTGATGCTAAAAGTGCGGCCGATGGCCTCTTCAGGCCCTCCCCACCACGCTTTTGCCAAGGGATCGCCTATGACGGCCACACGCCTGTGACTGTCGAAATCTTCTTGGCTAAGCACATGGCCCGCAAGTATTTTGAAGTCATACATTCTGAAATAGGCGGGATCCACATCATGGACATGGATTTTATACTTTTGGGAGCCGCCCTCGGGAAGAGCCATGATCTCGCTCATGCCAATCTGAGAGGCTGATATGTCCTCAAAATTTTCCAATTGACTGAGATAATCTGTGATGAGAGAGTAGCCAAGGCCATAGCCTACATAGTGAGATTCTCCCGACGATGTCTTAAGGCTGCATTGAGCGCTCATGATATACATGGAGCGATCACGATTGTATTCCGGATAGATAGGCGCTATGCGGATATAATTGACGAGGGCGAAAAGCAACGTGGAAGCAATCGCCAAAGCCACGCCCATCACATAAATCCCCGAGAACAAGGGATTCTGCAGCGCTTCACGCCAAGCTTGTTTGAAACTATGGAATAATGTCATATGATAATAATCTAACAAAAATGAAGGATGAGTCTCATGTCTAAATCCTAAATCCTAAAAACCAAATCCTATTTTATCTTAAGTGTTTTGGCCGATTTGTAATTGTTCATATCCGAGGTGACTACCTGATCGCCGGGGCTCAAGCCTGACACCACCTCCACATAGTCGTAATTGCAGTCGCCAAGGCGCACGCGGCGTTTCTGCAGCTCATTGCCATTGACCACCCACAGTTCGTAATCGCCCGCTCCAACATAGTAGCTGCCGTTGGGCAGGCGCATCACATCGTCCATCACGTCGTACATCACATAGATGTCGGTCTTGAGGCCGGAGCGCAGCCGGCGGTTGCTGTCATCGTCGAGCTGGATGGTAAAGGCAATGGTGCCATTGCTCGAGGCCGGGGTCACATTGCTAACCTGGCCTGATAGACGGTCGCGGCCGATTTTCACCACCGTAGGACTTCCCACGGCAATGCGCTCGCCATAGCTGTCGGCAATGTTGCCTTCCACTTTGAAATGGTTGAGGTCGCTGATGGTGGCTATGTGTTCGCCCTGGCTGATGCTGCGGCCAATCTCATTGTTGATATATGTGAGAGTGGCACGGCGCGGCGATAAGATCTTTGCATCGTTGAGGGTGCGCCGCATCTGCTCAAGGTTCTTATTGCTGATGCTGAGCTCAAGCTGCTTTACCTGAAGGTCGGCATCTCGCACCTTGCGCTCGTTGACAAGCTGCTGGCGCAACTGTTCGAGTTCGAGCTGCCCGGTGTTGTATGCCAATTCGGCCTGATGCACTTTGTCGCCGGTGCCGCTGCCGAGGTCGTCGAGATATTTCTCATTCTTCAGTTCGACCTCCAGTCGGGCCACAGTCATCTCTTTCACCTTGACTTGCATCTCCAGGTTATGGAGATAGGTCTCATTAGTTAACCGCTGCTGATCGAGCTGATACTGAGTCATCAGATTTTGATCGGCCAGCTTGTCGAGTTCGGTCTGCGTGCTCTGCAAGTCGAGCAGAATCAGGGGCGTGCCCACATCCACGCTATCGCCTGCGCGCCGATACACCTCCACAATCTTTGTGGTGATGGGCGAATTGATCATCTCTTCAAAGCCGGGCACGACCTTGCCGCTGGCGTTGACGGTAGCCTCAATGGTGCCGCGGTCGACAGTGCCTATCTGCAAGTTTTTACGGGCTACGCTGCTGCGCAGGCTCGACATAAGCACAATAAGCACCACGATTACAGCCACCCCGATGCCGCCGTACTTCAGGATTTGGATGCGTGTCTGTCGCTGTCGCTCAGCCTTTGGTATTACTCTATCCATGTTATTATGATTGTTTGTAGGTATAAGTACCAATATCCGTGCCAAAACCGCAACCGACTATCTGTTAGCGTTTTATGGTTTATCTAAGGTGTCCGTTATCGGACAACCTGTCCGAGGTCTTGTCAAATTTAATTTTTATCTTCCATAAATCGATTCAAATCAGTCTAAATTTTGTAACTTTGCAATCATATATCTGTAATCATATGATTGACCAAAGAAAGACAGTGCTCGTGACCGGAGCGGACGGATTCATAGGGTCGCATCTCACCCAGCTGTTGCTGGCTGAAGGATACCATGTACGCGCGCTGGCACAGTATAATTCATTCAATTTCAATGGCTGGCTCGAGGGAATCGAGGATCCAGAACTTGAAATAGTGAGTGGCGACGTGCGCGACGCGCATTTCTGCCACGACATCTGCCAAGGGGTAGGCACTGCCTTTCACCTGGCAGCCCTGATCGCCATTCCGTACAGCTATGTGGCGCCCGACAGTTATGTCGACACCAACGTCAAGGGCACCCTCAACATGGTGCAGGCAGCCCGCGACTGGGGCCTTGACCGCATCGTGGTGACCAGCACCAGCGAGGTCTATGGCACCGCCCAGTACGTGCCCATCGACGAGCGCCATCCCCGCCAGCCTCAGAGCCCATATTCAGCCTCAAAAATAGGAGCCGATGCAATAGCCATGAGCTTCTACAACGCTTTTGAGACCCCTGTGACTATCGCACGCCCCTTCAACACCTACGGACCGCGCCAGAGCGCTCGCGCCATCATACCTACAATCATCACACAGATTGCCAATGGCGCGCGCGTGATAAAAGTCGGTGATCTCTCGCCCACTCGCGACTTCAACTTCGTCACCGACACCTGCCGGGGATTCCTGGCCCTGGCCAATACCGAGGGGCTCGAGGGCAAAGACATCAACATTGCCACCGGCAAAGAGGTGACAATGCGAGAGACTCTGGAATTGATTGCTCAGCTCATGAATGCCGATGTAACCTACGAGGTCGACCCCCAGCGCCTGCGCCCCAGCAAGAGCGAAGTGCGTCGTCTCTTGGGCGACAACAAGGTGATCGAAAGCCTTACCGACTGGCGCCCCGAAGTGAGCCTGGAAGAGGGTCTAAGGCGCACGATCGAATGGTTCACCTGCCCAGCCAATCTGGCCAGATACAAATCCAATGTCTACAATCGATAGCCGTGACTGCTATGGAAAAGGAATGTCCCAAGAAGTTGTCAATCAAGGAGTTGTCGATACTATTTTTAGGAGGTGGCAAGCGAGTGTCGATGGCTCGCCACTTCCAAGAGACAGGCGCTCGCATGGGTATAAAAGTAAAGATCTACTCCTACGAGCTCACCTCCCAGGTGCCCATAGCCTCAGTGGGCGAGGTCATCGTGGGCAAGCGCTGGAAGGACCCCGACTTGATGGATGACTTGCGCAAGACCATCGTCGAGCGCGGCATCGACATAGTGCTGCCATTTGTGGATCCGGCCATTGCAGTGGCCTCAAGAATCCGGGAAGCAGGCTGGGCGTTTGCTCCAGTCAGCGACATGGACATTTGCGAGACATTCTACAGCAAGGACAAAGCCTCCCGATGGTTTGAACTCCACGGCGTCCCCCAACCAAGAGTTTTCGGCGGCCTCCCCGACGCCTTTCCGGTAATATTGAAGCCCGATTGCGGATCAGCCTCAAAAGGCATCAAGATATGCAACGATGCTCAAGAGTTTGCTGCCGAAATTTCCGACGAGGCCCAGCAATACTTGGTGCAAGAATATATCAAGAATGCCATAGAATACACCGTGGACTGCTATGTCGACATCCATGGACAACCCATCTCGATAGTGCCGCGAAAAAGGCTCGAGACAGCCGGGGGTGAAGCAGTGCGCAGCATCACAGTGCGCGATGAGCGCCTGATCAGCCTGAGCCGCCGCATATTGGCCCAGGGCAATTTCCGAGGCCCCATTACCTTGCAATTCATTGAAGATCCGGCCGACGGCCGCCTTATGGTCATGGAGATCAATCCGAGATTCGGAGGCGGAGCCGTCACCAGCATATGCGCCGGGTCAAAAGCGATAGAATCATTGTTGCACGACTATCGTGGCATCAAATGCGAGCCAGTGACCGACTGGGAGGATGGCCTCTTGATGACGCGATATTTCCAAGAAGTAATCTTCCATGCAGATAATAGTTGATTTGGACGGGACAATATGTTCCGAGGAGAGGCAATTTTCGCGCTGCCTGGCCAAGCCCAAGGAAAATGCGATCGAAGCGATTAATGCCATGTACGACGCAGGGCATACCATCATCATATACTCAGCCCGCACCTGGGTCGAATACGAAATGACTGTGGATTGGCTCAAAAGGCACGGTCTCAAATACCATCAACTCTTCATGGGCAAGCCCGTAGGCGATGTGTGGATCGACGACCGCGCCATACCCTGCCATGACAACTGGGCAGAAATCTTAGAAAAAATCAATAAGAAATGAAACATGTGACCATAATAGCCGAGGCCGGCGTGAATCACAACGGGTCTTACGAAATGGCCAAGCTCTTGGTCGACGCAGCCAAGGCAGCTGGCGCCGACTACGTGAAATTCCAGACAGGGCAGCCCAATCTGGTGATATCAAAATACGCCGACATGGCCGAATACCAAAAGGCCAATACCGGCAAGGTGGAATCGCAACTCGACATGGTGAAGAAAATCATGCTGCCTGCCGAAGACTTCCCCAAGCTGGCCCAATATTGCAAGGAAGTGGGAATTAAGTTCATTTCTACGCCTTTCGACCTCACATCAATCGATGTGCTGGTGCCCCTCGACATGGACTTCTGGAAAATACCCTCAGGAGAAATCACCAACCTCCCCTATCTGCGCAAAATAGCGCGTCTTGGAAAGCCGGTGGTGATGTCGACCGGGATGTCGACCCTCGCAGAAATCCAGGAGGCAGTGAAGGTGCTCACCGAGAATGGGCTTCGCAAAGACCAAGTGCGCCTGCTTCACTGCAATACCGAATACCCCACCCCTATGCAGGATGTCAATCTGCGAGCCATGCAAGAAATCGCTGAGGCCACAGGCCTGGAGGTCGGATATTCCGATCATACCCAAGGCATCGAGGTGCCTATCGCCGCTGTGGCTCTTGGTGCTCCGATCATAGAAAAGCATTTCACCCTCGACAAGAATCTGCCAGGGCCCGACCATAAGGCATCTCTATCTCCCGAAGAACTGGCGCAGATGGTCCGTTCGATACGCAACATCGAGCAGGCCTTAGGCAGCGGCCATAAGGATGTCAGCGCCTCGGAAAGCAAGAACATAAAGATTGCCCGCAAGAGCATCGTGGCCAGCCGCGACATAAAGAAGGGAGAAATCTTGACCGAGGAGAATCTCTATGTGAAGCGCCCCGGCAACGGCCTCAGCCCCATGCTCTGGGACCAAGTGGTGGGCACTCCCGCTGTGCGCGATTTCTCAGAGGACGAACTCATAGAAATCTAAGCCCACTCTACTGAAATGAGAAAAATCTGCTTCATCACCGGCACACGCGCTGAATACGGCCTTCTAAGCCGCATCATGGCAAAGGTGCGCGACGATGACGATTGCACCCTGCAGGTGATTGCCACCAACATGCACTTGATGCCTGAATATGGCGAAACATACCGGGAAATCGAGGCTGATGGCTTTGTCATCGACGAGCGAGTGAAGATGGACCGGCCCAGCGACGACAGCGTGGGCATCCTCGAGTCAATGGCTACGGAATTAAGGAGCATGGCTTATGCCATCGACCGACTGAAGCCTGACATCGCCGTGATCCTTGGCGACCGATACGAAATGCTCATTGCTGCCATCGCCTGCATGATGCAGAGAGTGCCCATAGCCCATCTCTATGGAGGCGAAATCACCGAGGGCGCCTACGATGATTCCATCCGCCATTGCATCACCAAACTTTCGTCGCTGCATTTCACATCAACAGAAGAATATCGTCATCGAGTGATCGAACTTGGCGAGCACCCTGATCGTGTGTTCTATGCCGGAGCCATCGGGGTGGAAAATATCAAGGAAGTGCCTCTGATGAACCTCGAAGCTCTTGAAGAAGACTTAGGCGTGAAAATAGGCGACAACACTGTGCTGGTCACCTACCATCCTGTGACGCTCGACACCCAGCCGGCTGCTGAGGCCATAGATGCTTTTCTTAAGGCCCTCGACAAATTTCCAGAGCTCAATGTCATCTTCACGATGCCCAACTCTGACAATGGCTCCGATGCCATACGCGAGGCCATCGTAAAGTGGACTGGCGCCAATGCCAACCGCGCCCACTGCTTCGCATCCTTGGGGATGAAGCGCTATCTATCTCTGCTGCCTCATGTGAGGGCTGTGTTGGGCAACTCGTCGAGCGGCCTGGTAGAGGTGCCATCAGCCCATATCCCTACCCTCAACATCGGAGACCGCCAAAAAGGCCGCGCTCGCGGAGCATCGGTGCTTGACTGCCCCAGCGATCAAGCGTCGATCGAAAGCGGCATCAGCCAGGTGCTCTCGCCCGAATGGCGCCAAAGAGCTGCTACAGCGGCCAATCCCTATGAAAAGGAAGGCACTGCCGATCTGATCTTCGACACTATCAAAAATTTTTCATTAGAAAATCTCACAAGAAAAAATTTTTATGACATTGCTCCGTTATAAGAATGGAGTCCAAGATGTCACGAGATATACTTAGAATATTAGGCACTTTTATTATGGTCACGCTTATAATGAGCGTGGCTAAGATTGGCTTTGGCCTTGGCGCAGGGGATTTCAGCATGTCGCAGATTTTTCAAGCCATGTGGCATGGTCTGAGCATGGACATGAGCATGGCCGGATATCTCACAGTCATCCCTGCCATCCTCACCATCATAGGCATTGGCAAGATTACATCCATATTCGGCAAATGCTATTTCGCCATCATAGCCTTTCTGATGTCATTGGGCCTGATATGCAATGTGGTGCTATATACCTATTGGGGGTTCCCTCTCGACACCACACCCCTATTCTATATCATATCCTCGCCCCAGGCTGCGATGGCCAGCATGGAATGGTGGATGTATCCGGCTGCCATAATCGGCGTGGGATTGGTGACTTGGGGCATATATCTTCTGCTATGCTGGACATTCTTCAGAATGCCCCGGCTTTTCCCTGAAATTTGGAAGTGCCGATGGCTGCGCTATGTGGTGCTTACTGTGATGACTGCCGCTCTCTTCATACCGATACGAGGCGGAGTCACAGTATCGACAATGAATGTCAGCCGGGCATACTTCAGCGACAACATGGCGGTGAATCATATGGCTGTGAATCCGCTGTTCAACTTCATGTATTCAGCCACCCATCAGACCAATTTCCGCCAGCAGTTCCGCTTCATGACCGATGAGGAAGCCGAAATGAGATATTCCACTCTTTACAATTACCCGGAAAGCAGTTATTTCGAACCTCTCGACAGCGTAGCCCCGCCATATCAGCCTGATATCCAGCTGATCATCTTGGAAAGCTTTTCTTCCAAACTGCTTCCGAGCCAGGGCGGCGAACCAATAGCCATGCGTCTTGACAGCTTAGGCCAGGAAGGCTGGCTTTTCAAGAACATCTACGCAAGCAGTTTCCGCACCGATCGCGCTCTACCGGCCGTGCTCAACGGCTATCCGGCACAGCCTACAATCAGCCTCATGAAGTGGGTCAATAAGCTCGACTCCCTCCCAGCCATAGGCCGAAGCCTCAAGGATGTTGGATACTCCACTGCTTATTTCTATGGCGGCGATGTGAATTTCACAAATATGAATGCGTTGCTGATTGCCGGAGGCTTTGACAAAATCATAAAGGACAAGGATTTCCCTATCTCAGAGCGCCTTAGCAAATGGGGAGTGCATGATGACGTGCTTTACAAGCGGGCCTTGGAGTATGCCAAGACCGAGTCGGATGGCCCCCGCTTCACCGTGGTGCAGACATCGAGCAGCCATGAGCCTTTCGAGGTGCCCTACCAGAGCCATCTCGAGAACAAGCGAGCAAATGCCTTTGCCTATGCCGACTCATGCCTGGGCGACTACATCGACAGCCTGCGCACTCTTCCCTCGTGGGATCGCACCTTGGTGGTGATGATTCCCGATCACTGGGGCGCCTATCCTCGCTATCTTGAAGATCACAAAGAGCGCCATCATGTGCCATTGGTCATGGTGGGCGGCGCTCTCGATGACATACGCGTGCTGAATCCCTCGATCTTCGACATGATCGGAAGTCAGCTTGACATTGCCCATACATTGGTTTTCCTCGCGGGAGGCCAATGCGAACCTTTTAAATTCAGCCACAACCTGTTAGATCCCTGCCGCAGACCCTATGCCATGTTTAGCGAGCCCTCATGGGCAGCCTTGATCACCAACCATGGACTGACTGAAATCTCCGTTGAAAGCAATCAGGTGCTTCAGCAGACATCCTCGCCTGAAGATCTGCCTTGGTTGCAAGCCTTTCTCCAAATCCTCTATAACGACATCGATGCTCGATGATTGACCAGCTTCTCCACTGGGATACGCAATTCTTGCTTTTCCTCAATGATTTTCACCATGCTTTTGCCGACCCTATCGTAAAAGAACTGTCGGGCAAATGGATATGGATACCTATGTACATCAGCATAGCCGGCCTGGTGTGGCGGCGCTTCGGATGGAAAAATGCCTTAATCCTGATATTGGCAGTTGGTGCGGCCTTAGCCATTACTGATTACAGTTGCGCCAAGCTGATACGCCCGTTCTTCGAACGCTTGCGCCCCGCCAACACTGAGAATCCCATAAGCGCGTGGGTGCATATTGTGGAGAATTATCGTGGCGGCCGCTATGGATTCCCTTCGTGCCATGCTGCCAACTCGTTTGCCTTGGCTACCTCCACCTCACTGATGCTGAAAGTGAGATGGTACACATGGTTCATATTCATATGGGCCCTGTTTCAGTGCTATACGCGCGTATATCTTGGCGTGCACTATCCGGGCGATCTATTAGTCGGCGCCTGCGTAGGCTCCATGTGGGGTTTCTTGGCCTATTATTTTACCCGCAGATACAGTCGTGTTTATCTCAGTGCAATATGGAAGGGGCTTCCTGCCATCTTCATATGCGTGCTCACGGTGTGCGCCGTGGTAGCTACGCACATAATCATAATGCTCTTCCACTGAAGCCTCTTATCTGAAAAGCGATTGCACTTTGCGCGGATCGGCTCCCAACTCAACTGCCCGCTTGGCATCAGCATGGGCTGCGTCGAGCAGATAGCTGGCTTTATTGAGCCATGCTCGGTAATAATACAATTCGGGGTCTTCGCCACACTCGCGGAATCCCTCGGCTATGATCATTGAGGCCTCGGAATATTCTTCAAGATCAAGCAGGCAGCCAGCCAAGGCTGAATAATATTCTGCAGCGGTATCATTTTCAATAAGCTTTTTATAGTAAGGAATAGCCTCGCGGCTCTGGCCTGTCAGAGAATAGAGCGACGACATAGCCACCCACGCATGTTCGCTCTCAGGGTCTATGCTCTCCAGCACTGTGAAGTCGCGCTCGGCATTTGCCCGGTCGCCACCATAGAGAGAAATCATGCCATGATAATAGCGAGCATTGAGATTGAGCGAATCGCGCTCGATCACTGCGCCGAAATCCTGCCACGCCTGATAGTCATCGCCCATCTTGAGATGCAAAAGAGCGCGATTGCCCAGCACTGTGGTCATGGCCGGGGCTATTTCCAAAGCATTATCGTAGGCCTTTAGGGCAAGCGAGTCCTGGTCACACATGCTGTAAAGCAGCCCCAAATTGTTGAGGAGCAATGGATTGGAAGGATTTTCCGGATCGACAGCCAGGGCATCGCGCAGGCGCATTATGGCTGTATAATAGTCCTTACGGGCTATGGCTGAGTCAGCCTCGCCAGTGAGCAAAAAGTATGGATCCTCCTCATCGATGTCCTTTTCTGGCTTGTCGGGATGCTCTTGCAGATGCTTTTGCAAGAGGGTGGCATGGTCATCAATGATAGGCATGGCTCCCCACATGGCCAACGCAAAGCCCAAGGCAAGGATCACAAGTATTTTTTTCATAATTCAAAGTCAGTAATAAAGAAGGTGACAACGCTTTATAAACGTCGTCACCTCCTCATTATTGTTTGCTGCTAAGCAGCCTCGTTTCTGCGCTATGCCAATTACTCGGCAGGATCCATAAGGATGGTCTGGCGGTTGCCCTGGCTGAGAATGTCCTTGAGCATGTTCTGCACATCCTCGATGGTGATGCTGTTGACCACCTCGAGAGCGTCGTGCCAAGTGTCAACACCGCTGAGTGTCTCCTCGGTCATTGCATCGATCCAATTGTAATTCTGATCGAGAGCGGCATTGATGTTCTTCACCATGTATTCCTTTACAGGATTGAGCTCCTCGGCAGTGATGTCGCTGCACATAGCGTTGAGGATGTTGTCAATCTCTGTGAGCACTTGATCCTTCAGTTCCGGCTTCATGGGGAAGTAGGTCTGGATGGTAGCATTGTTCTTGGAGGTAAAGCCTAAGCTAGCGGCTGCACCGATTGAATATACAGCGCCCATCTCTTCGCGGATCTTCTTGAGCAGACGGTTGCTAAGCACCTGGCCAACAGCGCTGACTACATAGTCGTTCTTGGTGTTGTAAGGCTCGGTAGCAGTGATGAACATCACGCAAGTGGTCTGCGGGGTCTGCATGGCCTGTGCGAACTCGGTGGTGTCAGTGCCGCCCTTCACCTCGCGAGAGAGATTGGTGGTCCAGCCCTGCGATGCGGTAGCAGCATCGGCAGGCAGAGTAGCCAAGTACTGCTCAGCCAGAGGAGTGATCTGGTCAACAGTGACATCGCCTACGAAGTAGAAAGTAAAGTCAGCAGCATTGGTGAGCTGTGATTTCACAAGTTCGATTGACTTCTCACGACTTACATTGTCGATTACCTGAGTGGTAAGCATCTGGTTGGCGGGGCTTGCGAAGATTGCCTCCATCAGTCGCTTGCTCAATGCGAAGTCAGGCGTTGATTCCTGGTTGGCAATCTGGCCGCGGATCATGTTCTGCAGTGCGGTGAAATCGGCTTCGTTGAGGTTGAACTCGGTCATGCTGGCATAGATGAGCTCCATCAAGGTGGGCAGATCCTTGACAGTGGTGGTGCCAGAGAGATCGCGAGTGTAGTTGCCTAATGAAATGTCTACATGTGCTTGCTTGCCCTGGAGATATTTCTGCATGTCGGTCACTGTGTAATCGCCCAGGCCATGCTGGCTCAGCACGTATTCCAGGAAGATGAGTTCGTTGGCATTCTCATCAGCAATTGTTGATGTGCCGCCCTTAGCCACAGCCATGAAGCGGATTTCATCCTTCTTGAAGTCAGTGTTCTTAACCACTACTTTCACGCCGTTGCTAAGTGTAAGCTCTGTAGCGCCCCATGAGGGGAGATCCTGAGTGCTGACTACCTTGCCGGGAGCGGGCAGGTTGGGAATCAGCGGCTCTTCCTTCATTTCGTCGCGGTAAGGCTCAATGTCCTCAGCGTTGACCTTGGCAAACATTGCCTCGAATTCTTCAGCTGTGGGCACTGACATGCCTTCCTTGTCGACTGCGAATACCATCATCACGCGGTTGTCGGGAGTTACCATTTCAGCTAAGGTCTGATTGATAGCCTCTACCGGGATCATGGGCACAAGCTGATTCATGATTTCGTATTCATCCTCGATTGAGGGCATCGGCTCATTGTCGATGAAGTTGCGCACATATTGTTGCACATAAGCGACATTCTGCTGCTTGTCGCGGCCATTGTATCTCTTCTCGAGCTGTGACAGATATTCAGCCTTTGCGCGCTCATATTCGCCCACGGTGAATCCGCCGCGTGAAGCGCGGAGCAGTTCGCGATATGCTGCTTCCATGCCGGGGATATACTCGTCGCCCTTAGGCATCACAGCCAATGTGAGGCCATCCTTGGTCTTTGCCAAATAGAAATTGCCATACATTGCGCCGGCCTGAGCGAAGGGGCATTCGGGATCCTGTGAAAGCTCGTTGAGGCGCTGGTTGAACATCTGGTTGATCATATCTTCGATGTAATCCACCATGAGATACATCATGGTACCCTTCATCTCAGTGGGTATTACGTCCTGCTTGATGATGAGCTGCTCGATGGGGAAGTCCATCTCGGTATCCTTGCCAATGGCATAGATGGTGCCGGCATTGTCCTCAACGGGTACATAGTAGCGCTCTGCGGCATTCTCGGGCATCTTGATGGGCGCGAAATACTCGATGATCTTGGCCTCGATGTAGTCGGGATCGATGTCGCCCACTACGATGATGCCCTGCTGATCCGGGCGATACCATTTTTCATAATAGTCGCGCAGGTCTTGGGGCGGGAAATTGTCGACAACCTCCATGGTGCCGATCGGCAAGCGCTGGCCATACTTGTTGTTGGGATATACCAGGGGCATGATCTCCTCCATGATGCGCTGACGGCCCACATTGCGGCTGCGCCATTCTTCATGGATCACACCGCGCTCCTTATCAATCTCTTCAGGATCGAGCAGCAGACCATCGGCCCAGTCGTGAAGTATCAGCAAGCATGAATCCTGCACGCTTGTGCGGTCAACGGGCACATTAGAAATGTTGTAGACTGTCTCATCGATCGAGGTGTAAGCATTGAGGTTGCGGCCAAATTTCACGCCTACGCTCTCAAGCCAGTCAATCACTTCGTTGCCGGGAAAATTCTCGGTGCCATTGAAGCACATGTGCTCCAGGAAGTGAGCCAGACCGCGCTGGTTGTCCTCTTCCAGAATCGATCCTACTTTCTGGGCAATGTAAAAATCAGCCTGTCCCTTGGGGGTCTCGTTATGACGGATATAATATGTAAGACCATTGGGCAATTGGCCTACGCGCACTGCGGTATCCACCGGGATAGGTGGCATTTGCATCTGGGCCTGTGCCTGATAGGCGAAGCCAAGAAGCAATGCGGAAATGAGTAATAGCTTTTTAATCATTGAGTTAAATAGTTGAAGTTTAACAATTGCAGTGTTGTAGTGGAGTACAACACTGCAAAGTTACGCATTATTATTGAAATAAAAAATTTTTTTCAAAAAAATTTCAATAAAAAATAGCTCCTGCTTCTGCTGAGGGTCATTTCTTGGCGTTGACGATGGCTTCGGTGTCGCGAGCGATCATCAGCTCTTCGTCGGTGGGCACTACCATCACAGTCACCTTGGAATCGGGGGTAGAGATGATGGTCTCAGTGCCGCGAGTGACAGCGTTGAGAGCTTCGTCGATCTTCACGCCCATGAATTCAAGGCTCTTGCATACGTTGAGGCGAGTGCCAGCCTGGTTCTCGCCCACACCGCCGGTGAATACGATGATGTCGGTGCCGTTCATCTCAGCGGCATAAGCGCCGATGTACTTGATGATGCGGAGCTCATACATGTCGAGGGCAAGCTTGGCATTGGCATTACCAGCCTTGATGGCATTCTCTATCTCGCGCATGTCGCTTGAGATTTCGCTGATGCCCAGCACGCCGCTCTCCTTGTTGATGACTTTCTGCAGATCCTGAGCGCTGAGGTTATGCTTGAGCATAAGGTATACCAAAGCTCCGGGATCGACATCGCCCACGCGAGTGCCCATCATAAGGCCTTCGGTAGGAGTCAGGCCCATGCTGGTGTCCACGCTCTTGCCATACATCACGGCTGTGATGCTGCCGCCATTGCCGATATGGCATGTGATCATCTTCTTTTCGGCGATGTTCACGCCCAAGATTTCGGCGGCGCGCTGGCTCACATAGCGGTGGCTTGTACCGTGGAAGCCGTAGCGGCGCACTCCATCCTCAGCATAGTATTTGTAGGGCAGAGGATACATGAAAGCCTTGGGGGGCATGGTCTGATGGAAAGCAGTGTCGAACACGCCCACTTGCGGCACATTGGGCATGAGTGCCTCGATGGCCTCGATGCCGGTGATATTTGCGGGATTGTGGAGAGGTGCCAGGTCGTAGCATTCTTTTACCTGATCGATAACCTCCGGGGTGATCAGCACGCTCTTGCTGAATTTCTCTGCCCCGTGCACCACGCGGTGGCCAACGGCATCGATTTGGTCGTAATTCTTGATCACGCCCTCCACAGGATCTGTGAGCAGGTCCATGATGGCCTTGATGGCGCCCTTGTGGTTAACCAGGCCCAGGTCGATGATGGCTTTTTCGCCATTGGGCTTCTTGTATTTGAGGAAACCGTCGGGAAGACCGATTTTTTCCACGCCGCCTTCGGCGAGGGTCTTCTCGTCGGCGGTGTCAATAAGCTTGTATTTTACGCTACTGCTGCCGCAGTTAAGAACTAATATATTCATAAATATTTAAGGTCTTCAAGGTCTTCATCGTCTTCAAGGTCCTCGGGGGAATACCTATTCCTATTGATTTGAGACCAAATTGATTATACTTAATATTTCCAGGCTTCGATCTTCATTTCTCAGGCGATGGCATTAAACCAAAGACCATGAAGACGATGAAGACCGAAGACCATGAATGTCACTCTTTCATACCGATGGCCTGGTTGCAGGTCATGATGATGGTTTTGTAAATGTCTTCGGGGAAACAGCCTCGACTGAGGTCGTTGACGGGAGCTGCCAATCCTTGCAGCACCGGACCTACGGCTTGCACATTGCCTAAGCGCTGCACGAGCTTGTAAGCGATGTTGCCCACCTCGAGGTTGGGGAATACCAGCACATTGGCGCGGCCATTGAGCTGCGAATTGGGAGCTTTGAGATTAGCGACTGAGGGCACAATGGCAGCGTCGGTCTGCAGTTCGCCATCGATGATGAGATTGGGATCCAGCTCTTTGGCCACAGCCAAAGCCTCGATAACCTTGTCGACTGCTGGACCTTCGGCAGAACCCTTGGTTGAATATGAGAGCAGGGCCACGCGAGGCTCGATGCCTGCGATATCGCGCGCTGTCTTGGCAGCAGCCACTGCTATCTGTCCAAGCTGGCTTGCGGTGGGGTCTGGCACCACAGCGCAGTCGGCAAATACCAGGATGCCATCGGTGCCAAAGTTGAGGCCTTCGGGCAGAAGCATCAGGAACGCGCCAGACACCACTTCGATGCCAGGCATCGTCTTGATCACCTGGAAGGCGGCACGAAGCACATTGCCGGTGGTGTTGCGAGCGCCAGCCACTTGGCCGTCGGCATCGCCTGATTTTACCATGAGGCAGCCCAGATAGAGGGGATTATGGGTGGTGAGACGTGCTTCTTCCTCGGTCATGCCCTTCTTTTTGCGCAACTGATGCAACAGGGGAGCATACTTGTCGATTACGGCTTCGTCGGCGGGATTTACGATCTTGGCCTTGCCGATGTTGTTGAGCTTGAGCTCAGCGGCCATGTTGGTGATTTCTGCGGGATCTCCGATAAGGATGATTTCTGCGATGTCATCTCCCAAGATTCGGTCAGCGGCTGTGAGCGTGCGGGGCTCATTGCCTTCGGGGAGCACGATGCGCTGCTTATTAGCTTTCGCACGCACGGTGAGTTTCTCAAATAGGTCCATGATTATAGGTGATATAATTTATTAAATTTTAGGCAAAAATTTGTATTTGCAGTTGAATAGGCAAAGTTAATAAATTTTTATCTAAACACCAAAATAAGTTTTTGATGGCTATTTGTGGAGCTGGCGGATGACGCTGGTGATGACGCCCCAGATCATGAAGTCGTTGTCGGCAGTGACTTTGATGGCAGGGAAGTGGGGATTGGCGGGCAAAAGCCAGGCACATGTGCCGCTCGGATCCATTTTGAAGCGCTTGAGGGTGAACTCGCCGTCGACAAAGGCGGCGATGTAGTCGCCATCCTTGGCCTCAAGGCTCTTGTCAATCACCACCAAGTCGCCATCGAAGATGCCGGCCCCGGTCATTGAGTCGCCATTTACGCGCGCATAGAATGTGCATTCCTGATGCTGAATCAGTTCGCGGTTGAGGTCGATGCTGTCCATCATGTAGTCCTGGGCCGGCGAGGGAAAACCGGCCTTGATTCCTGCCTCGGCATAAGGGACAAGGAGTTCTGTGGTCAAGTCTGCAGAATATATCTTAAGTGTCACATCCATGTTTATCTGTTCTTATTGTCTTTGAAAAATCACTAAATCACCAACCCACTAAATCACCTAATCACCAAATCACCCAATCACCAACTCACCATATCGAGGTATGTCTTTGAGGAATTGGTAGTTGTCGCCTGCTATGCGACAACAATAGTGGGCCATGCCGTTGCTAACCATCAGCACAGACACATGCAGCACCATATTGTACCTTACGATCTGGTCAAACACGCGCGGGGTGATGGCCACCTCCGGGGCCTTGTATTCCACCACGGCGATGGGTTGGGCGCAATGGTCATACACGATGGTGTCGCAGCGGCGCCGGCATCCATTGTGCTCGATGCCCACCTCATTGGCCATCCAGGCAGCCGGATACTGACGATGCTCTATCAGAAAATTCACAAAATGCTGTCTCACCCACTCCTCGGGAGTGAGCGCAACCCATTTGCCGCGCAGGCGGTCCCACACCTGCGCCTGCTTGGCCTGGCATCGCAGGGGCAGATCGAATTCTGGCAAATTAAGCTTTGGCATTTTGCACTGCGGTTTGAGTCAGTTCGAGGCGACAGAATGAATTATTTTTTGATGTATGCATGCTTCTTTGTCGCCATGTCAGAAATATTTTGTAAATTTACGAATTATTTCTGAAACCACAAAATATTATACCATGGCCGCTGCCGGTGTTACATACAACGAACTTCGCAACCAGATCAAGCAGGGCAACTTGCAGCCCGTGTACCTGCTCCACGGCGAGGAGGGATACTACATCGACCAGCTGGTGAAGCTGTTTGAGAACGTGCTCCCCCCAGCCGATCGCGAATTTGACCAATACATCCTCTATGCTCCCGACACCTCGATGGCGCAAGCCTCCGACATGTGCCATCGCTTTCCCATGATCGCAGAGCGGCAAATGGTGATTATCAAGGAGATGCAGGCCATTAGGGCCGAGGAGGTAGACAAGCTCCAGCGCTATGTGCTGAATCCGAGTCCCTCGACAGTGCTGGTGATGGTGTTCCGAGGCGCTACCGCCAAAGGCAAGGACCTGATGGCCGCAGCCAAGAAAAAAGCCGTCATTTTCGAGTCGAAGAAAGCCTCGGAAAGAGAAATGCCCATGATGATCGACAGCCTGATCCAAGAGAAAGGCATGCGCAGCGACCACAAAGCCCTGGAGATGCTGCGCGACTACATCGGCAGCGACCTCAGCCGCATGTACAATGAGATCGACAAACTGGCCACGATCTTAGGCCCTGGAGCCACTGTCACCCCGGAGGCCGTAGAGCGCAACATCGGGATAAGCAAAGAATACAACAACTTCGAACTCGTCGACGCTCTTGCAGAGCGCAATCCCGTGAAGGCCATGAAGATAGCCGACTATTTTGCCAGCAATCCCAAAGCCAACCCCCTGATGATGACTACTGCCCTGCTCTATGGGTATTTTTCCGACCTGCTGATAGCTTTCTACACCAAGGATAAGACCGACATGGGGCTCCAACGCGCCCTGGGGCTGAAAAGCCCATATGCTCTGAGGAAGTTCAAGAATGGCATGCGCTGCTATTCCGCCAGCCAAGTCATCGAGGTCATCTGGGCGCTGCGCAAATTCGACATCCAGAGCAAGGGCCAGGGCTCGCGCCAGGACGCCTATCAACTCTTCCGCGAACTGATTTTCCACATTCTCGCGGCCAGTGGCAACCTCGGAATTTAGCAATTGGCACAAATTTGTGAAAAATGCTCATTATCTGACTATTTTTTAGTAACTTTGCGAAAAATTTGTGAATAAGCAATCAAAGTCACACAATATATAAATTTAAGTCATAATGAAATTACTTGAAGGTAAAACAGCCCTGATCACCGGTGCCGCACGAGGCATTGGCAAGGCTCTCGCTCTTAAGTTCGCCGCCGAAGGCGCCAACATCGCTTTCACCGACCTCGTAATCGACGAAAACGGCAAAGCTACCGAAGATGAAATAGCAGCCTTAGGCGTAAAGGCCAAGGGATATGCCAGCAACGCTGCAAAATTCGACGAAACCCAGACTGTGGTTGACGAAATAGTGAAGGAATTTGGCCGCATTGACATTCTGGTGAACAATGCCGGCATCACACGCGACCGCCTGATGGCCCAGATGACCGAGGCCGACTGGGACATGGTAATCATGGTGAACCTCAAGAGCGCCTTCAATTTCAGCAAGGCAGTGCTGCCGGTGATGACACGCCAGCGCGGCGGCAGCATCATCAACATGTCGTCGGTAGTGGGCGTGCACGGCAATATGGGCCAGGCCAACTACGCAGCCTCCAAGGCTGGCTTGATCGCTCTGTGCAAGAGCATCGCTCAGGAAGTGGGTCGCCGCAACATCCGCGCCAATGCCATTGCTCCCGGCTTTATCGAGACAGCCATGACGGCAGCTCTTCCCGATGAGGTGCGCGCCGAATGGGCAAAGAAGATCCCTCTGCGCCGCGCCGGCCAAGTGGAAGACATCGCCAATGTGGCCACCTTCCTGGCAAGCGACATGAGCGCCTACGTCACTGGCCAAGTAATCCAAGTGGATGGCGGCATGAACATGTAATTAATAATGAATAATTAATAATGAATAATGAATAATACCTTTCTTTATTAATTGTTTAACAACAATTATTCATTGTTTAACAATAAAAGAATGAGGCCTTGACATCAGATGTCGGGGCCTCATTTTTGTTTTCACTCTAATAATGAATCAAATGAAGTATTGTTTATTATTCATTATTCATTATTCATTATTCATTAAAATTTATTGCAGTGTTCCTGCTTCGGCCTGCTGGATCATTTCTTCGCTGGCAGTGATGTAGATCTCCACGCGGCGATTCTGAGCGCGGCCCTCGGCAGTGTCATTGCTGGCCACATAGTCGGCCATCGGAATGCCTTCAGCAGAAAGACGCGTAGGCGACACGCCGCAGTTGACCAAATACGACATCACAGCGGCAGCGCGGGCATTTGCCACGCGAGTGTTGGCCTCCATCGACCCTGTATTGTCGGTGAAGCCGTATATTTGCACATTGGTACCAGGATTATTGATCAAATTCTGAGCGAATTTGGCCAATTGTATCTTTGCACTTTCGCTAAGATCGCTCTTGCCAGTAGCAAAAAGGATGCCCCCCTCGAAGGTAACCTTGATGGCCTGCAGACCGTTCTGGTCGGTAGTCTGCTCTACAGTGGCGCTTTCGGCCAACTGCTGCTCCAGCTCTTTCTGCTGCTTGTCCATCTTGTTGCCAATCAGAGCGCCAGCGCCAGCACCCACGCCAGCTCCGACAGCTGCTCCGATAGCAGCGCCTTTCCCTCCGCCAATCAGGGCTCCCAGGCCAGCTCCAAGAGCTGCGCCACCACCGCCGCCGATTGCTGCGCCTTTTCCCGTATTAGTCATTGAGGAGCATGAGGTTTCGCCCACGAGCAGGGCTCCGCACAACAGAGCTATTCCTGCGATTCTTAAAAGTTTCATTTTCTTGAGTTGGTTAATTTGTATTGTATCTTTATTGCGTATGCAAAGTTAACACTTTTTCTTTGTTAAAACAAATATCCTATGCCAATCGAAAAAGTATTTCTGCGAAAAGTTTGCCCACGGTATTCAGGACCTCCCACCAGGTTGGTCATGCCTATGCCACCATTGATGTCGGCTATCCAGTTGTCGCCATAGGCGAATCTTATGCCGAATAGCCACTGGGCATCGACGCGATGCCAGCCATGGCCATAAAGGCTCTCGCGCTCGTGGGTGGCATTATTATATTTTTTCAAGGTGACGCCGAAATTGATCTGCGGCCCTGTGTATAGGGATACGGCCACATCGTCGGTGACATCAAATCGGAATCCCACCACCAACGGCACGCGGAAACCCGAATTTCTCAGCGAGCCCTCAGGCGTAAGGGGATAGTCAAGCTCGATATCGTCCCTGATGTTTTGGCTGATTATCATTGTATTGTAGTAGACGCCGAGCCCCGGCTCTACGTATGCGTTCATAAAAAGAGGTATATTGATAAAAGCTCCCGCATACAGGCCCGACCCATTATGGTAGGTGGGCACCATATTGTTGAAGCTTGTTGATGGCGTATTCAAATCCCAGGACAGCCTGACCCCGAAGCGAGTGTGATTGGTGCCGGAATCGAACCAATCCTGAGCCACAACGCCCAATACACATAATATGCACGCTATGCTTAGCAGTGTCCTTTTCATAATCTTCTATCTATATTTAACCTTAAAATTATAACAAATAAGGTGTAATAAGATAAGTTACAGCATCTTAAATATAGTTAAGGACATGCATAAAAAGTTAGCGGCTGGCCTCACGGTCAGCCGCTTTCTGATAATATTACTAAGCACTCAATTTTTCAATCAGTTGATAGCCACCTTGCTGCTGGCCACATTGCCATTAGCGTCGGTAGTGCGCACGATGTAGAGGCCATTGTTGAGGCTGGTAGGCATGGCAGCGCCTTCGTATACGCGACGGCCCTGGATGTCGAATACCTCTACCTTCACCACATTGCTAACGGTAGCGATAGCATCTGCTATGCCGGAGAGCAGCTTGGTGTCAAGGATGTAGCTGTAATAGTTAACATCTTCATAGCTCCAGCAATTGTAAGCCCAGGTGCCGATCACGCTCATGTCAGCGTTGGCGCAGGGTGTACCCACAATCATGTTGGTAACTTCAGTGTATACCCAGTCCTCGAGATCGAAGTCATATGATTCCTCATAATATGTATGAGTCATGTTGGCTGTCATCCACTCTGCTGTCTCTGAGTTGATGGTCTGGATATAGTCATAGAGAGGAGTGAACTCGTCGGAGTCAGCCAGCTTGATGTAAGCTTCGCGATCGTAGTTGTAAATAGGACCAGCGGCAAGAATCACACCATCATTGTTGATGTATGATGCCATCATGTCGCCAACCTGCATAGTCTTATAATCGCCTGATACCAAGTCGAACACGTAGATTTCGGCATTGTATTCAAACTCCCATGTTTCGAAATTGTATGAGCCAGCCATTGTGGTGGTCAGATAATATTGGCCATTGCCTGAAAGCTTGATATCGTTGTAGGCGAAATCGGGCACTGCTTCCATCAGCTCTTCAAGACCTTCAGCCCACTGATAGTATGCCTCGAGCTGAGCATTGTAGGTTTCTACTGCGGCAGCATAAGCCTCATATTCTTCGTCGCTCATGAAGTCCTCGGGCTGGGGATATTTGCCTTCCCAAGTCTGCCAGTAGAGGGCCACAGCTGCATTGTAATCTGCCAATTCCTCCTCGGTCATATAATCCTCATAGTTAACATATTCTGGAAATTCAGGAGCCTCGCCGATTTCTATTCCATCGGGGTTGGCATCCCAAAGGATCTCGTAGCTCCATTCGCCATTCTCATCCTCGCGATACACGATGGGCTGCACCACACCGCCTGAGTAGTCAAAGAGCTGGCCAATGATGGTCTTGCCATCGTCGCTGATGCAGATGGCAGTAGACTTCTGCGGAGCGCGGCCTGAGAAGTCAGTTGCGGGGAAAGGAAGCACGATATAGTCGTCGTACCATCCAAGCGAGTTGCGATTCCAGATTACAGGCTGGTCCATGATGCCCTCAGCATCTGCGCTGAAGTCGGCGCGCGATACCTGGCCGCAAATGCGGTTGCCGTCGGGGGTGATACCCATCGAGAGAGCATACTTGTCGCCTGTCTGGAGGGGGAGTGGGAACCACTCGTCGTCCTCATAATAGTAAGCGGTGAGGCCGCTGCTGTCAATTGAGCCCACGAGCACGCCAGTGTCGCTCAGGTAGTTGCCCACGCCGGGATCATAGTAGTTGTCCTCGTCGGCGATGACTGTTGACTTGCCTGTGGTGAGGTCTACCAGCACGATTGTGCCATCGCCGTCAGAACCGGCTGCCCAGTTGCCATTCGGTGAAATTTGGTTGATGCATGTGTTCTCTACGATCTGAGAACCTTCGATTGCCCAAGCGGCAGAACCAACTGCCAAAGCCCCTGCGAGCAAAAGTAAATTTTTCTTCATATACAAAAAATTGATATTTGGTTTTTAGTCTAGTCTTCAGTCTTTAGTCTTCAGTCTTTAGTCTTTAGTCTTTAGTCTTCAGTCTTTAGTCTTTAGTCTTTAGTCTTTAGCTTAATGCTAAATTTAAGTATTAAAGTATAAAAATATTAAAGTTTAAGTAACATTTGGTATGAGACAAGCCCTAATTTATGAAGCAGTAATTAATTATATAATAATGACAGAGGTTGTCATTAGTTCTTGCAAAGTTACGATTATTTCTCTGAATTCCTAAAATTTAAATGTTAAATGTACGGATTTCACCGATTTCTATCGACGAAATCCGTACATTTAACATTTAAATACAGAAATTAGCGATTCGATTCGCTCCTTTGGGCGCGGGGGCACTACTTATAGCGCGCCCAACGTATAAGCTCCATCACTGAGGGCTTCTTGCCGTACATGAAGATGCCCACGCGGTAAATCTTGGCGCACACCCAGATCATAGCTACGAACGTAACATAGAGCAGGGCTATCGACACCCATATCTGCCACGAAGGGATGCCGAAGGGGATACGCTCCATCATCACCATGGGCGAGGTCAGCGGTATCAGCGACAGCCATAAGGCCATCGAAGAATTGGGATCGGTAGATGTGCTCATGCCGCAGAGGAGGCCGATAAGAATAGGCACCAAAGCTATGCTGGTGAGCTGCGATGCGTCCTGCACATTGTCAACTGCGCTGCCGATGGCTGCGAAGAATGATGAATACAGCAGATAGCCGCCAATCAGGAACAGGATCGAGTAGCCGAGCAGCGACATCATATAGCCCACATTGCCAAGCTGGCCCAGGGCTGAAAGGATGTCGGGTTCGCCCGAAGCCTTTGCCACATTCATCACAAAGGGCATACCCCACTGGCTGATGCATGCCACCACAAGGCCCCAGATCAGGATCTGGGTGATGGCCACAAAGCCAATGCCCAAAATCTTGCCTAACATCAGCGTGGTGGGTTTCACTGATGACACCACAATCTCAAGCACGCGGTTGTTTTTCTCCTCGATAATCGAGTTCATCACCATCTGCCCGTAGATCATGATGAACATGTAGAGCATCATAGTGAGGATAATGCCGATCAAATACGATACCATGCTCGAGGTCTCCTCTTCGCTTTCATTGTCAAGGCGGAAAGTCGACATGTTGACCTTGGCTTGCACAGCCTTCATGATCTGCGCGAGATTCTCTATGTCGTACTTGTCGATGCGCAGATTTTCGATGCGCTGCTCCAACTGGTAAGTGATGGCACTCTCGGTAGCCATCGATGAGGCACTGTGGGTGTAGAGCTGCACATTGTTGGGATTCTCCACCACGTCCTCGCCGATCACGAGCACTCCGTCGTACTGGCTGTTTGTCTTAGCCTCTTCGATCGAGGCATCCTTGCCCAAAATTTGAAATTGCATTTCGCCGTCGCTCTGAAGAGCGGGAGCGATGCGGCCGTTGAGGTCAATCACTGCGATGACCTTGTCCTCGGGCTCAGCCATTATCATTATCAGTGCCGGCAGGAACATCATGCCCAGCATCAGGATGGGCATCAAGATTGTGCTTATGAGGAAGCTCTTGGTCTTTACCCTCTGAAAATATTCTCGAGATATTATTAATTGTAAATTTCTCATAATTTTGTCACTTAACTTGTCACTTGTCACTTCTCACTTGTCACTCATAACTTGTCACTTGTCACTTGCAACTTGTCACTTCTCACTTGTCACTTGCAACTTGTCACTCATTTTCCATTACCGGCGGCATCGCCTCATTGCTGGCCTCGACTGCCTTGATGAAAATTTCGCTCATCGACATGATCTTAGGCTGGAAACTGATAAGATCCACTGCCTCGTTGGCCGCCGTGATGGCCGGGCGCCGAGCATCGTCGTCAAGCAGCTTGATTTCAGCCGTGAGCTCACCGCGCGCATTATCTCCCAGATTATGGACATACTGGCAAGTGTTGGCCAACGCGCTCTGCAAGGTAGCGAAATCGCCCATATAGCGCACCAAAGCCTTGTTATGGCTGTACTGATGGCGAAGCTGGTCGACATTTCCTGTAAGGATATTGCGCGAGTTGTTGATCAGGGTGATGTTGTCGCAGATCTCCTCCACCGAGGCCATGTTGTGGGTAGAGAAAATCACGGTGGCGCCTTCATCTTTGAGTCGCAGGATCTCATTCTTGAGCAGCTCAGCATTGATGGGGTCGAAGCCTGAGAATGGCTCATCGAAGATCAAGAGCTTTGGGCGGTGGAGCACAGTCACGATGAATTGCACCTTCTGAGCCATGCCCTTGCTGAGTTCCTCGATTTTTTTGCCCCACCATGAGGTGATGTCAAAGCGCGCGAACCATTCCTTGAGCTGCTGCTCGGCATCCTTGCGGCTAAGGCCTTTGAGCTGGGCAAAGAAGAGAGCTTGCTCCCCTACCTTCATTTTCTTGTAGAGACCGCGCTCTTCGGGCAGGTAGCCGATGTGCACCACATCCTCCTGTGTGAGCGGATGACCGTCGAATGTGACTGTGCCCGAGTCGGGAGCGGTAATGTGATTGATGATGCGTATGAGTGTTGTCTTGCCAGCGCCGTTGGGACCCAGTAGGCCATAGATCTTGCCACGGGGCACCTCTATTGACACATGGTCGAGGGCTCGATGCCCAGTATAGTCTTTTACGATGTCGTTAGCTACTAAAATATTGTCCATTTCCATTACAAATGAGACTTTAATGGGTTATCAATGAAACTTTAAATAGTTGGATTTTTTATCATGAAGTCGAGTTCCTCGATAGTGATGCCAAGAGAGCGCATTTCAGCCACAAACTCGGGCACCTTAGTCTGGAAAAATTCTTCGCGGCGCATGGCGAGCACCTTCTCATGAGCATCCTCAGTGAGAAAATATCCAAGGCCGCGCCGGGTGACAATTACTCCCTCTTGCTCGAGTACCTCGAAGGCGCTGAGCACGGTGCGAGTGTTCACGGCAAGTTCTACCGACAACTCGCGCACCGACGGTATTTTCTGGCCATCCTCCCACTGGCCTGCGAGGATGCGATTGTGGCATAGCTCCACAATCTGCCTGAATATGGGTTTGTCAGACTTAAATTCCACTGTATTTTAATTTCTTATACATTTTCCAAATTAGCCATATCAAGATGACAACAGCAACTGCCCCTACCGGGTACATTATGGTCTGCACCATCTGAGTCATCTCCGCCGTTATCTGATCGGGATTAGCTTCTGGCATAAGATTTTGAGCATAATCCTGGCCATGTTTCGTGATCATGTACATCGCTCCGATCATTCCGGCCAATCCCGAGAGGATGCCAACCGCTATTGTGGCGCCAAAATAAGCGATGATGCCCTTGAGCACTCGGTTGCGCTTTGCAATCAGCACCACATACATCACTATGATCTGGAAAAGCCATGCCATGGAAAAGCCTGAGACGCTCCACACGGAGAAACCAAACGTAGTATTGAACAATTGGAAACTCTCCAACACCATGTCCCACATCTGTGGGCAAATGGGCATAATCACAAAAGCAGCCAGATAACTGACGCCGCTTGTAAGCAGATTGACTCCAATAAATAGATAGATCAATATGAACACCAGTTTTTCGGCCGCAGTGACCGGAAGCATGGCGCAAAGCTGCCGCACATCGCGGCGTGCAAATCCTATTGGAGCCAGATAATACATGATCGATATCATAAGCATCGGCCAGGCAACCGACATCCTCTCGTCCCACACTGAAGTCACATCGTTGACCTCAACTAGCCATGCGGTGAGAAATATGGCCAATGCCGACAGGATGGGGAAAAATATGATTTGTTTCTTTAGCTGCGGGTAGTAGAGCTGGAACAGCATCCACACTCGGCGCCAAGAGAATCTGTTCTCAGCCACCGGGCTCTCTACCATCGGTTCAATATATGTTGCTTCCATGCGTGGTTATTTGTGATTGATAAGGGCTACGATCTCTTCGCCTACGGGACTCAGGAGGGAGGCGTAGAGGAGCTCGTAATCGATGTTGGTCTCAGCTCGATTTGTTTCGTTGATCACAATGGCGCGATAGCCTTGCAGGTCTGTCTCGTGATAGAGAGCCTGCATCGGCAGCGAGGGCGCGATGACAAAGTCGAGATGTCGGGTGATGCGCTCTACGCTGGCGCAAAGTTCGATTTTGCCTTGATTGAGCATTATCACACCATCGAAGAGATTCTTCAGATCGTACACCGTGTGAGTGGCGATTATCACAGTCTGCTCATCGCGGTAATTGCTTGCGAGCAGCTGGTTGAAAATCTTCTTGCTGCCAATGTCCATGCCATTGCATGGCTCGTCGAGCATCAGCAGGCTTGTGCCAAGAGCCAGAGCGTAGGCCACATTGGCTTTCTTGCGCTGGCCAAGCGACATGTCGCTGAGTTTCTCATCGCCGCTCATGTTGTAGGCAGCCAAGTTGCTGCGCAGGGCAGCCAGCGAGAATGTCGGATAGAAGCATGCGTGGCGCACAACCATTTCGTTGATGGTAGCCAGGGGAAACACGGCATCTTCAGCCAAGAAGAAGAGCTTGCTCAGATCCTGGGGTGTGCGCTGGTCCATCACGGCGTCGTCGAAAGTGTAGCTTCCGCCCTCAGGGCGCAGCAATGTGGACAGTATCTTGAGCAGCGTGGTCTTGCCGCTTCCGTTGGGCCCGAGCAGAAGGTTGATGCCAGGCCCTATTTCCCCTGTTGCATCCAATAGGGCCGGCACTCCTTTGCGATATGAAAAAGTAATGTTTTCTAAACGGATCATAATACTGGGGTTACGGTATATCCAGCTTCTTGCAATAATTGAATCAGACCTTCCGGGCCTACCAGGTGGCCACAGCCCACGCTCACCAGAATCGAATGCTCAGGCATCTGCGGGCACATCCTTTCCACCCAGCGGTGATTGCGATCATATATGAGACGCTTGGCTTCTGCAGGCTTCATGCCATTGTCAGGATCGAACATTAAGGCTGAAATCTTATCAAGATTCTGCTCTTTGTAGGCTTCGGCCAAATTTTGCACCTTTACTATCTGCTCGTCCCACTTTTCAATTCCATCAGTAAAGTCAGCTGCCTGATCGGCAATCGATTGGCCCAAAAGGATCTCAAGCTGCTCTTCGGCGGTCTCAAAACCGTTGATTTCTTTGCCATCGGCTTTGCCGCGCTCCATCACCACCATGTCGAGCTGCTGATTGGGGTCGAAGCCCGGGAAGGCCAAGAAGCTCTGCAGAGCGGTCAGTTGGGTAGACACGATGATAGGCTGCATGCCGTTGAGACGCTGCATCAGGCCCTGCATGCCTGTCAATGTGACCATCAGAGAGTCGGCCTTTGCCAGCACCTCGGCTGACACTACCTTGTCGAGAGTGCTGTCGGCAGGCGCTTGCCCCATCACCATCAGTTTTTGGAATACTGCGTTGGGATCCATGTCGCCACTCTTCACTTCACCATATATCTCATCGACAGCCAAGATGGCATCGTTGAGACCGGGCACGCTGTCGACCCATCCGGCCGGTGCGATATGGTGAGTGCCGAAAAGATAACTGGGCTTTTCCAAGCCGTTGCCTTCCACCTTCCACAGAAGCTGGGCATTGGCGCTGAGCGCCATCCCGAAGGCCATAATCAAAGTAAGAATAGCTTTCATATTATTTTTAGTTTAATTTTTGGCAGTTTTGACAGTTTTGTTC
>CAYTXF010000012.1:0-42231 GCA_964440745.1 uncultured Bacteroides sp.
CCTTGTCAGAACTGCATCGGCGCCGGTAGCTTATAAATATGTCATACTTTTTCTTGCGCATAAGTATCGCTTATGGGTTGAGTTGGCCGACTCTCTTCAATTGGTAAGAATACCAAAAAATCTGAGGATTGTCACGCATAACTTGGCGTACATTCTTACGCGCTAAGTCCTCAGTCAAATCCTTATTAAGGGCTATGCTGGGTTCTCGTCTTTCCAAAGCCGATTTTACCCGTGAATATAATGGATCCATATTTGTAAGTCAAGATTTAGAATTGGGCAGCGCTTTGCGGTCGATAGTCAAAGAGACTACCGGAAAGGTTGATGGTATGTGGATAATTCCTTTCATGGAAAGTGATTTGTTTTATAGATTATCATAATCTATCACAAAATTAATAAAAATAATCATATAATAAGGTAAAATTATGATAAATTTCTTGCGAGAATTGGCTATTCCTACCTCTTTGGCCGTCCATTCTGACACGCTATTGTCAACGTCACTTAGGCGTCCCGCCTTCTCATTTACGTCCAACAAAAATGTGAACGAGTGATACCTCAGCGTTCACATTAGATATTTACGCTTGATGTGCAGTTCACGGAACTATACTAACTTCTTCAACTTTCCGATATATCGGAAAGTATTTAGCATATAATTTCCGATACATCGGAAATTTTGTCTTTACCAGTACCACCAGCTCCCTACAAAACCGCGGCTCACGGAGCCGCTCTCCTAAGGGGAATCCGCGGCTCACGGAGCCGCTCTCCTATCGTCACAACCTGCAAGGGGTTAAAACCCCTTGCTACCCGATACTGGCGGCTCCATTCAGGGAGTTGATTCTCGTCCATTCATTGATTCTCGTCCATTCGTTGATTCTCGTCTATTCAGGGCAAAAATGACAATTTTGGGACCACGGGTGGATTTTTCAGCATTAAGAAGAAAGAGTTTCGCAAAAAAACATTATCTTTGCATATTAATCAATGTGCCAAGATAATGTTTTTAGGCAATAAGGAGACAACACTCAAAAAATACGCGTCGGTGCACATAGGGCGCACTGATGCTTCGTAATTTTACGAAATGAAACTACCTTGATGAAGAGAATGAAAACTAACAGTCAATATACGGCGGCAATTACCGGCTGTGCCTACCTTTTCGGAGAATTCTTGCGAGTGCTCCCCCTGATGATGGCCGACAATCGAGAGGCCCTGCTAAAGATGACCGCCAACAGCCCCTCGACCTCGACGACGGCATCCCCGCCAACCACGCCAAGCTCGGCGACATCGTCGCCAAGCTCAAATAACCCGGATTACAGTATGAAAGGATGACAGGATTAAAGGATGACAGGATTAAAGGATTACAGGATAACAGGATGAAAGGATTCCAGGATGAAAGGATTCCAGGATGAAAGGATTAAAGGATGAAAGGATTAAAGGATGAAAGGATGGACGGCGGCTCGTTGAGCCAGGAGCGATTTTAAAGACATTAAGAAAGAAATTTAAAATATAAAAATATGGAGAAAAGATTTGGCAGCGATAATTTGTATATGACCACTCAGGCATGGCAGTGGGCCCAGATTGTGGAGTATTTCATGGAGGATTTCGCAAATCGGGTCTATGAGCGCAATTATGATCCGGGGCGCCGTCGGTTCGAGCAGATTTCGATGGCGGCTCGTTCGGTGTGCGCCAATATCGCCGAGGGTCTGAGTCGAGCCCAAACCTCTTCCCAAACTGAAATGACCCTATTGAGCGTAGCCAGCGGCAGCCTTTCAGAAATCAGTTCTGATCTTTCCTCAATAGGCCATCGCCAAAAATTGGTTTGTTGGACTCGCAATAATCCCAATTATCGCATAGTCAGCAATCTGCAAATCGCTCAAGTGCGCTTTGGCGACAATTGGCTTTACGAGTGCCAACAGCATCTTTGGCGCCATATAGAACTCTTTCGCCCATGGTTTTGCCATGAAAATCTGTCAATTGCCTTCAATACCTTCAATATCATTATTGAGCGTCTTAAGCAAATGGTGACATCCCTCAACAATCAGCGCTATGAGAATTTCCGTGAGCATGGTGGCTTTACCGAACAGCTCAGCAAAGAGCGCATCGAGGCTCGCAATCAGAAGGCCGTAAGCGAAGAGGCTCCCATGTGCCCGCAGTGCGGAGCGCCAATGATAAAGAAGTTGTGTCAAAAAGGCCTCAACCACGGCAACACCTTTTGGGGTTGCAGCAATTATCCGCGCTGCAGAGCCACCATTAACATCCCTAAAAACAATTCTCCAGGGCCCACCTCTTCAGGCCCCAGTTAAAAGATTGGGCGCCGAATGGGATAACCCCTTTCAGCCTTTCCTCCTTTCTTCCTTTCATCCTCAAAAATCGCCCCCCTTGGGGGCTTAAAATCTTATCATGACAATACAATCTAAAATATTCCAGTACTTTGAGTGGGACCAGGAGCTGAGCAATATGCAACGAGGGACATGCCTCTGTTGCATGCTTGGGGTTAAAACCCCAAGCTACCTGATACTGGCGGCTCGCGGAGGCGCCGTCCAAGGACCTATACTTGATGATGCTTTTTCCATTCGCGGCATATTGTTGATTTTGCAGAGCGTAAAAGGATCGTCACGGCTGTGACGGTCATAGCCGTGACGATAAGAGATAATTTTGTATCTATTTGAAAGAATCTCCGGGATTCCTTGACGAAAGCCTATAATGACACATCCTCTGATGAAAGTCTGTTATGACACATCCTCTTAGGAAAGTCAATTTTAGGGGCTCAGATGTTGGTGGTTTCGAGTTTGGCATTCACTTCGGTTTGAGCCGGAGTGGCTTTTGAGCATATGGGAGGAGTCATGCGCTCCCAGATATAGCGAGGTATGCGGCGCCAGAAGGCGTAGACGCAGTTCCAACGCCAGTCAATAACAGCTACGCGCTTCTTGTCTACGATGGCCTTGAGGATCTTTGGCACTGCATAACTCATGGTCATGTTGATGGGGTAGTTGAGCTCGTCAAGTTCGAGCGGAGTGCGAATCCATCCCGGACGAATGTCGGTGAACTTCACATCGACCTTCTGCATATGGGCAAGCTGAGCAAGGGCCTCGATGTAGGTCTGACCGAATTTCTTGCCGGCCGAATAACTGGCGATCGGGTCGGTGCCTCGTGTGCCGCCCACAGATGTGATAGCAGCAATCTGACCTTTTCTGCCCGAGAAGCGGAAGTAATGATAAGCTGCGCAGAGCATACGAGCGAAGCCTACACACTCAGTTTCAAGAGTCTCTACCTCTTGAGAAATCATCAGTTCGGGGTTGATATACTGGATGCCAGCCACATGGAAATAGATATCCATGCCGCCAATCTTTGCAGCCAGGTCTTCAAGTTTCTGGGGCGCATCCTCATGCGTGACATCGATTTCTGCCCACTCGATATTTTGTGGGAACTTCTCTTTTAGCTTTTTAAGAACCTTTACGTTGCGGCCGGCAACGCCAACTTTCCATCCGGCACGAGCAAGCATCACTGCAGCACGCAGTCCCTGGCCCGATCCGGCTCCCATAATCACAATCTTCTTGCCTGCATACTTATGCAGCCAGCCTTTGTAATATTCTTTAGATTCCATATCTTTAAATTTTGGCTATTATAAAACCTCTATACTTTTAAAAACAAATTTGATGTCTCAATGTTTACCCTGAATTGAAAGAGATAGCAGCCTTTCTTATTCAATGGTTCAATTTCTCACAAAACCTATTCAAAACCACTAAATTTTATTAACTTTGCAGTTAGAAATCTCTAATTGCTCTGACAAAGGCATGGAGTGATTAATCAGAGACATCTCACTAAGGGTTATGACAAATATTAATTGCTAAGAAAGAATATGAAAACTTTAATCTGTATTTTACTGTCATTGCTTTCATTGTCGGCTGTTGGCAGACCGAAGGTAGTGGCGCATCGCGGTTATTGGGATGCAGAGGGAAGCGCCCAAAATTCCATAAGGGCGTTGGTAAAGGCTGATTCTATAGGCTGTGATGCTGTGGAACTGGATGTATGGCTGACAGCCGACAGCCAGTTGGTAGTGAACCATGATCCCTCGATCCAAGGGATTGTAATCGAAGAAGCTTCCATGGACGAGCTTTCAACAGTCAGGCTCGCTAACGGAGAATCCCTGCCAAGCCTTGAAGCTTTTCTTGATTCTGCTTTATGTCTCAATATCGATTTGGTAGTAGAATTAAAGCCGCATTCCACCCCCGAAAAGGAAGATTATGCCGCAGACAAGATTATTAGAATGATCAGAGAACGCAACCTCGAGGACCGTACATCATATATTACTTTCTCCAACCATGCAGTAGAATATCTCGCAGCACAAACTCAGAATCTTGTCTTCGCTCTTACCTCTCAGTCGCCCGAAGAATTGGCAGGGCTCGGCTCAGTAGGCGCTGATTTCAATCTCAAGACCCTGAAGGCTCATCCCGAATGGGTAGAAGAGTTTAAAGCCAATGGAACTCCCATCAATGTGTGGACAGTGAATGATCCCGATGATTTGCAATGGTGCATTGTCCAGAATTTCGACTTCATCACCACCAATGCACCAGAGGAGTTATTGCGCTTATTGGAATGAAAAGAAGTAAAAATATTTGGATTTCTTTGTCTCTTAAGGTATTTTTGTTTAAATTTGCAATCTGAATCCGGTTAAATACATCTTGATTAAATAGATATTGATTATGACACGCGAGGATTATTTTTACAATCGTCTGCTTAAGGATGTCATAGACCATTGCATCCTTGTGGCGGAAGAGCCAACCTCTGACAATCTGTACCTGGAACTTAAGGCCATGTGGTCAAACTATTTCTCAATGCAGTTTGAGAAAGCGGAGGATTGCATAAAGGCTTTCGTGGAGGAGCGCCTGAAAAGAGACCTTTATGATCGAAGCGGCAAACCTGTCAGCGAACTGCCCGAATCCATCAACATTAACAATATTGAGGATATAAAGAACGAACTAAAAGAGAAAGTTGAGTCTATTTTCTCGTATGCTCAGGATTCCGAAATTAAGGAGAAAATGCTGGAATGCGCTGAGCAGAAAGCTTGGCTGATTGGTCTTAATCATACTGCATCGGCATTTGAATCAGCCCTGTTGCGTCTGCAGTCAAAATCCAACATGCTGCAGGCTCCAAGTTTCAAAGGCGTGGCTGATGCCCATCTTCGTGCTCAAGAGGTTACCTTCAAGGAGCGTATCACAGGCAGCAATTACAAGGATGTGCTTGAATATGTTGATGAATTATCAAATTATCTTCAGTTGTGGGGTACTACAGTGTTCTGCCATATCTTCAATGCTCATAAGGTATTAGTACTGGAGTCGCCAGAGATTCAGCTCGCCTTAGGGCAAATGATGACCACAATCAAGCAGGCATTGGAATATCCCCTGGATGTGCCCAATGATCAGTCGGCATGGGAAGACGATTATCAGAAGAAGTTTCCTGTGAAATTCTTCCATCGCAACCTGCCCAACATAAGTGGCAATTTCGCCTTCACAATGATGTTTCTGCGCACATTGGCCTCCAATGAATCGTGGCTGCGCCAGCAAGGATTCATCAATGGAGCTGGCGAATTCCGCCTCTTCACGCATCCCACAGCCAATGGGAGCGCTTTCGACGAAATCATCAAGATCCTCCGCATCTATTTGGGCAAATAAGGGACCAGACGTGCCGGTAGAGACACGAGATAACGAGGTCTTTGATGGCAAGGCCCCTTTGCCCTGTGATTACAGGGCGTAGGGGCCGATGAGGGTGCCGGTGTAGGAGGAGGCAGTGCCATGGACATTGGTGGCGAGGTAGGAGGCTGGGATGCCTACGGCTACAGGTGACCATTCTTTTCCGTCTGCCGAATAATAGAATTCAAAAGTGCGACCATCGGGCGACGAAACTTTCAGATAATGGCTATCGCCTGAGATGGGGGAAGAAACTAACTTCTCGGCGACACCATTGTCACCTACTTTAAGCAATTGCACAGTAGGATTGCCATTGTCATCAGCCAATGCCAAAAAATATTGATGATCTTCGCTCTTCAGCAAAAGCAGGCCGGCTTTGTGATCGCCTGTAGGCATAAAATCCACTTTTACAGAAGCGTCGAAGCTATGATGCTGCAAGCGACGACCCACAAACCCAGGCACGCCATTGACATCGGAGGCAGAAACAGAGTCGCATTTCAGTGTGAGATATCCGGGATTTTCTGTCAGAGAATATTTGTCCTTGGCATCGCTGCGCACTGTCATCCAATACGGAGCCAATTCTGTGCTTGAAAAATCTTCTGCCACGGTGAAATTGCCAAAAGTGGGGCTATCACCACGCACAGCTCCAGGAATATCGATGATTTGAGGCACTTCTTTGCCAGACTCAAGAATGAGGGGCCACCCGTCGGCAGTCCATTCCAGAGGGAGCATGAATGTCTCGCGGCCAAGATTCTCGTATTCGCCATCAATCATGCGAGTGCCAAGGAATACGCTCCACCAGTTTCCCGCGCCATCTTGGAAAATGTCAGCATGGCCAGTACAATATACGCCATTTTCGCGCTCAGGCAGGTCGCGCTGAGTAAGAATAGGATTCTTATCCCAGGCAATGTACGGACCCCAAATGTTGTCGCTGCGGAATACCACCTCAGAGTGGCCCAATTCAGTGCCACCTTCGGCGCATAACAGATAATACTTTCCATTGATCTTGTAGAGATGCGGTCCTTCAAGGCACATAGGATTCTCGGCTGGCTTAGCACCCTTGTCGGCAATGACTTTGGCAGTTGAGGTGATCACTGAATCGGCAGCAAGATTGTATTCTTGCAGGATGATGCTGTTGTGGCCGGGATAGTCGGTGTTGTGCATGCGGCAGTAAAGCACATAGGCGCGGCCATCTTCGTCGAAGAACATCGATGGGTCGATTCCTCCCATATTCTCCAAATAAATAGGGTCGCTCCACTGAGCCGCAGGATCCTGGGTCTTCACTACGAAAGTGCCGGGCTTGAACTCATGAGTCATGCGGCCCATGTTGGTGGTGATCATATAATAATTCTCATTCTGAGGATTGTAGAACATCGAGGCTGCATAAATGCCCTCCTTGCCAATGTTCTGTCCATCGAGGGGCAGTTGCTCCGGACGGGTGAGAATGCTGCCGAGTTGGCGCCAATTCATCAAGTCATTGCTATGATAAATAGGCACACCGGGGTAAAGTCCAAAAGTGGAGGTGACGATGTAGTAATTGCCCTTGCCATCAGCGCAAAGGCTGGGGTCGCTGTGCCATCCAGGAAGTATTGGGTTGTAGGCCTGAGTAGGGGAGGTCAGAGGATTTGACTCATAGACTGTATCGTGACCCTCGTACACGAAATTAGAGAACAAGGCCTCTTGTGTATGCTTAGCCTTTGAGCAACCCATCAATGCCAATAATGCTGCTATGCAAATATATCCTTTCATTTTTCACTAATCATTAAATCTTATCCAATCGATTGATACAAGGCCCATTGAAGGCTGGTTCCACTCCCGATTCCATACGCGGAATTCAAGACGAGTGTCGCTGGGCAAAGCCTCGATAAGAGGCATATTCACCTCAACGAAGTCCTCCGTGGGTTCGGGCAATGCCACTTTGCCAAGCACCTTGCCTGTGGAGATGTCTTTGGCCTCGAGCATCACATTGTGGGCTTCATGATTCTTAACCTTAAAGGTAAGAGAATTGATATTCAGCGGGAAAGTCAGACCTTGAAATCCGATCAAGCCGCCATCATGGGTAAAGGCAACGCTTTGCCTGAGTTCTTCCGCACTGGTATCGAGCAAGCGAGGTTCGGTGTTCCACCAGAAATCGGCCCATTCGGCTTGCACAATGTCACCGCGGTTAATAGAGCGCGAGAATAGGGGAGTTTGCTCCACTTTGATATAGTCGACATCGATATATCCTCCCAGACTCTTCTGAGCGTAATTGAAGATGCCGTAGCGATTACCACAGAAATACTTATTGGTGAATTCCATATGGAAAGGCTCTCCCAATTCTTTAAAATGAGTGCCATCTTTGCTATAGCTAAGTCGCACCATGTCGGTGAGTCCATCGACCTTGGCGCGGAGCCAGAGCTCTTTGGATTTCACTCGTTCAGTAGCCAAAGGATTTTCATCGACTGTCATGCTGAGATTGCCATTCTCATAAGTAAGAGTGGCAAATGGCTTTGCCAAAATCACAAGGCCTGCGCGATCTCCCGACTTAAGATGAGAAAAGTCAATCTTTGCAGTGGCTTGGCTATAGGGACCGAAAATGCGTTGAGTGATTGTATTGCGAGCTTTCACCAAGGAATCGGTCAAAGAGGCTGCATGCAAGCGCAAATATCCAGGTCGCTCCGTCAGGGAGTATCGGCTAAGATCAGGGTTGTGATTGAATTGCCATTTCAGGGCTAATTCTTGGCTATCGAAATTGTCGCTGCCCTCCAAAGTCGTATGGGCGTTGAATTCCATCTTCGGCGCTTCCTTTACGGGAATTTCCATTGTGAGGATGCCATCGGTAGGATTACCCATAATTGGCCAATCATTTACCCAATAGATAGGAATGAGCCATGGGATGCGGCCCAGTCCGTCGCGGTCCTGGAATATCATGCCCCAGTATTTGCCGCTGTCAGTAGGTATGATGCACGACTGGTGAAGATTGCGCTGGGCGCGATTGCCCGCTTCGAACATCACCTCACGTTCCTCATAGGGCCCGTAGAGATTTCTGCTGCGCAGACAGGTTTCGCCAGACTGGTCACCTCCGTAGGTGCAATAGATGTAATAATAGTCACCGATGTGATAAGCGCGATTGCCCTCAAGCCCTCCGCGATGAGCGCGGTAAATTTGCTGCGCCGGACCTTTCTCTTGATAAGTGGCAGTGTCGAGTTCGGTCACAAAGATGTCGGTATTGCCATGCACCACATATAGGCGTCCATTGGTATCCACCAGCATTCCTGGGTCATAAAGCTTATGGCCTTCGATTTTGGTCTGCTTCCAAGGGCCCTGGATATCGGGTGCCGAATATATGAATGAGCCCTCGCTGTTAGTGTTGAAAAGCACCATGAATTTGCCATTGAGATGGCGCAGCGAAGTGGCCCATTGGCCTTGGGCATAGCGATTTTGACCCTCGGCAAGATCATAACCTGGATGCTCCTTGAATTGATCCACGACATTGGTGGCAATTTCCCAATTCACCAAATCTTTGGATTGAAGGATGGTGACACCAGGGAAATAGTGCATCGAAGTGGAGACAAAATAATAGGTGTCATCGACCTTGATCACATCAGGATCTGGGAAGTCTCCCCAAATCACAGGATTAGTGAATGTGCCGTTGCCATTGTCGCTTGACTGTGCCATTAGCGGCGTTGCGCTCAACAAGGCAGCCACACCGATGGCTGTCTTTATAACTGAATTCTTATTCATAGTCTTCGAGTTTCCATTCATCCTTCCATTCTATGACCGGCATGTCACCGTCGAAGCGGATCGGCAGCCACACATAGCGAGCGTTGTTGGTGACATCCCAGTCAGTGCGCACTATTGAACTGCGATCCATGATTTCAATCGGTTCAAAAGTTACAGCATGCGGCTGATGGCCCTCAAACACTCCAGCTATTCTCTTCCATTCGCCCTGTGCGGCATCGGTGCCAACGATTTGAGGCATCCAGCGATCAGCCAATGCTACATACAAGTCTTTCTTGCCCGGAACTTTAATCACTTCGGTGATTTGCGAGAAGAAGGAGGTATGAGAAGAATCTGAAGGATGGGGATTACCCATGCTTTTATATTCGCCTAAATAATCTTCAAATGTCGAAACCAACGATTCATTGGGAAAGTATCCCGAAGTGCCCGAAGAGAAGAGGTAGTGCTTGCCATTGCGCATGAAATGAGTAGGCGCTTCGCGAGTGTTGGGAGGAATCTGACCTACATAATTATGGGCCATTTTGTCTGTTACGCCAGTGAAATCGTCGTTGAGTTCGGCAGTCATAAGTTCCCAATGCGGACGTTCCCACCATATGTAGGCCTTCCCAGAATTTTCGTCAACGTAGAGGTCAAAATCCCCGCCTTCATATCCATTAGGCTTGTAAGCGGGCTTTACGATTTCATAAGGGCCTGTAAAATTGTCAGATTGAAGGATGGTGTAGAACTGAGTTTCATCACTCAGATTCTTTATCCAGCACACCCACTTGTTAGAGCGGGGATTATGGATGATGTGCGGGCGATCAAGTCCCTGAGAGAAATGCAGGGGCGAGTGCACATCAGTGGTATCCGGCATGATGATGTGACCCATATCCTCCCAATTATAAAAATCAGTGGAGCGATAGCAACGCACGCCGTAAGTCCATACGTTGCTGCCCTCGACAGTGCGCTCTTTGTCTTCTCCAAACCAATAATAGCACTCATCCTTGTCATCGTAAACCACTGAGAATCCATGGGCTTGGATAGGATTGCCATTTGTGTCGAGCCATTCTTGACCCGGTCGGATTGAAGAATATTTTTCTGTGATAAGGGAGATCTTTGGTATAGACATGAGGCCTGAAGGGTGCAACGGAGATTCCTCATTGAAGAAATCGAAAGCCGCGAAGGCTTTGGAAATGCCCTGAATCTTCTCACCGATAAGACGGTTGGCCCACTTGTTGGTAACTCGGATTACTATATCATTATGGCCCGCGGCCAGGGCATCGGTAATGTCGACTCGATAGGGCGCTTTCCATAAAGTGCCACAATTGTGACCGTTTAGGAACACCTCGGCGATATCGCCCACTTCGCCTAAATCCAGAACATAGCGGCCTTCACGAGATTTGCTGAAATCGAAACTTTGGCCATATGATGCTGTGCCTGAGAAATATTTCACTGCAGGATCCTCATTTTCTGTCCAAGATTTAAGAGAAGTGAAAGTTTTGGGGGTGACACTGCCATCCAGGATGTCGGTGAAATTCACCTGCCAAGGCTGTGCCAAGGTTTGCAACTCGGTTTCCACTTTTTGAGGAGCTGCATAAGCTTGTTGTGCTTCGCCCTCGAAAACTACGAACACTGCATCGTTGGCCACTAAGCTGAGGTCAACCTCGATGCCATTTTCTTTTTGACGGTATGAAACTTCTTCGGTCTCTCCAGTTTCAGGATGCCATAGGGTAGGTCTCAAGCCTTTCACTCGCATTGAGGCAGTCAGGCGCTTGGGCTGATTGCTGCGGTTGTTGAGCCAATAGATTTCCTGGTTAGGTGTAGAACGATGCACGAATCTCAAGCCTTCAGCATTACAGTCGGGTGCAAAATTGAGATTCTCGGCCAACTTCTTGCATTCCCGCACTACCTTGACGCCTGCTCGTTCTAAATCAGCAATCTTAGCCTCTGCTTCGGGAGAAAGCGCAGTGGCATTGCTGTCGAGCACCAGCACGCGATAGGTATTTCCGCTGGGAGCCACTAATTGCCCATCTCGCGAGGTGATGTCATTGACCAGCGCGTCGGTATTTACATAATCAAAATTGTATCCGGCGGGAATCTGGGGCAATCCATTGGCAAAGAGACCGGTGATGCTGTTATCGTCGCCGTAATAATACAGGATGTCAGCCACATTCTGCCCTTGCTGCAGCATATAGGAACTGCGTGCCAGATAGTCGGTCCAGGCATGAGCTTGTTCGGCCCAGGTGTCATGGCGGTTGAACCACTGGCCAAAGATAAGCAAGCCAAGACCGGGCTTCTTGTCATCGACTGGCTGGTGGGCGCTCTCATGCACCACAAAGCGATTTACGCCGCAACTCATGGCCAGGTCAGCCACGGGTTTGAGGTTGGACGGTGCAAATGAATAAGCGCGATTGGCTAAGCCATTGGATGTGAATGATTCCAAAGCCACAAGATTTTGGCCATAGAGATGGGCTATTGCAGCTGACTCGCGGATGTCGCATTCGCTCATCGTGTGATTGGCACCACCGGCGCCTTCAAGTGCCCACATCGCCGCCATCGGAATGTCGGAATTTTTCTTTACGCGCATACCATCGGCCAGGTACATGCGACCGTTTTCATGACTTTCGAAATAGCATTTCATGCCTCGGTCATGCACTGCGTTGGCTATCTCGTCGTAAATTCCCTCTGAGATGAGTTCGCCTATTGTCTGGCGCCAGTCCTTCAAGAATTGTTCGCTTCTCTCGGCGCTGCCGATAATTTGACCGGTAAGCACGGGCATCCATGGCATAAGGTCATAGCCTCGGCGTGCTTGGAATTGCTGGGGCATATCTTTGCACCAAGTCTCCCATCCGGCCTCATAGCTGTCAATGAGCAGGTACTGTAGGCCGCGCTCGCCCATAAGGCCATTGGTGGCATCGGCATACATGTCGAGGTAATGAGATATATAGTCGCGCACTGCTTCCTTGTCTATTTTCGAGACCTCCAGGCCAGTAGCTTCTGGGGGAGCGGGGTGGTTTTTCTTGCCGGTAAGCGAATTGCCAAATCGATAGATTCTCCAATTGCCTTTTGGAGCAGCCCAATGCAGCACTCCGTCAGAATCCACCTTATCCGTGACATCAATCACATCGGCTAAAGCCGCGCATGCTGTCTCATTGGGGGTGAGATTTTCCATCATGTCATGAGGAGTGGCGAAACCGGCTTTTTCCTCAGCGTGATTGATTTTAGCCACAGGATACAATACCCATTCAGATACCTTGGTGGTAAGGTCGGGCTTAATGCCGTAGAAAGCGTCGTATAATGCATTGGCGGTGGGATTGTCGACTACGAGGCGGAAATAGCGTGCCGTGGTCTCGGGTATGGCAATTGTCTGCTGATATGTGCCACCATGGGGTATATCACATACGAAATTGAAATCCTTGCCATTGTCGCTGGCATAGAGATGCTTGAGCACTTCGGCTGGTTCACAGGCCCATTCGTTGCGCACCTTCCCGTCAGCCACCGTCATGGCCTTGATGGTCACTGGCTTTGGAAATTCATATTGGATCCAAGCAGCGCCTTCGTTGCAGGAGGGGAGTCCGGGGCTCGAAGCCAAGTCTCCATCAGTAAGGATGTCTACCGTAAACTCACCTCCGCTTGATGTGACTTTAGCGCCCAAGTCTTTAATAGAAATTTCTGCCTCGGGCAAACGCAGGGCAATCACAGCCACATCTTCATACCACTCTTTATTGACATCTGCTGTGGAAAATTCTGTGCCGTTATCGGCAGGAGGCACATTTTGGAAGAAACCTGTGGTGCGATAAGGCTCGGGCAAGGCAATCTTCATTTCTTTGCCCTTGCCTTGCACTTCCACTGTGCGCCATGTGAGTTTTTTCATGGCTTGTTCGGGACTGACCCAGGGACCGCCAGTATTGCTCCAGCCGGGAGCGCTGGCTACAGCCATCTCCATGCCCAATGAATCGGCCAGGTGAGTGGCATAGGCGAAAGCATCCTTCCAGCCATCATCCATATAAATGAGGCGCTTTTCCACTATCTGAGGAGACACTGTGCCAGCGTCGAAGGCATGAAAGCCACCGATGCCGGCGCGCTGCATCCACATCAGGTCCTTATAGATGCCGTCTTTTGTGACATTGCCGTTCATCCAGTGCCACCACACACGAGGCCTTGCCTGCTGGGGCGGATTTTGGAAACCTTGCAGCAAAGTGTCTTCTGCTTGAGCGTCAATGCATCCGATCAGGATTGCTGCAACTGCTATTTTTCGAATTGAGGAATGTAAATTTAGCTTCATGATAATGATTTTTCACATTGCAAATTTACATCCCATCCTCCAAATTTATCCTAACAATAATAACCTAAAATTTAACTTTTGGTAGAAAACGCATTAAAGGGCACAAGACGAATTTTATGTGTTTTGACGAGAATCAACGAATTAACGAGAATCGACGTAATATATCTTCTTTTGATAGAAATCAAAAAATTAAATTCGTAGATTATCAGGGGATAGGCGAGGCGAGCATGTTGAGAATTAGGCGCTTGGCGGTGAGGGCTGAGGGTTGGTCAGAGACGAGCGGATTGGAGAAATCAAGGGTAGAAAAGATAATCTCGCCTTGGCCGTAGGGGATGCGACCCATGGCAGTGCCTACATGGAAGGGCGTGCTCGCATAAGAGCCAGCGATCAATTCCTCTCCATGGGTGAGGAGACCCAAGCGCTTGTCACCATTGCGAAGCAGACTTTGATAAGGCCAGCTCATGCCCACATTGACAGGCAGGCCAGCGAAAACAGGATCCTCCTTCACAAAATGCAAGCCTCCTACCCAGTTGCGCCCAATGGTATAGAAGCCATCATATTCAATTCCGGTGGCTTGCGCAACAGCCGGCATCCAGGTTTCTGTAGATTCGAGAAGTACCAGACGAGTGCCATCATGGTTTACGCGGCTCAAGAGATCGTCGATGTCGACAGAAGTCTGACCAGGCATGGTCCATACTGCCTGTACATGTCCGGAAGTCTTTACCTGACTGTATTGAATTTCGATGTCATATTCCTTGCCTGCCTCGAGATCAAATGGCCGAGCTGTCAGCAATTCCTGGCCATTGCGCCACTCGTCGAAAATGCTTGTCCCATTGAATTTAAATCTCACTCCTTGATCTGAACTTACTCCCAACATATAAGTGCCGCTTACGGGAGCCTTGATTTTCCCACGCCAGATCACAGAAAAACCCTGATTGGCAGGCAGTTGTGGATGCGGCTGTTCGCCCTCAACGAAACTGCAGTCAATTTCATCCACATTGTCAATGAAAGCGAATTCTCCGATGTCGCTGTCGCGATAGTAGGTGCCTTGCAGACCTTCCGGGAAGGCTGAGGCAGGAATTGCCACTGGTTCTGAAAAAGCCGAACGACTTACCGCAATCCAATCGAGCTGCGGAAGAGATGTGTCATATTCTGGCAGATTTCGGCCCAGGGCCGACTCCAGATATCGGCGCACATTGTCATTGGCTCTACTGCTAATGAGGGCACCGTTCGGCGAAGGCCTTCTATGACTGAGATCTATGCACAATATGGATTCCTGGCCATCCGCAATTACTATTCCATCTTTTGACACGAGTCGGGCTTCAATTTCATACATTCCTTCTTGGTCAATTGAAACTTGCAGAATTTCTTTTAGTAGTTCGCCAAATGTTTCGCCTCCTGAGACATTAACTAAAATGGGGTCAAGGGATGCTGGATCGCCGTCCTCGCATTTCAGGCTAACCTCCAGCCAATGCTCGCCCTTTATGTCCTTTTCGTTGACAATGTAAAAATCGACACCGACTTTTTGTCCGGGTTCGGCAAACTGGCCTCGCGGACACACAGCCACATACAGCGGCTGGCTATAGCGAGTGAATGTTGACAGGTTGCCCTTAAAATTGCGCCAAATGTCTACAATGCCCGAATGATTGTCATAGGGCATTGATTCCCAACCATTGACCACATAGATGTCTCCAACATCCTGCATGCGCATGCCTTGCAGTCGCTTGCCTTGATGTTCGATTGCAGGATCAGCTATGGCGCGAGTAAGGGAATCCAGATTGCCAAAATAAGGCGCCAGGCCCTTCTCTTCGAAGAAATTGGAAAACGTTTCATATTGGTTGATCCAGTAGGCTGAATCCCACCCTGCTGATTTGATATCCTCTTTGATAAGGACTAAGCGAGGAGGCGAAGAAATTGCGCCCTCTTCTCCACGCATGAAAATCTCTTTCCGGTTGTCGGTAGCCATCACATTATCCGAGGGACTGCGATAATAGTCGTCCTCCCAAGTTGCAGGCCCAGCAGCTCGGTGATTGTCCCACCATCCTCTACGATACAGAGTGGTATCCATAGGCCGCATGTGAGCTTTCTCAAATTCTTCGGCCTCATAACCTTTGCCTGCCCACCCAGATGTGAATGTCATAATGCGGCTCGGATCAATGGCATGGGCTCGTCGCATATCCTCCATGCGCTTCGCAGTTAGCTCTTGATTGCGGTAATTTTTGCCGCACCATTCATTGATTAGGTTATAAATTACTAAGGAGGGATGGTTGCGGTCGCGACGAATCATGCGATGCAGTTTTTCATTGGCTTGGCTGCGGGTGAATTCCTGCTCTGCGGCGTGGAAGCCGCCAGGCTCTTCATAATAAAGCAACCCCAGCGAGTCAGCTATTTCCAATACTCGCGGATAGCCTATGCAGCGGTGGAAGTTGAGCATGTTGAGGCCTAATTCCTTGGCTGTTTCCACTTGTTTCAGAGCCAGTTCTTCGGTAGGGTAAAGGCCAGTCAGTGGCCAATATCCCCAACTGATGGCTGAGCGCAGCATTATGCGTCGGCCATTGAGGCGCAGCACTGCGTTTTCACCAATGCCATCAACATCAAACCACCGGAAACCGAAGGTTTCTTCCTGCATATCCCCGTTGTCGAGGCTTACGCGGCACACATAAAGTTGAGGATTGTCCAAATCCCATAGTTCAGCCTGGGGGCAGGCAATATCCACGATTATTGGATCTGAGCCGCTGTAATTATCGGTGTGGGTATAAATAGGAGTAGGGGAGCCTTTAGGAAAGATTTCAATTTTGAAAGTGCCATTCTGTTTATAATCGGAATGTAAACTTGTCACTAACTTTATGGCGCGAGGATCAGGCTGATTCTGTATGTATATGTCTTCAATATATGTGGGGCCAACATATTCAATCGACACATCACCTAAAATTCCGCCAAAGCCTCGGCCTGGCACTAATTCATACTCTCCCCACATCATCGGCTCGTAATCCTGCCAATGATAATTTCCTCCAGGGTGAGTTATGCGCACTGATAGCTTATGATCTGAGCCAGCTTTGACATATGGGGCAATGTCTACGGCAAAAGGAGTCTCACCCACCATATCATAGGCAACAAGGGCGCTGTCGACAAATACCTCGGCGCGCTGACGCACTGAGCCAAATCGCAGCAGGGCATGAGAAAACGTGACATCTGGCACTTCAATGTCACGCACCCACCAACTTACCCCAGCCTGATCCATAGGCTGGGGATTTACGCTGGTGGTGAAATATTCCTCTAAGGTGCCAGGCACTTTCATTTCTATTCCCGGATTGGAGTACAGAGCCTGCCAGCCAATGGTCGGCGGATTATAGGGTAGTGACTCTATATTCTCTGCTTCAGCAGGCAGAAATAAGGGATCGCTGGCCCATACGGCTTCTTTGTCTTGCCACAAATGCCAGCCAGGGCCTGATAGGGTTTGCGTCTGTCGGGCCATGGCTGGATTTGCTACAATTGAAATAACCAAACTTATACAGAAGAATCTTGAAAAAGTGCGCATTCTTTATCTTAGGAGAATATCTTATGAAGAATAATTTAAAAATTGGTAAGCCAATGCTTCAATTCGCCATAAGCTTGTGCTTTGTGGGGGAAAGAATCATTGAAGCCCCAGCCATGGCTCCCAGATTCATAGATATGGAGAGCAGCGGGGATGCCATTAGCCTTGAGGGCAGTCCAATAGGCTACTGAGTTGAGAGGAGAAATAGGATCATCAGCCGATACCATGATGAAAGCAGGAGGCGTGAGTGAGTCCACCTGCTGATCGAGGGAATATTTCGTCTCCAATTCAGCCGAGGGATTGTCGCCCAAAAGGTTATGCCAAGTGCCGTTCTCGCGGATATTAGGCTGATTAAGGCAGATCACAGGATAGAGGAGAATGGTAAATGCGGGGCGCTTGTCCACATCAGTCTGAGTAGAAGCCGTAGCAGCCAGATGTCCGCCAGCCGATGAACCCATAATGCCTATAAGCCTGGGATCAAAGCCCCATTCTTGACTATGCGAGCGCATTTGGTCAAGGGCTAAATTCACATCGGTCAGAGGTATTTCGCATTCTCCATGGGGCATGCGATATTCAAGCACGCCATATGCGATGCCTTGCTCCAAAAACCATGGAGCCAAGTCATGGCCTTCGTGGCCTATGGCCAAATGTTGGTAAGCGCCGCCAGGACATGCCAGCACTGCTTTGCCGCAGGGTTGATCGGGCACATACATGTAAAGTGTGGGTGCGCTGTCTTCATCTATAAGAGAGATGCGCAAAGGCTCTTGGGCCTGTGCCGACAGAGCGACACAGGCCACAAGCATTGTTGTGAGTTTACTTATTCCAGTCATCGGTGCGGAAGGGATGTAAGGGGAGACCATGGATATTATATACAGTACCCTTAGGGGTATTCTTAAAGCAATAACGCACTGCTACAGGCTCAGGCACGTCGGGTGATGATACAGCCAAGCGGCATGTGCTTGTCTCTATCTCAGCAAAGGCCGGATGGAATACTTGATCAGCGCCTGCTATCTCAAAGCCCTCGAGGGATGTCCACATGGGGCATAGGCCACGATCCGCATTTTTTACATTTATGTAAATTTTGCCATCCTTTACCTCCATGGAATCGTACATGGGACTGCGGCTGCCAAAGCCTGTCATGCCATAGGTATCAGCCAGTGCAAGCCAAGCCAGGCGTTCGCCAACTTTCTTCTTGTTGGTAGGATGGATGAATTGCGGATGCCCGTCGTCGATAAGAGAAATGATGCCGCTATTAGGAATCATTTTCGATGCTTTCTGCTGGGCTTCGCGCACCTTGGCGCCTGCCAGTCCGTCGGGGTTGCCGTCGTAATTCCATGGTGCGATTTCTACGAAATAGAAGGGGAAGTCGCCTTCACCCCAGAGTTGACGATAATCAGCAACCATTTCTGCGAGGCGATCGGCATAAACCTCAGAGTTGACTGAATTGCTTTCGCCCTGGTACCAAAGCATGCCTCGGATGACATAGTTGAGGAATGGATTTACTTTTGCATTGAAAAGAATCGATGGGGTGGTTTGCTGCACCTTGATCTCTTCGTCATTGTCAAGGATCGAAAGATCAATATCGGGCTTGTCAGTAAGTATTTCTCTGCGCATCCAGGGCTCTACTCGACTGCCACCCAGGGAAGAAACCATCACGCCCACAGGCACATCAAGCACCTCTTGGATGTATTTGGCGAAGAGATATGCAGTGGCGCTGCAATTGGCCACATTGGCCGGCGTGTTCTCAAACCAAGCGCCCTGCACAGTGTCGAGAGGAGTCTTGTTGAAAGAGCGTACCCAACGGCCATCTTTGCTGTCGCTGATGAACATGCGGATTGGCTGACTCGACTTGGCGCGAGCTATTATGTCGTTGGTGCCATCAAGGGGCTGGCGGTCAAATCCGCGCATGGGCATCTCCATGTTGCTTTGTCCGGCACAGAACCATACCTCGCCAAGCATCACATTGCTCAGGGTCACGGTTCCATCCTTGTCTGCTATTTTCAGTTCATAGGGACCGCCGGCATCCGTTGTGGCGATAGTGGCCACAAATTTACCATCTTTTCCGGCCTTTACAGTGGTCGGGACATCCGACCACGAAGGGGTGACAGTTACGTCAGAGCCTGGAGCGGCTTTGCCCCAAACCTTCACATCTGTGTTGCGTTGAAGCACCATGTTATCGCCCATCAGCGTGGGCAATTTCACCTCAGCATTCGCCACAATCGCCAATGCTGCCAGTGCTAATGCAAAAATCTTTTTCATGATTAATTATAGTTAAAAATTTAGGATTTCTTTGGGACCTTTATAGAGGATGGAAAGCATTTTGTCAGATTGGCCGTCATAGCCGATAAGGCGCGCTTTAATGTATTTGGGGTTTGACACATATTGGCCTCGGGCCGCATCGAGAGTGAATTTTTTCGCTTGGTCATCCCAACGCAAATTCACGATGCAGCGCTTGCCTTGTTGGTAGTCAAGGGTCTCGCCATCGTCTTCATAAAGAGTGAATTGCGCATCAGATCCAGGATAAATGTCAATTACCATCTCTCCATCGACCTCTTGCGGTATTATCGATCCTTGACGCACATATAATGGCAGCGTTTCGATTGGAGCCTCGCTGAGCAGTGATTGACCTCCAGTATGAGATTCCTTTGTCCAAAAATCTACCCAATCTGCGCCTTCAGGGAGCCAAACCTCTCTTTCCGTAGCACCTGCTTCAAGCATGGGACAAACCAAAAATGCGGGTCCATACATGAATTGATCTTTGCAATCAATGACTTTTCGATCATTGGCGAAGTCGAAAGCTAACATACGCATAGGCGTATAATCCTTCTCGCTTACCATGTAATCCATGGCGTAAATATATGGCATTAGGCGATAGCGGAGATTAATATAATCTGTGCATATGCGTTGCACTGTGTCCCCATAAGCCCAGAGCTCATTAGGGACACGGGTGTTGCCTGGAGCGCGGCGTCCGTGACTGCGAAAGATTGGGCAGAAAGTGCCGTATTGGAACCATCGAGTAAACACTTCGCGGTATTGATCGTCGTAGGGGTCGCCTCCAGCGTATCCTCCGATGTCAGTGGTCCAGTAAGGCATGCCTGCCGAGCAATAGCTGAGGCCGGCGGCTACCTGAAGGGCCAACTCTGGAAAGTCGCTTGGAATGTCGCCGCTCCACACTGCGGTGCCAAATCGCTGCTGACCGGCCCAAGCACAGCGAGTCAGCATGTAATGTCTTTGTCCTGGCCGCTCGTGACATAGGCGAGTGTAGAAATTCCTCATATGCACTGTAGGATAGACATTTCTAACTCGTTGAGCAGGTCCAGCATAAGTAATCTTATCAAGATATGAGGCTGTATGATCAGGCTCGGGACCATCAAGAAACCAGCCATCGATTCCACTGCGCATTAGGGGAGTGACCAAGTCCCCATACATTTGAGCAGCACCAGGATTGAAAGGATCATAAATTTCACCATCTATCGCTAAGGCTCCATTTATGATATAGCCCTGAGAGTCCATATTCTCATAATTTTCGGTGCCGGGCTTGAAACAAGGCCAGATTGTTACCACTGACTTCATCCCGCATTCATTATGGAGCGTGTCGAGCATACCGGCAAGATCAGGCCATTGCTCTTCATCGAATCTGAATGACCCAGTGCCATATTTGCCCCAATGATGGTAATCAATAAAAAGAGTGCTGCAGGGAATACGCTCTTCTACCATGCGACGAGCGACACCCAAGTATTCATCTTGTGTAGCGTAGCGATTTCGGCTCTGATGGAAACCAAGAGCCCAGCGAGGCATCATTGGGCAATGTCCTGTCAGATTGCGGTAGGCGCTCACTACTCCGTCAAGGTCCCCGTCACCGTAGAGTACATAATAATCCACGCATTTGCCATAATCAGAAACAAATGAAAGGGATTCTCCCTGGTTTTCAAAGATTGTGCGTGAGGGATTGTCCCATAAGATTCCCCAGCCGCGTGACGAACTCAGCACGGGCACTGCAGCTTGCGTGTTGAATTGTATCAGCTCACGGGCACAATTGCGCAGATTGGTCCGGCCGTCACGAAATTCTCCTAAGCCGTAAATAGCCTCGTCATCATTAATTTCGAAATTGCACCCAGGGAAAATGGAGTCACCATCGGCATTGCAACGTGCTCCAAATGATTCGGAGAAAAGCCTTGCACCGGTCTTGTCATAGAAACTTAGGCACCCGAGCGACTTGTCAACTTCCACGCCGCCTTTGCTCCATGACATACCGATGCAGGCATCTCCATTATCAACCTCAAAGTGCACAGCTTTGGGCATCGTCTCGACGCTATAGCTGATGCTTTTTTCATGATATTCTGGGTGAAAGTGCACACGCAGGGCATTATCACCGCATAAGCGCAATGATAGAATGCCCCCGGTGGTCGTTACATCAATTCCGTCGCTGACGTGGCAGTAGCCTGTCACCTTCTGTGTAGCGCCATCGAAGTTAAGGGTAGGCGCAATAGCCTCCAATTTAAGAGTGCGCTCAGTATCGGGTGGCTGGTATTGGCCAAAAGCCATGCTTGCAGTCAACAGAAATGCTGATGCTGTCAGCGACGGAATCTTTTTCATTTCAGAGAAGCATTAATCATGTTTGCTAATAATTTGCCGGCGATGGGATCGGTGGGGGCCTTTTCGGTTGCCATGGTGGATACCAAGGCCATGCCATCGCCATCCTCCACAGTTAGCATGGTCAGTCCGCGCAGGTCGTTGACCTTGCTGATGCGGGCTTCCATGTTCTGATCGTCGAGATAACTATGAATGCGCATATGAGAGGCGAGCTCGGTCACTTGTGGATTGCGATTAGCATGCAACATAGTATGGCACACTGATGGCATCTCGCGCTGGCCATTGTAGAAATATCGCAAGTCAAGAGCATCAAGGCCCTGGAAAGCATCGTTCTCCGGACGTTCCATCACAGCAATATCGCCTTCAGTAGCGTCAGTGGATCCGGTGATATGATCGGGGAAAACAAGCAGGGCCAGGTCAGGAGTGTTGAGCATCAGCACATGTGCGCCGCTCTGGATTAATGCGCGTAATGCGTCGGCCTGGCTCTGAGTCGGATTTGCCACATCTGCCACTACATAGAGATCGCATTTTGGCTTTTTGTCCTTAAGGGCGCCAAGAGAGCAATTCTTGTAACTTACGCCTACTGCATCAAGGCTTTCGTTTTCAGGCTTGTCGCTTAAGAGCATCACCTTCTTGCCTTTGGCCAAATGACAATCAGCAATCGAATGTGGAGCCACTGTGAGATCATAATGATTGCGCGACAAGGTCGATGATCCCTGAGCGAGTTCGAAACTCAGGCAAGCCCTTGACATTTCTCCAAGATTATTCGGTATGTCGATGGTGGGAGTGATGTACTCGCGGCCATAATAGGCGACATTTGGAAATTCCTGACTGCCCTGGCTCAATATCTGACCATCCTGCCCGGTTAGTGTCCACGACAATGTAAGATTGCTCAGGTCACGACCCTCGCTATCATCATTTACTACATATACTCGGGGAGAAATCTTGTCTCCGGCATACATGTGGCGCCCCCACAGTTCAGCGCTGACAAGCACTGGCTGCATTGCGCGCTGCATGGCATAGTAAGTGGGGTAGGGTTCCATATTGTCAGCATCGTAGCACTGGCGGAACCAGGTCATATAGGCAAAGTGCATGATGCCGCTTGCTTGGTCGCAAGTGCGGCGCAGACATTCAGCCAGCTCGCCGGTGATAAACGACTGCACATTTAAGAAGCGATTGGGATCTGCCCAATCATAGGCATCATAACCGATCAGGGAATAGGGATTTTGGTGAATCAATTGGTAGCTGCGAGTGGGGTGCCCGGTTTCGCCATTAGGGTATCCGGTACTCATCTCTTGGCTGATTAATGGACGGCCGGGATATTTTGACTCATTCTGGAATTCTCCATTGAAGAAATTAAAAACAGAATAATCATACCAGTTGTAATAAGCGTGGTTATCGTCGATATCTCCATCATCAACATCAGCAAAGAATTCAGTGCCAAAGCGGCGCAACGCCTTGTTGCGCACATAGTTAGAGTCAAAACTGATCGGGCGCGTTGGATCTGCTGCGCGCATATCCTTCACAGCATCAGAGATGATATGGAATTTCTGCATGGCGCGGTCTTTGTCTGCATCCAAATCATAGAATTTCATCTCATTGTTGACTGTCCAGAAGACGATCGAGGGATGATTTCGGTACTTTTTGATCAGATTGATCCACTCATCATGCCAGAGGTCCAAGGTTGCTTGTTCGGGAATAGGCGTGGAGTGTATCATTAGCCAAGTCCAGGTGCCTTCAAAGCTGATGGCTATGCCAATGCGGTCAGCCTCTGAGATCCAAAGTTCGTTCCAGGGAGTGGTGTGCGTGCGCGTACTGTTGAGATTGCCGTCCTTCATGTATTGCATGAAAGTGTGTGCAAGCTTTTCATCATTGGGCCCTAAAGCGAACGGAATGTGATTGCCACCCTTAAGCCAATATTTCTTGCCATTGAGGTAAAGGAAACCATCCTTTGCTTCGAATGTGCGGAATCCTGAGGTGATGCACTTTTCATCCACAGGGTTTCCAGCCTTGTCCTTAAGTTGGAACTTGAAATCATAAAGATTAGGGTGCTCTGGGCTCCACAGTTTAGGCTGCAAGTCACTAATGGCGCAATGGCAGATTTCTGATGTGTTGGAAGTCAGGTTCTTAAGGCTTGATAAATTCCCCTGGAACAGTACTGATCCATCGGCGCTGTCAGTGATTGTTGCCTCAATTGTGTAATCCTGAGCCTTGGCGTTGTGATTAGTCACATCGATGTCAAAATCAGCGCCGGTAAGGCTTGGGTATATGGCCACTTCGGAAATCTTGAGGGGTGATGTGATCACTAAGCTTACGGGCTGCCATATGCCGGCAGGATTTTCCTGGAAAAAACCATGCGGGATGTCTATCGATACTTTTGCATTGGCTGTGGCATCGTCCTTATTGTCATTGACATCTTTGCGCACGCTGGCATAGTAATTCTCCATGGCGGCGCTATTGTTGCTATCCTCGCCATTAAGATCGCGAGCCACGCCCACCACTATGAGATTCTTGCCAGGATGCAGCAGATTGGTAGCGTCTATGTCAAATTCGCCAAACATGCCCAAGTGGCTGCCGGCCAGTTCGCCATTGACATATACGTCGGCGCTCTTCGAAACTGCGTCGAAATGCAGCTGCATCTCTTTGCCAGCGATATCCTCGGGCAGATCTATCCATTGGCGATACCAAGCATAGCCTGTCTTGTGAAAATTGAATGTGTAATTTTCGCAACGGTCGGTCTCTTGCTGATAATAAGTGTCAGACACGCCCTTCGACTGATGGCCGGATGCCGAACCCATGGTTTCCCCATGGAGCCAGATGCGACTCGGATTCCAGAAATTGGGCACAGTCATCACATGCCAATTCTGATCGTCACAATCATTTGCAATTGCGCTGGCATCATCGATGCCATAGCTGGGCATGAAAAGCCAATCGCCGTCAAGATCAATCACTGTGCGCGTGGGATTCAAAGCGGCCACTGACTTGCCTTGATATTGGGCTCGTTGCTGCTTGCGCAGCGTTTCTTTCTGAGCCTCATTCATGTTGAGGTTGAGCTCTTGACGCTTGATGCCAGAGAGGGCGCCTGATTCCATGGGAGTGATTTTCACATCATCGAATTCAGCGGCAAGCCATGCGCCTCCAAGCGACACAGGCCCCTGAGCAGCATATTCGCTGTGGCTATCCTCAATATCGATGTGAGGCAGCTTGTTGTCATCTACAAATACTCGAATACGATTGTCGCATACTTCGATTTTGAGTTTGTGCCATTCGCCCGGCACGGGATGGAAACCTAATTCGCGCACTCCCATGAGCTCGTCCATGCCCATGTAGCCTGTGCGCATCAAGTAAAGATCGTCCTGCAGGCCGCCCTTTATGCCCACTACATAGCGGTCGTGACGGTTGGCAGTGCGAAAACCGGCCCAAATCTGCACTTGGTCTTCGCTTTCGGGTGTGCGCGCCTTGAACTCTACCGAATAGTTCTTGAGACTGGGATCTCCGATCAGCGCATAAGCTCCCTGGCTGCGGAGCACTCCATCCACCACTTCGCATTCTCCCACTCCCACTGTCTGGAAGTCAGTGGGAGCAGAGAAATCGAAAGATTGCGCATGGATTGCCATCGCGGCAAAGGATGCTAAAATGCAAATACTAAAACAACTCTTATTCATAGCTTACGGCTATCAAAGTCTTATTTTACGATCTGAACCTCGGTTACCTCGATTTCCTTAATCGTGGTGAAATTGTATTTTTGGTAGGTGTCGCTGCAGCGTGCGCCGAAACGTACCCAGTAATGCATGGCGTAGCGGATTGGAATTTTCGACTTCATGGAAATCTCTACTCCTTCCATATCGGCACTCAGTTTGGTAGGGTTGGGGGTATAATTGCCGTCAGCCTCGGTGCCGCAATATTGAGTATGGCTGATATAGATGCAGCAGTCGTTGAGGGCTGGCATATCATAGCCTTCCTTTTTGTTGCGGAAGAATTTGAATGATGCGCACATGTAGCCTTCTGAGTCCATGTAAGGTTCCTTTACCCATTCGAGTGAGAGGAAGGGGGTCACTGAGAAATTCACCTTTGCGGTTTTGCCATTCTGGAGCAGCACCACATCGGCTTCGGCTCCGTCGCCTTCGTTTTCATAGAAAGCGCCTTGCCAGGGGCAGATCTCATAAGTACCAGCGAACAGCTTGGTGTTGCGGAAACCGCCAGTCTGGTCCATGTTGAGAGTTTGGGGCGTCACCACAATTGTGCTGTCACCAGCGGCATAGCTCTTTTCCACGATGCGCATCGACATGCTGCCAGTGCCGATTGCTGTCTGCAGAGGCAATCCGTTGTGATCATATACCTGACCCTCGATGGCAGCTTCAGGACCGTCGTAATTGTCTTTTTCACAGGCTGTAAAGCCAAGACCCAGGGCAAGCAGAATGATTGCTGATTTCAATATATTGGTTTTCATGACTTTTTCTATAGATTTAATATTGATTGTTTTGAGTAAGGAGCGGGTTGATCTTGCGCTGAGCATCTGGAATCTTGTCGTAGTAGCGGGATGTTGGCCAAGATCCTCCATTGGGAGCGCCACCGCTTACGCGAGCATCGTAGATGTACTTGCCGACAGGATTGCCTGTATTCTCATCAATCGTAGCGCCCTTGACAAACATGAAGGGATTCAGCATGCGGCGACGATAATTCTTGATCTGATCGTGATATGTGAACCAGCGGCGCAGGTCCCAATATACCTTGTGTTCGAAAGCCAACTCTTTGTAACGCTCTACGCGCACCACATGAATTCCCTCGGTGGGAGCGAACACGAATGAGCCCTTGCCGGTCATGCGCTCGTTGGTGTGAGTGGCGGTTGAGAGCTCGCTTGTGCTTGTGAGCAATTCGGCTCCGGCACGGTCGCGCACATCGTTGATGCAAGCCATGGCATCTTCGAGCAGGTTCACGCCATTGACAGTAGCCACGCCATTCTGTGCGAGCTCTATGGCTGCCTCGGCGCGATTGAGAAGCACCTCAGCATAGCGGATGTCGATCCAGCTTTGCACGCTGCGGTGGAGCACTGTCTCGGCGAGAGTCCAATCGGTGTTGATCCACTTTGCTCCATGGAAGCCAGTCAGGGTAGTGCGGATGCTGGATACAAGCGATGGACCGTCTAAGCCACGGCGATTGATTTTCACGCCTGTCGAACTGGTAATTGGGGTCTGAGCATCGCGAGCTTCTGCGGTATAGTCAACATGCTGAGTGTACCAGGTGCTGCTGTTCTCATAGCTTGTGGTGGTCTGGCCATCGTCGGCTACGAATTTTGCAATCGGAGTGGAGGGATCCACATCTTCCTTGATGACTGCTGTGCGCAGATCCACAGTTATGCCTTTGGCAGTTTCATTGGGCATGAAGAGGCTGCCGCGCAGGCGAGGCTCTGCATTTTCCCAAAGTTGCTCGCAATTGTCATAGACTATGTAATTGCCATCATCGTCGGTAGTCTTGATGCGACCCTGCTCGTCAAGTGGGAGTCCGTCGAAGAGCTCAACCCAGTCAAGAGTCACGTTGAAGCGGTCGCCATAAGTTGTAGTCATGCGAGGCATGCAGTACACGGCATCAAAGCTGTGCACATTGTTGTTGACATCGTACTGGCGGATGAATACCGATTCGCTGCTTGTGTCAGCTTTGCGGAAAATATTGCGGAAGTTGGTGGCCTTGTCGCTGTCGCCACGGTAGAGGCTGTAACCACCCTCGGCGCACTTCACAGCGGCCTCAAAAGCCTGCTCGAAGTAATTGTTGGCGTTGGATTCGGGAATTCCCATCACTTGCACGCCGTTTTCATCAGTGTAGTTGTAAGTACCTCCATAGCGAGCCACAGATCCGGCATACAGGGCTACGCGGCTTTTCAGGGCAGCGGCCACATAACGGTTGCCACGGCCGGCGGTCTTAGTGGCAGTCATATTCTCAATTGCATAATCCAGATCGCTGAGAATGAAATCCACACAATCCTTGTGGCTGCTGCGAGCAATGTAGAGATCCTCCTCGTTGCTGCTCATCTCTTGGGGCTCTTCCAGGATAGGCACGCCGCCATAGCGCTTTACAAGAGCGAAATATGTATAGGCGCGCACAAAGCGAGCTTCTGCCAGCCATTCCTCGGCGCCTGTGAGTTTGCCCACATAGTTAGGCAAGTCCTGAATCAGGGTGTTGGCATTGCGAATCACTTGGTAGCCTGCGCTCCAGTATCCTTTGACACAGTTGTCGAATGTCCAGCCCAGCTCATTGGAGCATACAGCTTCGCCGGTGTAGCACATGTCCCAGGGCATGCAACCCCAGCCGAAGAAGCCCTCCTGGCCAGATGATGGCGAGACATTGAAGTCCTCCATAGGCAGGCGCCCATACAGGGCAGCCATATAAGCTGTGATGCCGGCCTCATCGTAGATGTCCTCGCCGCTAATCACATTTTTAGGTGCGATGTCAAGATCCTGGCATGATGCAAGAGCCAGACCAGCGAGCGCCGTTATGATGATTTTATTAAATTTCATGATAGTTGAGAAGTTTGAGGGTGATGGTTAGAAAGTAATGCTTGCTCCGAAGTTGTAGCTGCGGTTGAGCGGGTACATGTAGCCGTAGAGAGTTGAAGGCTTTTCAGGATCCATGCCTTTCACGCCGGTGATGGTGAAGAGGTTGTAAGAGCTGAAGTATACTCGCAGATTCTGCACACCGCAAACTTTTGTCCATTTGTAGGGCAGTGTATAGCCAACTTCAAGATTCTTCAGACGCACATAATCGCCCTTCTGGATAGAGAATTCAGAATTTTCCTGAGGTGTGGTGCCTCCATAGCTGTAATATCCTGAAATCCACTTTGTTGTTGGGTCGTAGGGATCAGCTTTTGCGTCGGCGGGATGCCAGCGGTCGAGGAACAGGTCAAGAGCATTGCCATTCCAGGCGAGAGGCTGAGAAAGCTGTTCGCTATAGGCTACATAGCTCATGGCTGAGCCCTGGAATGTTGCGGTAAGATCAAATCCTTTCCATTCGCCTCCGAGGGTGATACCGAAGTTGAGCAGGGGGTGGTTCTTCTTATCTTTAAGGTCGCTGGTAGGATTGGTAGTGGTAGCAATTGGATACATATCGTTGCTGTCTATCACGCCATCACCGTTCCAGTCCTCGTAAATGTAATCGCCAGGGAGAACCGAGTTGCCAGTGTAAACATTGGCATACTGGATCGAGTTCCAATCGGTGTAGCGGCCGTTGGAGCCATAGCCAAACCAAATGTCATTGTAGCGGTCAGTATTGAATACGGAGCGCCAATTTTCCATCGAGTTACCGCTTGGGTTTCGTTCGTAATAATGCCACTGTGTGCGAGTAATCGACATGTTGCCGCTTACATGGTATGTGAAATCGCCAAGGCGATTGTTGTGGCGCAGTTCGAGTTCGAAACCCTTGGTGCGGTCGCTATTGATATTCTCTTGCGACATTGTGGATCCGAATGTGCCGGGCACGGTCACGTTGCGGGTTGCCAGCAGTCCGTCGCGGTTGCGGATAAAGAATTCAGCGGTGAATCCCAATCGGCTGTGGAAGAAGTCGGCATCGATACCGATGTTGGTGGTCTTAATTGTATACCAGGTAATCAGGGGGTTGGCCACTGAACGGAAGCCAAGCGAATTGACCACAGTGCCGTCGAACACGTAACCCTTGGGATAATTGTTGTAGAGCGAACCGCTGGTATTGGGATAATTGTAGCCTGACACGAATTGGTAGGCGGCACAGCTGTCATCACCCATCTTGCCCCATGATCCGCGGATCTTGAGTTGGTCGAGCCAGTCGCGAGTGCTCTTCATGAATGCTTCCTCGCTAATGCGCCAACCGGCTTGCACGCTGGGGAAGAAACCCCACTGGTGACCTTTGGCAAATTTTGATGAACCATCATAGCGGAAAGCGAACTCCAGGAGGTATTTCTGATCGAAATCATAAGCCAAGCGGCCTACCCATGCGCGACGAGCTGTCTCGCTGATGTTGCCACCGTTGACCACCTGGTCCTCGCTATCGCCAGCATACATGTAGGGGATAGAAAGAGTGAAATAGCGGCTGCCATTGAGGTCATCGTACTTAGAATAAGACTGCTCATAGAGGAAGAGAGCTGACACATGGTGGAGACCGAAAGTGTTGTCGTAGTTGATCGATCCTTGCATGTTGCGGCTCCAACTGTTGCTATAGCTGCGTGTCAGTTTGGCCGGACTTTGACGGGTGTATGCTGTATAAGTCTCGGTTGCTGCATCGTAAGTGTACTCGTTGTATTCCGACTGCCAAGTATTCACATCCTTGATGGTGTTGTCATAGCTGAAGAGGCCCTTAAGTTTGAGACCTTTCACGCCAGGCACATCGAGCTCGAGAGTGAAAGTAGAGGTGAAGATCTTATTAGTGGTCTTCTGATAACCGCTCTTGTCGAAATCCATCATGCCTACCGGATTCTGTATGTCGGCGCTGGGCTTGCTCAGATAGTCAGTGTTATTGTTGGCGTAGATGGTCTCATCAGGAACAGAGCGCCCGAGATAATTGAACACGAGGTATGAAGAACCATTGTAGGGAGCAGTGCGCTCATCGAGAGTGCCGGCAATCTTTGTGCTGAAGCGCAGATAATCGGTGATGCTGGCGTTGATATTGGCGCGCACGTTGTAGCGATTGTAGTCAAGATCGTCGCTCTTGAAGAAACCCTTCTGATCCATGTAGCTGAAGTTGACGAAATAGTCCACCTTCTCGGTGCCTCCGCTTACGCCAACATTGTGTTGCTGCTGTGGAGCGTGGCCTGCCATCACGGCATCGTACCAGTCGGTGCTGATCTTTTCTCCAGTAAGATAAGCATTGATCTGATCATCAGTATAGGTAAGCACCGGATTGGTGAGGCTTCGCATCGATTTTTCATTGAACAGGGTCATGCGCTCCACACTGCCTACGGGGCGAAGCACCTCGGCCGGTGTCTGGATACCATAATACATAGAATATGTGACTTTGGCGCGGCCTTGCGTGCCCTTCTTTGTGGTCACGAGTATTACGCCATTACCACCTTGTGCACCGTAGATGGCGGCTGAGGCGTCCTTCAGCACTGAAATCGATTCGATTTCGTTAGGATCCAAGCGCTCGAAATTTCCGCGAGGCACACCGTCGACCACAATCAGCGGGCTGCTTCCGTAACCGCGAATATCAAAGTTGCCATAGTCGAAGTTGCCAGGCTCGGAAGTGTTCTGGGTCACGCGCACGCCGGGAATCTTACCGGTAAGCATGTTTTTGGCATCCTGAGCCTTCGAGACTACCATCTCATCGCCTCCAAGGGATGATACAGCACCTGTCAGGGTGGCTTTCTTCTGAGTACCATAACCGATGGCAACTACTTCGTTGAGCGTGTTGGCCTCTGTCTCCAATACTATATTATATGTATCGGCATCGGTAATCTTTACCTTTGCAGGACGGCAGCCCACGTAGGTAATCTCGATTGTCTGACCAGTCGCGGCTTTCAATGTGAAGTTGCCGTCGATGTCGGTGTTGACACTAACAGGAGGGGTGGCATTGGTGCGCACCGCAGCTCCAATTACAGGTTCGCCTTGATCGTCGACCACCGTACCGGTAATCGTGCGGACTGTCTGGGCGCTGAGCGAAAGAGTAGCCAGCAACATTCCAGCCAAGGCCAAGCATTTAGTAATGCCCATTGTCTTTAGAACTTTTGCGAGGGTTCTTTTCATGATTAGTTTATTTAAGTGGAAGCGATGGTCTCTCATGGCTCCCTGATTTCTTGTCGCAAAATTACGGCGGCAAGATTAAAGACAATATTTTTTTGCGTTTAAGTGATGATTAATTTTTACTTAAAAAGGATTAAATTCCACTTAAATAGTTTTAATCAACCTTTTATCTACTTGTAATTCACAAAGGTACTCATTTTTAATAATACTACAATACTTTTGCAATAAAAAATTTCTAATCAATTATTTTTGCAGAATCTATGTATCTCACGAAAAACAAAATCGGAGGCTGGTTGATGGCCTCTTTGTTCGTCGGTCTCTGCTCATGCAGCGATGATGACACCGTGACAGCTACAGAGCCTCTTTTCACTGTGACCAGCGTGCCTACGCTGATCTTCCCGGCCGAAGAGACTCAGATCGAAAACTTCACCTTCACTGTCGACCATTCTTGGCAGATCCTCTGTGATGCCTCATGGCTCACCTTTTCTGAAAAGAAAGGTCGCGGAGGACAGAACATCAATGTGACCATCGAGGCTGAAGACAATCCCACCTATGAGCAGCGCGCCACCACATTCATATTGGTGTCTGGCGAACGCATGCGTGAATTCTCGATCACCCAGGCAGCCAATGTGCCTCTGGGCATCACTATCAGCAATGCCGATCTGCTTACAGCCGAAAACTTGGGGAAGAGCGGCGGTTCGTTCACTGTGGAGTTTACCACCAAGAAAGTCGATGGCTGGGATGTGGATTTCTCTTACGACAATCTTTCAAGCGGCTGGCTTTCGGTGGCACAAAAGAAGGATAATGCCGTAGAAATCAATTATGCGGCCAACGATGTGCCGGTGAATCGCGTGGGCACTGTGCGCTTAAAGAGTTCCGACGGTGCCTACACTGCTACTCTTGATCTCACTCAGGATGCTAACCCGGTGATCACTCTCGATGGAAGCCGCAGTCTTGAAGACATTCTTGATGGCTATGGCATTAAGGAAACAATAGCATCGATCGAGCTTAGCGGTCCTCTTACCGATGCCGACTGGGCTCTCCTTAAGAAATTGGCTGGCAGCACCCTTAAGGACATCAATCTCGCCGCAATCACTAACACGGTGATACCCAACTCGGCCTTTATCGATTGCTCGGCCCTGACCACACTGGTGCTCCCGACTCATGGCCAATTGGAGTACATTCCCATGGAGCTTTGCCGCAGAGATGCCAATCTTAAGTCAATAGTAATCCCCGAAGGCGTGAAATATATCGATCGCCATGCTTTTGCAGTGTGCACCGGCTTGATGGAGGTTTATCTCCCCTCAACGATAGAATATCTCTATGGCTATTGTTTCGAGGGTCTTGGCAGCGCCACCACTGCTTTCCATCTCAAGACCAAACCTCTCCAGGTGCTCGAGACCATGCGCGGCACTGACACCAAATCAACACGCGCCTCGGTATTCAATGGACAAGGCACCAAAATCTCAATCTTTGTGCCCGAGGAATACAAAGCCATGTATGAGAACATCAACAATTTCACCTGGGAAGATCTGGGCATCGACGAAAGCTGGCCTTATTACACCTGGGAATGGGATATGAAGATAGGCAACTTTAAGTGGACTTACGTCGAACTCTATACTGAATAATTAATCGCTATGCCTGCGGAAACATAGCCGCAGGCATAGACCTAATCAAAAATAAACATGAAAGCAAAATACATATTGCCGGCTCTTCCAGCCCTGATGATGATGGCCGCTTGCAGCGACGACGACAACGACGGATTCAAAGTCTACGATGATGAGGTGCAGACTCTCACCGTGGGTGACTTCCGCGACGACCACGACTTCCTATTGGGAGCAATCTTTAGCTTCCAGGGCGAACTGCGCCGAGGAGAATTGCAGACTGTGGCTCAAACCTCTTCTACTACTAATTATAATCTGCCCCTCTTTCAGATGATTTCTGGCGCCAACGATGATGATTTCTATAATGATCTGGTGGAGCAAATGGTGGCATCAGGCATAGACTTCGTGATGCCCAACTGCCGAGGAATCTTGCCAAAGGGCGAGGAGAACAAGGTGCAAAGCAACAAATATTATCGCGATCATGGCGATCCTACTCGCATTGCCGACTTTATCGCGGCTCTCAAGCGCCGCGGCGAGGAGAATCTGAAGATTGCCATATTTGATGATGCCCCTGCCTCATGGTCGGCTGCAATGAATATGAATGAGAATGGCAGCTACTCGCGCCATAATCCTGCCGATTATCCCATTTATGATACCGATCGCATCTATCCTTACATATGGGATTACAATATCATGCGCGCCTTTGACAATTTCTATAATGAGAATTCCGAGAATAACAAGTATCTGCTGCGCTATCAGGGCATGCCTGTGCTTATGATATGGAGCATCAACGGCTTTGTCACTGGCGACAATGCCGGATATGTAAAGGCCATACTTGACCGCCTGCATGCAGATTTCAAGGCTCGCTTTGGCGAGGATCTTTTCATCATTGCCGACAAGGATTTCCTGAATCGCGATAGCGAGATTACAAGCGATGATGTAGAAGCTCTCCACAATTGGTTTACAGCCGCTGCCAATTCGACAGCCACCAATTTCAATCACACATTATATAGTTATAACGGTCACAATGTGGGCGTAACCGTGCCTGGCTTCTCGGTTGGCGATATTTCTGGGGCTTGGCAATTCATTGATGCAAATCATGGCAAGACCCTCACAAACGCATTCGACACTTTCATTTCGGGAGGCGCTGATCTGGTAGTGTGCGAAAGTTTCGATGACATGGCTGAGAATGCTGCATATTGGCGCTGCGAGGATCAGACCTATTATGATTTTCCCAATCAGCGTATCAATATCTTGCGCAAGAACAATTCAAACTTTGAAGTTGCATATCCCGCTAATTTGCGCGTTGAGGCCGAAGGCTGCGATTTCTATAGTGATCTTACCTCGGGAAATAGCGGTGGAGAATATCGCAAAGGCGATCTTGATGTCATGCGTTGCAACGATGGCTGGGCTGGATGGTGCGTGACCGACGCCGAGGCTGGCGAGTGGCTCAAATGGGCTGAGCTTCCTTTCCGCGCTGGCACCACGGATATCGTGATTAGATATGCATCCAATGGTTCAGCGGCAGTCCGCGTCGATGCCGGTGGAAATATGGGAGAGACAGTCGCTCTTCCCTCGACCGGAGGCTCATGGTCGGATGCAACTATTGCCACAGTTGACTTTGACTTTTATCGCTGGCGTGAAGTGATCCTCAATATCGAAAGCGGCACAATTGACATCAATTACATCCGCCTGATTCATCAATAATCCTTACCATTTTTGTCAATAGAAGAAAGGCCTTGCCGGATGCCCGGCAAGGCCTTTCTGATGATCCTTTTTGATGATCCTTTTTGATGATTTAGGTGGATTAGCTGTTACTCTGTTTTGCCGCTAAGGATGTCGGAGAATGAAACCGTAAAGGGTTCTCCCATTGTATCTTGGAAAGCGCGAGCAAATCGATCATATGTGCTCTTTGCCAGCCCGACTTTGCCTTGCTCGGCAAGCATGCGGCATACTGCCGAAAGAGCCTCCTCATTGAGAGGATCATGAAGCAGCATGAGTTCGGCAATGTTGATTGCAACATTGCGATTGGTTTCTGCATGCAGCAGATGGCTAAGCATATCGAGCGACATGCTTGAAGCGGTATCTTTGAATGGATCAAGAAGTTCGTCCTGGGTATTGGGAAGCAGGGCGCCTCGCAACAGCAATTCTTGAATGCGAGCACGAAGCTCTGGGTCGATAACTCCATCAGCGGCCTTCTCAAATTGCTGATAGCATTTATGCAACTCATGATAGTCGCAGAGGCAATCATCTCCAAAATCGATGCGTATGAAACCGCCATCAAATTTCAGATCAATATTGCCCACTTCTTCGAGCAAGACACGCAAGCGGCGCACTGTGACATTGCGGTTATTGCGAGCCGAACGCTCATCTTTGTCATTCCAAATGTATTCAGTGAGGCGGTCAGCGGAAATGCCCTTAGGCGATTTTTCGCTATAAAGCACCAACAGAAGCAAGAGCTGCTTGATGCGGGGCGAGAAGGATGAGGTAATGTCGACACCCTGCTTGTCACGCACACCAAAGCATCCAAGCAATCCTACGAAACTCTTGTCAGTATTGTAATATTTCTTTTCGGGTTCCTCTTCTTGGGTCTGAGAGGCATTTGATTCTACCGGAGTTGTCGGCTGACTGATGACTTTGCCCTTGTCAGGTACTTCTTTGCGCTTGCGGCCACGCAATATCAACCAAATAGCCGCGGCCACTACTACCACGCCACCCAAGGCTATCCACCACCATGGGAATTGTCCTTTTGTTTCTGCCGGAGTTTGCAATAGCGATGCTTCGTCGAGAAGCGGCGTGTTGAGAGTGTACACCGAAATGGTGTGCAATTTATTTACGCCAATCTTGTCAACAATGAATACAAATTTGCTCGCCTCAGGGCAATAGAAGAGGCTATAGTCGAAATCCTGGTATGGGTTTTTGTTGAGGATGGGACGCGATACTGGCTCCACTTTTGGCTCTTCAGGAGAGATGCGCAGAAGCTTGCCTCCCTCATCATCCATGTTCACAACATAGAAGGCTTTGTCGTTATCATCCCAAATCATGCTATTGGACAGCATCCAGCCTTTTTGCATTTCATCCCCGGGGATTTCCCATAATTTGCGGGCTTCCATTGTGGCAAGGTCAATTTCCCACATATCATAATAGAAATAGCTTTCTAAGGCCTGCTTGCCCAATTGATTGCCTCGTCCGCCAGTAATATACAGCTTATTGTCTTTAATTCCCATAGTGGCGCCAAAGCGTGGAGGGATGGCATTGGTATATTCCACGCTTTCAATCACCCCTGAATGAGGCTTGACGCGATAGAGATCGTTATGGTAAGCGTAATGACCGTATCCTCCAAAGAAATAATAGCTGGAATCAGCCGGATTAAAAGCGCGAGCATGGTTGAAGTGGACTAAATCCTGAGTGGGTGCGGGATGTGCTCCCCAGGCAGCCTTGTCAAAAGAGAAGCGTGACAGCTCCTTCTCGGCCAGCGAGTAGGAGATGATTTCTTCACTTATTGGATCAAAGACACAATGGCCAGGATTTGGCGTCATCTTATCGCCCCCATGCACTGCAATGGTGCCTACAGGCTGCCCATAGAGCGAATATTGCCGGATCTTTTCGGGTTGTACTAAGTTGAGCGTCTGATTCTTGCAATCAAACACCATGTCGGCTTCTCCCTTAATGGTGTCAGTAAAAATCAGATCCCATTTGACATGCTTGTCAATGAGCCAATTGGGATTGCTCGTTCGAGCTATTGCGCCCTGTATTTCATCATGGCAGATATCGCCATCATGCTGGGCCAGTTTCCAATAGTATATGGGCTTGCCATCTCTGCTGATGCGCACATCCCGGATGTTAACCGGAGCCACATCACCGCTTTGATTGGTGCGACCAAATTTTATCACATAATTCTTAGCCCCCTGTATATGGGCATCGATGACAGTGTCAAGAGTGCCATATATGAGCTCGATCTTATTGGCTCGTTGGTTAAGCGTCAATTTCACAGGGAAGGTTTCGCCAGGCTTCACTTGGCGATTCATCAGATGTATTTCATCGCGACAGAGAATAGCGGGCGACAGTTTGTTGGCCTCATTAAGAGCGTAGCTGAAATGAAGCTGCTGGCCATTGTCGGTGGAAATATGCATGATTGGGCCCCATAGGTCGGGTTCGTTGCGCACATCCATTTCAAATGCTATTTGCAATTCGTCGCCTGCCGGGATAGGGAGGCTGTCGTTAAGCATTAGCATTGTGCGTTGCTGACCTATGGTGCGATGGGAATTCAAATGGAGTCCATAGGCTACCCTTGGCACGTTGGCGTGCACCAAGGATGCAGGTAATGCTATTAGAGCAAGGGCTATAAATAAACAACAATGTAATCTGGATCTCATGGAGGAATTAGAGGTTGGAAAAAAGAGTAATGTGCAAATGTACAAAATTTTTGTCAAAATTTGTACATTTGCACTAAGTTTTAATTAAAATTCTGAGTTATCGAATAATTCCGGCCGAAGGTGGAGCATCATTTACATCACTGCCCCATTGGGTGTTAGGGCGTGGACCCATTTCCAAGGCCAAGATGCCTCCGTCTTTGATGTCGGAGTGATCAAACCAGGGCTTGTTCCATTCTTGTCCGTTAAGGGTAGCGCTCTGTATGTACTTGTTTTCTTTGCTGGCATTGTGAGCCTTGATCTCAAAGACTTTGCCATTGGGCAATTGTATCTTGGCATCTTCAAACATAGGGCTGCCAATGTTATAGGCAGTCATGCCGGGAGTTACGGGATAGAAGCCAAGCTGTGACAATACCACAAAGGCCGACATGCCGCCTCCATCTTCATCGCCGGGAATACCCATAAGATCATTGCGAAACCATGTGTCAAGCATTTGGCGGATGCGCTTTTGTGTTTTCCAAGGCTTGCCGGCATAGTTGTAGAGATAGGGCACATGCAGCGAGGGCTCATTGGCCATGGAGAATTGTCCTACGTTGCCTGTATGATCGGGAAGCTGGGAATAGAATTCATATTTGCTCTTTCCCAGAGGTTCGGAAAAAGTTTGGTCAAGATTGGCCACAAATTCGTCGGCTCCGCCCATAAGCTTTATCAGATCGGCTACATTGTGAGGCACATCCCAGCGGTAAACCCAACCATTGTTCTCTCCATAATATTCGCGAGCTCCCATGCCACCTGACCAGCGATAGTCAAATGGTTCAATCCATTTGCCGTCTTTATCCTTAGGATGGAAGAACTGTGTGTCAGCATTATAGACATTGCGATAATTGCAACCGCATTGGAAGAATTTGTCGGCATCGTCGGTCTTGCCTAATGCTGCGGCAATGCGCGACAAGCACCATTGATCATAGGCTGTGCCCAGCGTCACGGCTATGGGCTGACGCTTTTCAGAAGCGTTGACATTAGAATTTTTCTCGGATTCGCCAGGCTGAAGAGCAGGAATATACCCATGTTCATGGTAGAATTCATCGATGACTCCGTTTGGATATGCCGACCAAGGAGCCAATGTTTTCTCCATAATGGCTTTGCGGCATGCTTCATAGGCTCGCAAGGTGTCGATTCGCAATCCTTTTGCCATAGCATCAGCCACGGAAGCCACGCCATGGTTGCTGTTCATGCGTCGGCTATCGCCAGTAATTTCAGGGAAGGTTGGCATCCATCCATTGCCCATTTGATCCGCCATTTCAAGATAAGAATTGAGGATGTTCTCTTCTTTTTGAGGCTCAGTGAGCAGACGGAGCGGATGCGCTGCGCGATAGGTGTCCCAAATCCAGTCGTCGGTATAAAAAGGCTGGCCTCCGTCTTCATGCACACTGCCATCAAAGGCACTGAAATAGAAGCCATCCTCACTGATGCAGATTGGTCGCTCGAATGTGCGATAGTATGATGTGTAAAGAATTGTCTTGGCATCTTCATCATTGCCTTCTACCTGTATGTGGCTCAGGGCTTGATTCCATTCCTTGCGCCCGTTTTGGGCCACGGCATCCAAGTCATAATCCGATATCTCACGCTCAAGATTCTTTTTCGCCTGTTCGGCGCTGATCAGAGACACCCCATATCGAAGGTTCACTTTCTCAGTGCCAGGTGCGAAGTGCATGGCCACGCAGGCTGCATCTCCATGGGCTTCTGATTGGGTGCCAACTATTTTTCCATCAGTCACTGCACCACTTTCTATTGGAGAGTCTTCAGTCTCCAAGTAAAGGTAAATCTTGGTATTGTTGCCCAGATCTTGCATGGCAGTAATGGTATTGCCAGTGCAGTTGGCACTTCCCTTAGCCGTTAAGGCAATGATGGCGTCATCATTTGGGCTGAACCCAATGCTGTAGATGGCGCTCTGATGCGAAGGAGCAAATTCCGCGCTCATCTGATTGTCGTCTAATTCCGTACAATAGTAATAGGGAGTAATTACTTCGTTGTCGTAATTGTAGGATTTAGCCTCAATGGGCATGTTGCGACATGGAGTCAGATTGAAAGCCGAACGTTCGCGATGATGGGTTACTATGAGGGGGAGACCGTTGACGCGTTCGGAAGTGTAATCGCTGCGTTGAGGATAGATGCGCAGAAGAGAGTTGGGGAGTTGCACTGTGGGGAAGGTAGGCACCAGCAGATGGCTGATGTTGCCTATGTAGGGATTGACATAATCCACTGGTTCCTTCACTGTCTCTGAGTTGTTCTGGCAAGAGGCAGCTAAGGCAATCAGGGCAATCCCGATAAAGAAGGGGCTTTTCTTGAGAATCATGTTCATTTTGCTCTCGGTGTTAGATTTGTAAATATTAAGTAAGGGGATGGTTAGAAATCCGTAATATTATCTTTAGTTGCATTATCTTTAAAAGAGGGAGGCGCAATGCCCCCCTCATCCGTGAGAATAGATGTATGTTATTTATTTTACCAACACTTTTGTACTCTGCATGTTGCGACCATCGCTAACTGTCACTACGTATACACCTGCGGTAGGCATGGTGAGCTGCATGTCAGTGCCATTGGTTGTAGCCACAAGGCGACCTTGGAGGTTGTAGGCCTGAGCCTGAACTGTTGACTGAGCATGGATTGATATTTCACGGCCGTTGATGCTTAACTGGTTAGCTACGAATGCATCGCTAATGCCTGATCCACCGGTGAGCAGTTGCACAGCTCCGATGTAAGGCAGGGTACGCTCCTGACCAAGCTGATCTGTGGTAAGGTCAGCGGGATTAAGAGCCAGATTGCCCATTGTGGCTGCTTTTGACTCTTCGGTTGCTACGGTGTAGCAGTTGAGCTCTTCGTCGATGGGGAGGGTAAGGCCGGCATAATTGCCATCATAATCTTCCTGGTTAGAGAGGTTTACCACTGACTCTTCATTTACGGTGATGGTTGATGATTCCGAAACATCATATTGATCGATTACTGAGTTTTCCACATTGATTGTGGCGGCATTGTTGTTGGAAGCGAGGTCAGAAATCGAGCGGCTGCCATTGGTGGCCAGGTTGTTTTCAAAGATGGAGTTAACAATGTTGACGGTGCTAAGCACTTTTACGAAGAAGAGACCGGCGCAGTTGCCAGTGTTGCCCTCGGTGGTGTTGTCGCGCATTGTGCACTGGTAGAAGTTGAAGTTTGTGGCAGCATTGCTGTTGTTGAGATAGACAGTGCCACCATTGGATGCTGCCGAGTTCTCAGCGATGGTGCAGTTGTAGAAATTGAGGTCCATCTGTCCGCCATGGTCGTAGAATACTACGCCGCCATTCTTTGCATAGTTCTGGAGCATTGCGCAGCGATTGAATGTCACTGTGTTGGTAGCGCCGCCACCGAAGTATACTACGCCGCCTTTATTGTTGCTGGTGTTGCCTATGAAAAGGCAGTCAGTGAATGAGCCAGAGGTGTTGCGCAGGTAGCTTAAGCCTCCTTGTGCGCCTTCGCCAGTTGATGCGTTGTTGAGGAATGCGCAGCCTGTGGCTGTCAGGGTGTTAGCATCTGAGTTGCTATAGATTACTGCCTGATCGTTGGTGGTATTGTTTTCGAATGTGCAATCGATGAGAGTCACCGAACAGTTCTGATCCATATAGAGAATACCCTTGCCGCTGCCGGAGACATTGTTGTAGAAGCCGCAATTCTCAAGAGTCACTACAGCTTGGCCGTCGACACCCAGGGCAATGCCATCGCCTGAGAAATTGTTGTCGACGAAGTCGATGTCCTTAATAAGGATGCCTGTTGACTGGCCATTAACCTTCATAGCCACATTGCCATTGCCTGTGATGCTGGCGCCATTGATGCCCTGGAAGGTGACATTGGTCTTGCCATTTACTGTCACGCGCGGCGATACCACCACGGGGCCATCGACTGTGATCACATCGCCTTCTTCGGCAGCTGCAGCAGCTGCAATCAGATCTTCACCGGTTGTTACGGTCACGCTTTCGGCATTCAGCATCGTTGCGCCGAAAGCCACAAACACAGCAGTCGTAAGTAGATTCTTTTTCATGATTGTATTGGAGTTTATCGTTGATTATGTGTGATAGAAACTGGTGCAAAATTACCCCTCAGCACTTAACAACCCGATTAAAATCCTATTATCCCAAAATTAATTATCACTAAAAATCCTTTGTAATCCAATAATTTACGGTTTTATCTACTTGACAATGACAAAATGGGTCTTTTTGTCTCGGAAAATCTTATACAAAAAAAGAAACCACATTTTGTAATTTGCAGATTTTTTACTAACTTTGCTTTAGTTCTTGAAAATTTACTCCTTTCATAATCATGAAAAAGAAAATGTTACTTACGATAGGCATGCTGGCAATAATGAACCATAGGAATATTGCCTCAAAGATCAATTGATGAAGACACTGCTGTATATCGCATTGGGAGGGGCCATTGGGTCGGTTTGCCGATATCTGCTGACTAAGGCTATTCAGCATCAATGGGTGGGAGGCAGCGTAGCTCTCGGCCTTATCGCCGTCTACTTGGCCCAAGCCGCTGTGCGCTGAATGTCTAACTTTGTTATTCACAAGAAAAACTCCATATGAATCTTCGCAGATCTCTAAATTCACCACATCTTTATATTATTCTTGTAATCCTTTTAGGCGCTTTTGTTATAAAAGGAGAGACTTCAGTGCAACTTACCACAGAAAATGGCTTGCTCAGCAATTATATCCATGACATTAAGATGGATAATG
>CAYTXF010000012.1:42331-43558 GCA_964440745.1 uncultured Bacteroides sp.
ACCACAGAAAATGGCTTGCTCAGCAATTATATCCATGACATTAAGATGGATAATGATCGCTGCATGTGGATGGCCACCCGATTAGGCCTTTCGTGCTTTAATGGAAAAGAGGTGACTACTTATCTCCCTCTCTCAGCTCATACCGATCCAAAAATGTACAATGATGTGCTGGGAATAGCACCTGCTGCAGACGGGAAGATTTATTTCATTACTTACCAGGCATTTGGATGTTATGATAAAAAGACCGGAAAATTTTCATCAATTGAATTGCCAATTGAACCCCCGTATCATACCATAATTAAATTGACATCGGGGAACTTGCTGATAGGAGGCAGCGGATTATCGGAATTCGATTTGGCTTCTGGCCAAAGCCGTACTTTATTGTCAGAAAAGCCGGAAAGTCTGTCACTGATTACCTCAATTTTGGAAGATCGCTTGGGACAAATATGGATAGGTACTCAGGAAAGGGGCGTGTTTCGTTATTCTCCTCATGAAAAAAACTTGATAAATTATGAAAAAACTCAAAGATGCAGTCCAATAATCAACCTATATCAGGACTTAAGCGATAGAATATACATTATCACCTCCAAAACCGGATTAATAGAATTGGACAATCCCTATGTAGCTTCTCAATCAATCTTAAGAACGGTCAAGCCACAGGGGCTTACTGATAACTCAGCCGTCATTTCTATGTCGGAAATCCGCGCCGATAGCGCGCTGCTGTTAGGCACTGAAAATGGAGTATTGAAGATGAATCATAATGGTATGACTATGCCACTGATTCAAGATAGAAAGATAGGGAAAACCACTTGCCTAATGACTGACTCAAGTGGGGTAGTCTTGATTGGCACGATTAATGATGGTTTGATATATTGCGATTTCAAATCCCCTCTTTTTAGGCATCATAAGTCTGAAAGGCCACATTTGCCTGAAGGCTTTTCTAACCCAGTATCTGTATTTGAGGATCAGGAGGGCACTCTTTGGTCAGGCGGTCTTTCATATCCCATCGCATGGAACAAAATGGAAAGTGAGGAATGGGACTTTCCAAGCACAATGTTGGGAAGAGAAAAGAAAGAACTCCCCAAGATCTATTCTATGGAAGAAGATGATGAATATCGATATTTTGGCAGTTATGGTGAAGGCCTTTACTCCCTAAATAAATCCACTAATGAATTTACAAACTATACTACCAGCAATTCCATAGCCATACCTGATGGCCGAATAATG